>NZ_CP128361.1:919530-1226040 GCF_030345075.1 Solwaraspora sp. WMMA2065
ACGGGGAAGCCGCCGCCCGGGACAGCGCCTCGTCGAACGACCCCACCGTCATCACCGGGGCGACCGGGCCGAACGTCTCCTGCCGCATCACCGCCATGTCATCTGTGCATCCGGTCAGCACCGTCGGCGGGTAGAAGGCACCGGGCCCGTCCGGGATCCGGCCCCCGCACCGCGCCGTCGCCCCGGCCGCCAGCGCCGCCGAGACCTGCGCATGCACCTGGTCGCGGTGCCGGCGGTCCACCAGCGGACCCAGCTCGGTGTACGGGTCACGGGCAGGCCCCAACCGCATCCCCGAGCAGAGGCCGGTGAGCGCCTCGACGAACGGCTCCGCCACCGTGCTGTGTACATAGATCCGCTCCACGCTGACACATACCTGGCCCGAGTTGGCCAACGCGCCGGCCGCCGCCTGCTGCGCGGCCCATCGCGGATCGACGCCCTCGTCGACGACCAGCGCGTCGCTGCCGCCGTTCTCCCGCAGCACCTTGGCCCCGGTCCGGGCGCACGCCTCGGCGACCGCCCGCCCGGTGTCGGTCGCCCCGACGTGGGCGACCAGGTCCACCCCGTCGGAGGCGGCGATCCGGGCACCGACGCCCCCGTCGCCGGTCAGCAGGGCGAAGACCCCGTCGGGAACCTCGTCGGCGACCATCCGGGCGAGCAGCGCGCCGGTCGCCGGGCAGCGTTCACTCGGCTTGTGCACCACCGTGTTGCCGGTCACCAGCGCCGCGCCGAGCAGCCCGCAGGCCACCGCTACCGGGTCGTTCCACGGCGTCAGCACCGCCACCACCCCACGCGGCACGTACGCCATCAGATCCAGGGCGGCCGGGTCGCCGGCCAGCGCCCGACCCCGGTGCACCGGCCCCAGTTCGGCGTACTGCCGCAGGGTCGCGACACCGGCAGCGATCCCGGCCCGAGCCCCAGCCAACGGCTTGCCCATCTCCGCACTCTGCGCCTCGGCCACCTGGTCGGTGGCACCGGCCAGAGCGTCCGCGATTCGTCGCAGCGCGGCGGCCCGATCCGCCGCCGGTGTCGCAGCCCACCCCGGCGCCGCCTCGCGGGCCGACTTCACCGCCGTGTCGACGTTCGCCTCGGTGGCGAGCGGACTGCGGCTGACCGGGGTGCCCTCGGACGGGTCCTCGACGACGATCTCGGCACCGTCGCCGAACCGCCCCCACCCACCGTCGATGAACTGCTCCACGTCGTACATCCGGCGGTCGTTCCCGGAGGTCGCGCCGGTAAACGTTTGGCCGCGCCCGGCCGGGGTAGCCGCGCGGAGATGGCAGAAACGGATGTGGAGACGGCGGACGCGGTCGTCATCGGCGCCGGACACAACGGCCTGGTCGCCGCCAACCTGCTCGCCGACGCCGGCTGGGACGTGCTGGTCCTGGAGGCGACCGGGGCGCCGGGTGGTGCGGTCCGGTCCGCCGAGGTGACCGCCCCCGGCTATCTCAGTGATCTGTACAGCTCGTTCTATCCGCTCGGATTCGCCTCGCCGGTGCTGCGGGAGCTGCGGCTGGCCGAGTTCGGGCTGCGCTGGCGGCACGCTCCGGACGTCTTCGCCCACCTGCTGCCGGACGACCGCGCGGCGGTGGTCAACCTGGACCCACGGCGGACCGCCGAGTCGCTGGAAGCATTCGCCGACGGCGACGGCGAGCGCTGGCTGTCGGCGTACGCCGAGTGGCGGGCCGTGTCGGCGCCGCTGATCGATGCGCTGTTCACCCCGTTCCCGCCGGTGCGGGCCGGCGCCGCGCTGCTGCGCCGGCTCCGGACCGCCGGATCGCTGCGGCTGGCCCGGCGCCTGGTGCTGCCGGTCCGCCAACTAGGCCGGGAGACCTTCGCCGGCGCCGGCGGTCCGGCGCTGCTCGCCGGTTGCGCGCTGCACACCGACCTGGCCCCCGACGATGTCGCGTCCGGCGTGTACGGCTGGCTGCTGACCATGCTCGGTCAGGAGATCGGCTGGCCGGTACCGGCGGGCGGCGCGCAACGGATCACCGACGCGTTGGTCGCCCGGCTGCGTTCCCGGGGCGGCCGGCTGGTCACCGGCGCCGCCGCCGACCGGGTGCTGATCGCCCGCAGCCGGGCGGTCGGCGTGCGTACCGTCGACGGCCGGCGGTGGCGGGCCCGGCGGGCGGTGCTCGCCGACGTTCCCGCTCCGGCGCTGCTGCTCGACCTGGTCGGCGACCGGTGGCTGCCTCCCAGGATGGTCGACGACCTGCGCCGGTTCCGGTGGGACGGGTCGACGGTGAAGGTTGACTGGGCGCTCGCCGGCCCGATGCCGTGGCGCAATCCGGCGGTCGCCACCGCCGGTACCGTGCACCTCGGGGCCGACCTGGACGGCCTGACCCGGTACGCCGCCGAATTGGCCTGCGACGAGGTGCCCCGTGACCCGTTCCTGCTGCTCGGCCAGCTGACCACCACCGACCCGCAGCGATCGCCGACGGGCACCGAGTCGCTGTGGGCGTACACGCACCTGCCGCACCGGACCCGGTGGCACCCCGAGGAGATCGTCGAACACGTCGCGCGGATGGAGGCGGTGCTGCAGCGGCAGGCGCCGGGCTTCGGCGCCCTGGTCCAAGCCCGTCATGTGGCCGGTCCGGTGGACCTGCAGGAGCACAATCCGAGCCTGGTCGGGGGAGCGGTCGGTGGCGGCACCTCGGCTGCGTACCAGCAGCTGTTCTTCCGGCCGGTGCCCGGCCTTGGCCGCGCGGACACCCCGGTCGACCGGCTCTTTCTCGCCTCGGCGTCGGCGCACCCCGGCGGCGGGGTGCATGGCGCGCCCGGGTCGAACGCCGCGCGGGCGGCGCTGGTCCGCGACCGCGCGGCGACCGGGTGGATGTACGGGGCCGTGGTGTCGGCGGCGCAGCGGGCGGTCTACCGCTGAGCCGGTGTCGGAGCTCCGGCTGGAACCGCCGGGGTCACTGGCCGGGGGGACGCGGCCAGGACTCCTCAACCGGCGTCGGTGCCGGTGCGCGGGGCGCCGGTGGTGGTGCGGCTGCCGGTGTCGGTGGCGGTGGTGCGGCTGCCGGTGTCGGCGGTGCTGACGCCGGATCGGTCGCCGGTGCGACAGCAGGCGTGGCGGACTGGTCCCGCCCGGCCGGCGCGACAGCGGTCGGCGCGACCCACAGCGGGGCCTTTGGCAGCAGCGAACGGAAGTCGAACGAACACTTGCTGCAGGACCGCAGCGCCGTCTCGGTACGTCGGTCGCCGCACTGCCGGCAGAAGGTCACCACCGACTCGTCGGCCGACAGACCCTGGCAGCGTGGGCAGGCGAAGGCCGGACCCTTGGTCTGGGCCAGCCGCCCGGCCAGCACGAACGGGCTGATCACCGCGCTCACCGTGGTCGCCAGGTCGCGGGTCCGGCGGTTGCGTTCCTGCAGTCGCTCCAGTTCGGGGTTGACGATCTTCTCCAGCTTGCAGGTCGTGCAGATCAACAGCGTCCGAACCGGCAGCATCTCCCGTAGCTGGGCCTGCTGGTGCAGGAACGTCACCACCGGCACGTCGGCCGGGTCCACGGTGAACCGGAACGGCGTCGATGTGCCGGCCGAGGCGGCTGCCGCCGCGATGTACTCCTCGACCCGGTACACCAGCCCTTGGATCTGGGTGACCAAGTTCGCCGGCATCTGCCCGGGCCGGCTGGTGATCAGGGTCCCGACGGTGAGCATCCCGTCGGCTAGCTGGGTCGGCACCTCGGCGACCGTTTCCGCAGCGACGAAGGTGAACGTGCCCGCCCCGGTCCGGCTCACCGGGGCACCCTTTGCCGGGTCGGACCCGTCGAGGAACCGGGTGGTGTGGCGGGAGATCAACGAGCCGGCCTGGGCCGCCCACCCGGCGGCGTTCTGCATGGCGGCGACGTCTCCGTTCCCGGTGTTGCGCCACCAGCCGGCGAAGCCGGCGGCGGCGGCCGGGTCGAGACGGGCCAGAGCGGCGTCGACGGCGGCCAGGACGGACCCGAAGACGTCCTGGTAGACAGCGGTCGCGCCCCAGTTACGGCCGACCTTCGCCGGCCAGCGGTCGCTCACCTGGACGGTGACCCGGCAGGCGGCAGGGCCGGCCTCCAGACCGATCTGCAACTGCACCGGCATCCGGGCCGGTTGCAGGGTGACCGCGCCGAGCTTGGAGCCGCGTACCGCCTGGATGACGCTGAGCTGCTCGACGGTGAGCTGGAAACCCAGGTTCCGTACGGCGGCGAGCAGATGCTGCCGTACGACGGTGAGTGGAGCGGCGACGGTCCGCTCCGCTCCGGCGGCGAGCTGGTCGGCCTGCCGATCGTCGTCGGTGCCGATGCCGGTGGCCGGCGCCCTGCCGTTGCTGTCTGCCCAGGTCATTCCGTGCCGAATCCGGTGTCGAAGCTGGTGCCGGTGTCGAAGCTGGTGCTTTCGTAACTGCTGCTGCTGTCGTATGTGCTGATCTCGGCGGCCGCGGCGTCGACGCTGTAGTCCGTCGCGGCCGCGTAGTCGCTCGCCGTACCGGCCTCGTCGGCCGCCAGCGAGTACTGCCGGTCGGCAGCCTCGATCGAGGCGGTCGGGTCGAAGCCGGCGGCGACGCTGTCCGCCGCGTCCTGCAGGTGACCGTCGGCGGACTCGGTCCACGAGTCGCTCACGTCGGCGTGCCAGTCGGACCACTCCTGGTCGGCCACGGCCTGGTCCAGATGGGTCTCCACCGCGTCGGCGACCGGCTCGGGCAGCGTGGTCGAGCTACCTGCGAAATCCGTCGTGCCGGTGTCGGCGCTGGTGTCGCTGATCAGGTAGTCGTCCCAGCTCGGATCGGTTGTCATTGACCGCCCCCTCCTGGTCGGGGCGCGTCATTCGCCGCCCCATGATCGTCATCTGCGATCGATGATGCATCGGTGGGCGGGCGGGCTGTATCCCCCTTGTGTGCCTCGGCCGCCGGTTCGACGGCAGCGACCGGCGGCCCAACGGGCGGTGGCGGTGTCAGACAGTCACGCCGCCCGCCCGACCGGTCGACGGACCGCAGCCCGCAGCCGGGCCGGCCCGCTGCCGACCATCGCCCGCGCGGTGCCGAGCGCGGCGGCCAGGACTGCGGCGGTGACGGTCTGCTTGTGCGTCACGGCCCACAGCGCCAGCGAACGCCGACGTGCCTGGTCGTCGAAGGCGCCGTGTGCACCATGATCGACCTCGGCATCGGCCGGTACGTCCACATTGTCCCGCCAGTGGGCCCGGTCGATGACCTCGTCGGTCTGCTGGGAGTCGAATCCGACCTGCCGGATCGCCAGCAGCCGGTCGAGCAGCCCCGGGGCGATGATGTCGGCGAGCCGGGCCTGTAGGGTGGGGCCACCGACGTTGACCTCCCGCTTGCCGTTGTCGGCGGCCCAGCAGATCGCCGCAGCGGCCACCTCGGGTTGGAAGATCGGCGGTACCGGTTGCGGGTGTCGGGGCAGATGGGTACGCACCCAGGAGAACTGCGGCGTGTTCACCGCCGGCAGCTGGACCATCGACAGCTTGATCTCGGGGCTGGCCTGGAGCAACTCGGCCCGTAGCGAGTCGTTGAATCCCTGGATGGCGTGCTTGCTGGCGCAGTACGCCGACTGCAGCGGGATGCCCCGGTACGCCAGCGCCGAACCGACCTGCACGATCGTGCCGATTCCGGCCGGGCGCATCTGCCGCAGCGCCGCCAGCGTGCCGTGCACGGTGCCGAGGTAGTTGACCTCGGTGACCCGCCGGAACTCGTCAGCGCTGATTTCCCAGGTCGGGGCGAAGACCGACACCATCGCGTTGTTGATCCACACGTCCAGGCCGCCGTTGCGTCGGTGCAGGTCGTCGGCGGCCTCGTCGACCGCTGCGGCGTCGGCGACGTCCACCTGGTACGTGGCCACCGCCTCGGCACCCAGCTCCCGACACTGTGCGGCGGCTGCGGCCAGGCCGGCCGCTCCCCGAGCGAGCAACCCGAGCCGGGCACCGCGGCGTGCGTACCGCTGGGCGGTGGCGCGTCCGATGCCGGCGCTTGCGCCAGTGATCATCACGGTCTGGTTCATTCCGATCACCTCCCTGCGGGTGCCGTCCGGCACCCGTCCACTGACCTGCCCTGACTTGGTCTGCCCTGGCTGGCCCCTGCTGACGTGGGCCCGTCCGTCGGGCCCACGGCCGTGGCGTGCCGGCGTCACCCGACGGTCTGCCGGGTTGCGATGTCGGACAGCCGGCGCAGCGTCTCCCGGTTGCGGTGGTGCAGGACCAGATCGTCGAGCTTCGTACGGACCCAGCGCAGCGGCCCTCCGGTGAACGACTCGGCGATGGTGACCCGAGTGCCGTTGCCCGGGGTCGGCGCGAGCCGGAACACGATCGTCGCCTCGCCCAGCGGCCACAGCCCGGCCCGTAACGTCAGCTCGTCGCCCGGCTGGCAGGAGATCACCGTGGAGGCGTCGGACAACGACAGCGGCCAGGGACCGGCGGTGTGGTGCAGCCGGGCCCCGGCCTGCGGCCAGTGCCCGTCGACATCGCGGATGTGCACGGTCCCGACCACCCAGTCGCTGTACGACCAGCCGTTCGCCAGCACGGCGAACACCTGGTCCTGCGGGGCGGGGATCACCCGCTGCACGACAGCCACGATCAGCCGGGTACCCCGCGGGCGACCCGCTAACCCGGCCAGCGGCGAAATGGTGCGGACCGGACGAACGCCGTGGTTGGTTTACTCGCCCCGCACCCGGGAAACGGAGCCAGGTGCGAAGCGAACTGATCAGTCGGGGCCGCGGGCTCTTCGACGCGGTGCTCTTCGACCGTGACGGGACGCTCGTGCACGACGTGCCGTACAACGGCGACCCGGACCTGGTCCGCCCGGTGCGCGGTGCCCGCGCCGCGCTTGACCGGCTTCGCGCCGCCGGTCTGCGGCTCGGAGTCGTCACCAACCAGTCCGGCCTGGCGCGCGGCCACTTCACCACCCACGACATGCGTCGGGTGCACGACCGGATCGAGGAACTCCTCGGCCCGTTCGACACCTGGCAGGTCTGCCCGCACGACGACGGCGACGGCTGCCGGTGCCGCAAACCGGCACCGGGCATGGTCCTGGCCGCGGCCCGGGAGCTGGGCACCAGCGCCGGGCGGTGCGTCGTGGTCGGCGACATCGGCCGGGATATCGTCGCCGCCGGTGCCGCTGGCGCGACCGGCATCCTGGTACCCACCGAGACGACCCATCCGCAGGAGACGGCTGCCGCTCCCGCCGTCGCCGGTGACCTGGCCGGCGCCGCTGATCTCATCCTGCGTCGCCACCGGGCGACCGCTCCCGACGAGCCCGGCCCGCGCGGTGGCCGGGTCCTGGTCGTGCGCTCCGACTCGGTCGGCGACGTGCTGGTCACCGGGCCGGCGATCCGCGCCGTGGCGGCCGGGGCGGACGAGGTGGTCATGCTCTGTGGACCGCAGGGCCGGGCCGCCGCCGAACTGCTGCCCGGTGTGGGCGACCTGATCGAGTGGCCGCTGCCGTGGATCGACCCGGATCCCGGTCCGGTGGACCCCGCCGACCTGACCCGGCTGACGGAGCGGCTGGCCGAGGTCGGCGCCGACGAGGCGATCATCTTCACCTCCTTCCACCAGTCGCCGCTGCCGCTGGCGCTGCTCCTGCGGCAGGCCGGGGTGGATCGGATCGCGGCGATCAGTGACGACTACTCCGGCTCTCTGCTCGACGTGCGTCACCGGGTGCCGCCCGGCGTACCGGAGCCGGAACGCGCGTTGTCGCTGGCCGCCGCCGCTGGATTCGCGCTGCCCGGCGACGACGAGCCGGTGCTGCGGCTACGCCCGGGCTGTCTGCGGCCAGCCGCCGGGCCCGCACCACAGGAGCCCGGCTCGGGTGTGCGTCACCGGATGCCGGAGCCGGACCGGGCCGGGCCACCGGGCTACGTCGTCGTGCACCCCGGATCCTCCGTCGAATCCCGCGCCTGCCCGCCGGAGCGGTGTGCCGCGTTCGTCGACGCGCTGCACGCCGCCGGGCACCGGGTGGTGGTCACCGGCGGCCCCGGTGAGCAGGCGCTGAGCCGTCGGGTCGCCGGCCGGTCCGGTGCCGATCTCGGCGGGCAGACCTCGCTGGCCCGGCTCGCCGCGATCATCGCGGGGGCCGGCGCGCTGGTCGTGGGCAACACCGGGCCGGCACACCTCGCGGCGGCGGTCGGCACCCCGGTGGTCAGCCTGTTCGCGCCGACGGTGCCGTTCGGCCAGTGGGGACCATACCGGGTGCCCTGGGTCCGGCTCGGCGACCCGGTCGCCGGCTGCCGCAATACCCGGGCCGCCCGCTGCCCGGTGCCGGGCCATCCGTGTCTGTCGACGGTCTCCCCGGACAGCGTGGTCGAGGCCGTCGAACTGATCTGCGGGACGGCCGGATGAACATCTTGCTCTGGCACGTCCACGGATCGTGGACCACCGCGTTCGTCCACGGCAAGCACCACTACCTGGTGCCGGTCACTCCGGACCGGGGGCCGTACGGGCTGGGCCGGGCGCGCACCTACCCGTGGCCGGACGGCGTCACCGAGATCCGCCCCGGGCAGCTCGCCACCGCCGAGGTCGACCTGGTGATCCTGCAACGCCCCGAGGAGCTCGACCTGGCCACCAGCTGGCTCGGCCGGACCGTCGGTCGGGACGTGCCGGCGGTCTACGTCGAGCACAACACGCCAAAGGGTGACGTGCCGACCAGCCGGCATCCGATGGCCGACCGTGACGACCTCACCGTGGTCCACGTCACCCACTTCAACGACCTGTTCTGGGACACCGGCGGCACCCGGACCCGGGTGATCGAGCACGGCATCGTCGCCCCGGCCGCCCGCTACAGCGGCGAACTCGACCGGCTCGCCGTGGTCACCAACGAGCCGGTACGCCGCCGTCGGGTCACCGGCACCGACCTGATGCCCCGGTTCGCCCGGGTCGCCCCGCTGGACGTGTACGGGATGGGAGTCGCAGGGCTGCCCGGGGCCCTCGGCGGGACAGCGGCCGGTCGGTTGGCCGTCCACGACGACGTGCCGCAGTCGGCGATGCACGCCGCGGTGGCCCGCCGCCGCGCGTACCTGCATCTGTGCCGGTGGACCTCACTCGGCCTGAGCCTGATCGAGGCGATGGCGATGGGCATGCCGGTGGTCGTCCTCGGCACCACCGAGGTGGTCGCCGCGGTACCACCGTCGGCCGGGGTGCTCGCCACCCGGGTGCAGACCCTGGTCGATGCCGCCCAGTGGCTGATCGACGAGCCGGATTCGGCCCGCCGGCTCGGCGACGGCGCGCGGCGCGCGGCGCAGGACCGATACGGACTGGACCGGTTCCTCGCGGACTGGGACGAGCTGCTGGAGGAGGCGCTATGCGCATCGCGATGATCTCGGAGCATGCCAGCCCGCTCGCCGCGCTCGGCGGGGTGGACGCCGGCGGCCAGAACACGCACGTCGCGGAGCTGTCCACCGCGCTCGCCGCCGACGGTCACGAGGTCCGAGTGTTCACCCGACGGGACGCTGCGGACCTGCCGGAACTGGTGCAGCTGGACAACGGGGTTGCGGTGGTGCACGTGCCGGCCGGACCGGCCGAGCACATCGCCAAGGACGACCTGCTGCCACACATGGCGCAGTTCAGCCAGTGGCTGGCCGGGCAGTGGAGCCACGACTGGACTCCGGCGGTCGCACACGCGCACTTCTGGATGAGCGGGCTGGCCGCGGTGCACGCCGGCCGGCTGACCGGGGTTCCGGTGGTGCAGACCTACCACGCGCTGGGCACCGTCAAGCGTCGCCACCAGGGCGCGATGGACACCAGTCCACCCCGGCGCATCGGCTACGAGCGGGCGTTGGGCCGCAGCGTCGACCGGGTGGTCGCGCAGTCCCAGGACGAGG
Organism: Solwaraspora sp. WMMA2065; assembly: GCF_030345075.1. Lineage (NCBI taxonomy): Bacteria > Bacillati > Actinomycetota > Actinomycetes > Micromonosporales > Micromonosporaceae > Solwaraspora > Solwaraspora sp. WMMA2065. The sequence goes on from NZ_CP128361.1 coordinate 929,330, forward strand.
TCGCCGAGCTGATCCGGATGGGGGTGCCCCGGGGCCGGCTGTCGGTGGTGCCGTCCGGCGTCAACGAGCAGACCTTCGCCCCCGACGGACTGTCCGTGCCGCGCGACGAGGGCCGACCTCGGGTGCTGACCGTCGGCCGGCTGGTCGCCCGCAAGGGTTTCCAGGACGTCGTACGGGCCATGCAACTCGTACCGCACGCGGAGTGCGTCGTGGTGGGTGGTCCGCCGGCCGCCGAACTGGACACCGACCCGCAGGCCCGGCAGTTGCGCCAGTTGGCCGAGTCGTGCGGTGTCGGTGACCGGATCCGGCTGGTCGGCGGGGTACCCCGGGAACAGATGCCGTCCTGGTACCGGTCGGCCGACGTGCTGGTCGCCGCCCCGTGGTACGAGCCGTTCGGGCTCACCCCGCTGGAGGCGATGGCCTGCGGCGTGCCGGTGGTCGGCACCGCCGTGGGTGGGCTGACCGACACCGTCGTCGATGGACTCACCGGCGATCTGGTGCCGCCCCGGGACCCACGGGCGCTCGGCATGGCGCTGCGCGGGTTGCTCAACGACCGGGTCCGGAGGTTCGCCTACGCCACCGCCGCGCTGGACCGGGCGCGGCAGTGCTACTCGTGGCAGCGCGCTGCCACGCAGCTCACATCGATCTACGGCACCGTCAGCGGGGTGCGGCAGCCGAGCCGGGTGGTGGCCTGAGATGTCCGACGTGAACTCGCTCATCGACACCCACCTCGCCGGGCTGGCCGAGGCGTTGCTGCCGTACCGCCAGGTGGCCGCGCGGCTGGGGCGCTGGGGCGCCGAGCTGGCCTGGACGCTCGGTCACGGCGGCCGGCTGCTGGTCGCCGGCAATGGCGGCAGCGCCGCCGAGGCCCAGCACCTCGCCGCCGAGCTGGTCGGCAAGCTGCGCGACGACCGGACGCCGCTGTCCGCGATCGCATTGACCGCCGAAACCTCCTCGCTCACCGCGATCAGCAACGACTTCGGCTTCGACGAGGTCTTCGCCCGGCAGGTACGGGCCCACGGCCGCCCCGGCGACATCCTGCTGCTGCTGTCCACGAGTGGACGTAGCGGCAACCTGCTCGCCGCCGCCCGGGCCGGCCGTGACGTCGGGCTGCGCTGCTGGGCCTGCACCGGCCCGGCGCCGAACCCGCTGGCCGAGGCGTGCGCCGAGGTATTGGCGGTGCCGGCGGCCGATCCGCAGGTGGTGCAGGAGCTGCACCTGGTCACCGCGCACCTGCTGTGCGGCTACGTCGACCAGACACTGCCCGGCGTACTCGGTCTCACCGGTGCGGTCGACGTCCCCGCCCGTGCGGTCGATGCCGTCGCCGGCGCGCCCACGGCGCCAGCCGTGCCGGCCGGTCTGCCGGTGCTGGACGTGCGCGGCGGTGTCAGGTGACCGCCGGCCCGATCGTGGTGGTCGGCGACACTCTGCTCGACCGGGACGTCGACGGCGCGGTCACCCGGGTCTGCCCGGACGCCGCCGCGCCCGTGCTCGACGAGCGGTATGTCACCGACCGGCCCGGTGGTGCCGGGCTGGCCGCGGTGCTCGCCGCCGGGCAGGGGCACCCGGTGGTACTGGTCAGCGCGCTCGCCGCCGACCCGGCCGGATGCCGGCTCGCGGCGCTGCTCGCCGCAGCCGGCGTGGACCTGCATCCATTGCCGTTGGCCGGCGCGACCGCCGAGAAGATCCGGCTGCGAACCCGGGGTCAGGTGCTGCTGCGGTTGGATCGGGGCGGGGACGGCCGGGTGCACGGCGATCTGCCGCCGGCCACCGCCGAGGTACTCGCGGCTGCGGCGGCGGTGGTGGTCAGCGACTATGGCAGGGGAGTCGCGCGGATGCCGGGCCTGCGGGCGGCGCTGGCGGCGACCGGCGCACCGGTGGTGTGGGATCCACATCCGCGCGGTCCGGCGGCGGTCGCCGGTGCCCGGCTGATCACCCCCAACGAGGCCGAGGTCCGCCAGTTGACCGGGCAGCCTGTCGGGGACACCCGCGTGGCCACCGCCGCGCGTGGCGCTGACGAGCTGCGTCGCCGCTGGCGGGCCGGGGCGGTCGCGGTGACGATGGGCGGCGACGGTGCGCTGCTGTGCCACGCCGGTAGCGTGCCGCTGATGGTGCCGACGCCGATCAGCACCGACGGGGACACCTGCGGCGCGGGGGACCGGTTCGCCACCGCGGCGGCTACGGCGCTGGCCGCCGGAGCCGTGGTGTCCGAGGCGGTCCAGGCGGCGGTTGCCGAAGCGTCCCGGTACGTCGCCGACGGCGGTACGGCCGGGCTGCGTCGGCTACTGGCCGGGCCCGACCAGGCTGCGGTGCCGGTGGAGACCGGGGCGCTGGCTACGGCGGCGGCGGAGCAGGTCGGTCCGCGCGCCGCCGGGTCGCTGGCCGCCCGGGTACGGTCCGCCGGGGGCACCGTGGTGGCCACCGGCGGCTGCTTCGACCTGCTGCACGCCGGACACGTGTCGGCGCTGCAGGCCGCCCGGCAACTGGGTGACTGCCTGGTCGTCTGCGTCAACTCCGACGCCAGCGTGGCCCGGCTGAAGGGGCCGCAGCGGCCGGTGGTCGGCGAGCGTGACCGGGCCCGGCTGCTCGCGGCACTGGGCTGCGTGGACGCGGTGGTCGTCTTCGACGAGGACACCCCGCACGCGGTGCTCAGCTGGCTGCGGCCGGACATCTGGGTCAAAGGTGGCGACTACGCCGGTGGCGGCACCGCCGAGCCGGACCTGCCCGAGGCCGAAATGGTACGCCGGTGGGGCGGGCAGACGGCGATCGTGCCGTACCTCGACGGCCGCTCCACCACCGGCATGATCGCCGCCGCCCGGGCCGCGCGGCCCGTCCCGTCGACCACCACTGTGGAGGAATCACCGTGACGAACCATTCCGGCGGCCCGGCGGTGCTGGTCACCGGCGGCGCGAGCGGTCTCGGGGCAGCCGTCGTCGACCTGCTGGCCAAGTCCGGATACCGGCCGTGCGTCATCGACCGGCAGCCGCCAGTGGACGGCGTTCCCTGGCTCGACTGCGACCTGGCCGACACCCGGGCCGCCGAGGCCGCCACCCACCGGCTCGCCGAGCAGACCGGCGGGCTGAGCGCGGTCGTCACCGCAGCTGGGATGGACGTGCCGGGCCGGCTCGCCGACACCCCCGCCGAGGTGTGGGAACGGGTCGTCACGGTCGACCTGCTGGCCACCGCGGCGGTGATCCGGGCGGCGCTGCCCTGGCTGACCTCGGTCGGCGGTTCGGTGGTGACGATCGCCTCCACTCTGGGAATGAAGGCGGTAGGTGACGCCACCGCGTACTGCGCGGCCAAGTTCGGGGTGGTCGGGTTCACCCGGGCGTTGGCGGCCGAACTCGCCGGCACCGTCGGCGTCACCCTGCTGGTGCCCGGCGGGATGCGGACCGCGTTCTTCGACGAGCGCGATGCCCAGTACCGGCCGGCGGCCGACGCCGCGCTCAACGACCCCGACAACGTGGCGGCGGCGGTGCTGTTCGCGTTGCAGCAGCCGGCCGGGTGCGCGGTGCGCGAGATGGTGATCTGCGCGGACCGGGAGACGTCCTACCCGTGATCCTGGTGCTGCGGGCCCTCGGCATCGGCGACCTTGCCACCGCCGTACCGGCGCTGCGCGGGCTGCGGGCCGTCTACCCGGCCGAGACGATCGCCCTGGCCGCGCCGACCTGGCTGGCCCCGCTGGCCGGCCTGACCGGCGCGGTGGACCGACTGGTGCCGCTGTCCGGGCTGGACGCGGAGCTGGCGCTCGGATGCAGCCCGGACTGGGCGGTCAACCTGCACGGTTGTGGCCCGCAGTCGCACCGGTTGCTCGCCGCGACGCGGCCGGGCCGGTTGTGGGCGTACCGGTGTCCGGCGGCGGCGCACCACGACGGCCCGCCGTGGCGCGACGACGAGCACGAGGTGGTGCGGTGGTGCCGGTTGCTCACCTGGTACGGCGTCGACTGCGACACCACCGACCTGCTGCTGCCCCGTCCGGTACCGGACCGGGTGCCGGTCGGGGTGACCGTGCTGCACCCCGGTGCGGCGGCGCCGCGCCGCCGGTGGCCGGTCGACCGGTTCGCCGAGCTGGCCGGTCGGCTGACCGCCGCCGGGCACCGGGTGGTGGTGACCGGGTCGGCACCCGAGCGCCCGCTCGCCGAGGCGGTCGCCACCGATGCCGGGCTGCCCGGCACCGCGGTCCGCGCCGGGCGGATGGACCTCTACCAGTTCGCCGCGCTGCTGGCGCACGCCCGCCTGCTGGTCGCGGCCGACACTGGCGCGGGGCACCTGGCAACGGCCTTCGGTGTACCGTCGGTGCTGCTGTTCGGTCCCACCTCGCCGGCCCGCTGGGGCCCGCGGGTGCACCGGCCGCGGCACCGGGTGGTCCACTACCCGCTGCTGTCCGCCGGGGCCGAGGAGCCGGCGGCCCTCCCCACAGCCGCCGACTCCGCAGCCGGCGACCCGCCGGCCGCCGATGGACCGGCCGCCGACTGGCACCCGTCGATGGCCGCCATCTGCGTCGACGAGGTGCTCGCCGCGATCGGCGAGGTGGAACGCGATGCGCTTGCGGCGCAGTGAACTGCACCGACCGGGATACCGACGCCGTCACCGGGGCCGGGGGACCGCCTTCCTCGACACCCGGGGCCAGCCGGTCACCGACCCGGCGGAGCTGAAGCGGCTGCGTGAACTGGTGATCCCACCTGCCTGGCGGGACGTGTGGATCTGTCCGCACCCGTCCGGTCACATCCAGGCCGTCGGTGTGGACGCGGCCGGCCGGCGGCAGTACCTCTACCACCCCCAGTGGCGGGTCCGTCGGGACGTTGCCAAGTTCCAGCACGTCCGGCGGGTCGCGGACCGGCTGCCCCGGCTGCGGAACCGGGTCGACGCCGATCTGCGTGGCCGGGGTCTGGGCCGGCAACGGGTGCTGGCCGCCCTGGTGCGCCTACTGGATCTTGGGATGTTCCGGATCGGCAACGACCAGTACGCCGCCGGCGACGAACCCACCTTCGGGGTGGCGACGCTGCGGCCCGCACACGCCCGGATCGAGCGGGGTTGTGTGGTCCTCGAGTTCCCGGCCAAGGGTGGCGTCGCCCAGGTCCGGCGGATCGACGACGCGCAGGTGTGTGCCGTGCTGCGGGCGTTGCGTCGTCGCCGGCACGACGGGCAACGGCTGTTCTGCTACTGGGACGGGCGGCGCTGGCGGGACGTGCACAGCGACGAGATCAACGAGTACCTGCGTCAGGCCAGCGGCACCGAGATGACGGCCAAGGACTTCCGTACCTGGCATGCCACCGTGCTCGCCGCGACCCGGCTGGCGGCCGTCGGCGTGCCGCGCTCGGCGGCGGCCCGGCGGCGGACGGTGGCCGCGGTGATGCGGGAGGTCGCGGAGCTGCTCGGCAACACCCCCACCGTGGCCCGCGCCTCCTACGTCGACCCCCGGGTGGTCGAGTCGTTCAACCAGGGCCGGGTGGCCCGGCTCGCCGCCGTCGAGCCCAGTCGGACGGCCGCCGAACAGGCGGTCCGTCGACTGCTTCCGTTACGCTGAGTCGGCCCGGTCGGCGCTGTCCGTACCGCCGGACGCCGCCGGCTGCTCCTTGACGAACGTCGGGTGCAGGCTGACCGGTGCCGCCGCCTGTTTGCGCGACCGTAGCCGCAGGTTGAGGAACTCCACGAAGACGGAGAACGCGATCGGCCCGTACACGTACCCCTTGGGGATGTGGTGGCCGAGCCCTTCGGCGATCAGGCTGCCGCCGATCAGCAACAGGAACGACAGGGCCAGCATCTTCACCGTCGGATGCTGGTTGACGAACCCGCTGACCGCCCCGGCCGACACCAGCATGATGACCATCGCGACCACCACGGCGGCGACCATGATGAACAGTTGGTCGACCATGCCCACCGCGGTGATCACCGAGTCGAGCGAGAACACCACGTCGAGCACCAGGATCTGGGCGATCACCCCGGCGAACGACGCGGTCTTGCCGCTACTGGCGTGGTCGGCGCCCTCCAGGTGCTCGTGAATCTCGTAGGTCGCCTTCGCCAGCAGGAAGCCCCCGCCGAGCAGCAGGATCAGGTCACGACCGGATATCTCCTGCCCGAACACCTCGAACAGTGGTGCGGTCAACCCGATCACCCAGGACAACGAGGCGAGCAGCAGCAGCCGGGTGACCAGGGCCAGTGACAGCCCGATGGTGCGGGCCCTGGCCTGCTGGTGCTCGGGCAGCCGACCGGCGAGGATCGAGATGAACACAACGTTGTCGATGCCCAGCACGACTTCCAGCAGCAGCAGGGTCGCGAACGCGATCCACAACTCGGGGCTGGTCAGAAGCTCCATCGATGCTCCCGGGAGAGGGGTGTCCACCGGGCCGGTGCGGCCCGCGATCCCAGACCGTACTGGCGGCGGTCAACCGCCCGCACACCGGGAGTCCTCCCATTCAGTCGTTGAGCACGTGGGCGAGCCGGTCGCGGAACCGCCGCTCCGACTCGGTCACCGCCTCGCCGCCGATACCCAGCACCCCGCCGGTGCTCGCGGCGCCTACCACCTGTTCGGCGATGCCGACCAGCCAGTGCTTGTACGCCCCGGCCTCACCGTCGTCCACCCGGTCTGCGAGCAGTCGGGCCGCCGCACCCGCCCGGGCCAGCACGTCGGCGATCAGCGCCTGCGGGTCGGCCGGTTCGATCACCGGCAACTCCTCGCCGGTCTCCGGATCGCCGACCCGGCTGACCAGTTCCCCGGCGACCGCGGTGACCAGCGGGCTGGCCGACTCCCGGCCGGCGCCGATCGTCTCCAGCCCGGCGGCGTTCTCCGCCCGGGTCCGCCGTCCACCGTCGGACTCGGCCGCGCTGGCCGCGTTCAGCACCGCCTGCGGCAGCCCGACCAGCAGCCCCCATTCCTCGTCGGAGAACCCGAGTTCGGTGTACACCGGCAGTTCCGTCACGCTTTGCCCCTCTCAACCTGCTGTCCGCCGGACCGGTGTCCGACGGTGGCGATCCTCAGCGCTGCTCGGCGGCCAGCAGACCCTGGTCGCTGACCACCGGCACCGACAACGTCTTGTAGCCGACACCGTCGAACAGGACCGTCATCCGGTCCTGCTCGTACCCGAGCACCAGGCCGGCCCCCCATTCCGCGTGTCGCACCATACTGTGTACCGGGAACGGGCCGGCGGCGCCGTCGTCGGCGGTACTGGTCCCGGCGTGGCAACTGTCGCAATGACCACAGACGTCCGTCACATGCTCCCCGAAGTAGGCCAGCAGCCCCCGGGTGCGGCAACCCGTCGCCTCGGCGAAGGCCCGCATCATGTCGGTACGGGAGCGCTGCACGGTCTGGCGACGTCCGGCCGCCGCCACCGCGTCGGCGGCGGCCCGCGCCGGGTCCGGCGCGTAGAAGGGACGGACGGTCTGGGTGCCGGCGACGGTCCGGGCCGCGCCCACCTCTTCCAGCAGGGCGAGCAGCTGGCTCAGCTTGCGGGCGCCGAGCCCGGTGCGGCGGCGCAGCTCGGCGCGGGTCGCCGGCTCGACGTCCAGCACCTCGGCGACGTCCCGCAACTCGTCATGATCGGGCGGGCTGGTGGTGAAGTACCGCTGCAGACCGATGTCCTCGGCCCGCCACAACAGCAGCGCCCGGGCCGGCCGGCCGTCCCGGCCGCCGCGACCGATCTCCTGCAGATAGCTGTCGGGCGAGTCCGGCAGCGCGGTGTGCGCCACCCACCGTACGTCCGGTTTGTCGATGCCCATGCCGAAAGCGGACGTCGCCACCATGACCGGCACCTGCCCGGCGAGGAACTCGTCGTGCAGCTGCTGCCGGGCGGTGGCCGACATCCCGGCGTGGTAGCAGCGGGCCGGGTAGCCGGCGGCGACGAGCTGACCGGCCAGGTCTGTCGCGGCCCGCCGGGTCGGCACGTAGACGATGCCGGGCGGCTGTTCCACGTCGAGCAGGGCGACCAGCCTGCGCCACCGGTAGTCCTCGGTTGGGCAGTGGGCCACCTCGAGGAACAGGTTGTCCCGGTCGAGTCCGGCCACCACCAGGTGCGGATCGGTCAGCCCGAGCCGGTGGACGATGTCGTCGCGCACCGGCGGCGAGGCGGTGGCGGTCAGCGCCACCACCGGAGGGCGGCCCAACTGCTCCACCAGGTGGCCGACGGCCAGGTAGTCGGGTCGGAAGTCGTGCCCCCAGGCCGAGACGCAGTGCGCCTCGTCGACCGCGACCAACGCCGGGGACAGCTGACGTACCTCGGCCAGGCGGTCCGGGTCGCACAGCTGCTCCGGTGTGGTGAACAGGAACCGGGCCCGACCCTCACGGACGTCGTCGAGCGACGCCCGTCGCTGGGCCGGGCTCTCCGCGGAGCTGATCCTTACCGCCCGCAGCTCGGCCTGGCCGCGTTGGTTGAGCGCGGCGATCTGGTCCTGCTGCAGCGCGAGCAGCGGAGAGATCACCACGGTCGGGCCGGGCAGCATGGTGGCCGGGATCTGGTAGACGGCCGATTTTCCGGCGCCGGTGGGCAGCACCACCAAGGCGTCGCGGCCCTTCAGCAGGGCCCGCATCGCGCCGAGTTGGCCGGGCCGCAACGCTGACCAGCCGAAGCGTTGGCGCGCAGCGCGGCGCAGCCGGGGTGAGTGCAGGGGCAGCTTCATCGGATTCCGTGGTTACCCGGCGCCGACCACGGCCAAACGGCCGGTCGGTCCGGTGACCGGTCCGGCCGACCGGTCGGGGCGCTCGCCGGACCCGCGCTCACCGCCCTTTGCCGAACATTGCCCGCAACGCGGCGAGCAGGAGCAGGACACCGAGGACGGCACCGATCACCTGGACACCGGGGATGTCCTGCCAGCTGGTCTCCTCGGCGGCGTACTGGACGAACGGAACCACTCACGCACTGTGCCACACCGGGGCTGCCCGGCGACAGACCGTGCCGTACGGCGGGACCGGCGTCGTCGCCGCAGCGCGGGTCCCGGTTAATAGGAAGGTTTATTGACTAAAACTGTCCGTGATGTGAACATGAGCCGCATGGCCGATTCCAGTCCCAGTGTGCGGCGGATGGCGGCCACCGTGCTGCAGCCCGGATTCCTCGGCACCGGCCCACCGGACTGGGTGCGCCGGTGGGTCGCCGACGGGTTGGGCGCCGTGGTGCTGTTCGCCCGTAACGTCCGCGACCCCGAGCAGGTCGCCGCGCTCACCGCCGCGCTGCGCGCCGAACGGCCGGACGTGCTGGTCGCCATCGACGAGGAAGCCGGTGACGTGACCCGGATCGAATCCGGACACGGCAGCTCCCGACCCGGCAACCTGGCCCTCGGCACGGTCGACGACCCGGAACTGACCCGGCGGGTCGCCTACGATCTCGGCCTGGAGCTGGCCGGCGCGGGAGTCACCGTCAACTACGCCCCGGTTGCCGACGTCAACTCCAATCCGGACAATCCGGTGATCGGGGTACGCGCGTTCGGCGACGATCCGCGCCTGGTAGCCCGGCACACGGCCGCCTGGATTCGCGGGCTGCAGGACGCCGGAGTCGCCGCCTGCGCCAAGCACTTCCCCGGACACGGTGACACCAACGTGGACTCCCACGACGCCGTGCCCCGTATCGACGCCGACCGGATCCGGCTGGACGCGGTGGAGCTGACCCCGTTCCGGGCCGCCATCGCCGCCGGCACCCGGACGATCATGACCGGACACCTGCTCGTGCCGGCGATCGACCCGGCCAACCTGGCCACCCTCAGCCGTGCGGTCCTGGTCGACCTGCTGCGGGACCGGCTCGGGTTCACCGGCGCGGTGATCACCGACGGGATCGAGATGCGGGCGGTGACCCGGCGCTTCGGTCTGGCTCGCGCGACCGTCCGGGCGCTCGCCGCCGGGGTCGACGCGGTCTGCGTGGGCGGCGAACACGCCGACGAGGAGACCGTCCGGCGACTGACCGACGCGATCGTCGACGCGGTCGTCACCGGTCGGTTGCCGGCCCAGCGGCTGGCCGAGGCGGCGGAGCGGATCCGGCAACTGGCGGCCTGGTCGGTGCGGCACCGCCAACCGCACGGCAACGGCTCCGTGCCGGACAGCAACGGGGCCACCACGCTGGTGTCCGCCGGAGCGCCGACCGGCCCGGTACGGTCCGCCATCGGGCTCACCGCCGCCCGGCGCGCGCTGCGGATACGGGCCGAGACCCAGCTGCCACTGACCCGGCCCGCGTACGTGGTGGAGTTCGCGCCGCCGCACAACATCGCCATCGGGGCCGAGACTCCGTGGGGCATCGGCCAGGCCCTGGCCGCGCTGCGGCCCGGGACGCTCACCGTCCGACTGACCGAGCGGGATCTCGACGCGTCGACGGCGGCCGAGGTGGCTGGCCGACCGGTCGAGCCGCTGGACACCGCGCTGCTCGCCGCCCGCCACCACGCCCTTGTCCTGGTGGTCCGCGACCTGCACCGGCATCGGTGGATGTCGGTGGCGGTCGACCGCGCGCTCACCGTCCGACCCGACGCCGTCGTGGTCGAGATGGGGGTACCGGTCCGGGTCACCGGTGACGTGCACCTGTCGACCTACGGGGCGAGCTGGGCGAACAGTCGGGCCGCCGCCGAGCGGCTGGCCGGTTGGCAGACGTCGGTGGCCAGGACCGGCACGCCGGGTCCGACGGTGCCTGTCCCGACCGGGCCGGACCCTACGGCGGACCGGTCAGCCGCTGATCCGCAGGATCCGGTCGTCGTCGCCGGTGGGTGAACCGCGCCCGTCCCGGTTCGAGGTGAGCACCCACAGGCTGCCGTCCGGCGCCACCGCCGCGTGCCGCAGCCGGCCGTACTCGCCACTGAGCAACGTCTCGGCGTCGGTGCCGTCCGGGGCGACCCGGTACAGCCGCTGGCCACGCAGACACGCCAGCCAGAGCCGGCCCTGGTGGTGGGCGAGACCGCTGGGGGAGGCGTCCCGGGGGGCCCAGGTGGCCACCGGATCGACGAACTCCGCCCGGTCGGCCACCCCCTCGACCTCCGGCCAGCCGTAGTTGCCGCCGGCCTCGATTGGGTTCAGTTCGTCGTGCCGGTTCTGCCCGAACTCGCTGGCGTACAGCTGCCCGGCCGGATCCCAGGCCAGTCCCTGTACGTTGCGGTGGCCGAGGCTGAACACCGGCGACCCGGCAACCGGGTTGTCCGCCGGGACGGTGCCGTCCGGTCGCAGCCGCAGGATCTTGCCGGCCAGCCCGGTCGGGTCCTGCGCGGCCCCCCGCTCGCCGGCGTCACCGGTGCCGACGTACAGCATGCCGTCCGGACCGAAAGCGATCCGGCCGCCGTTGTGGGTCGACGCCCGGGGAATCCCGGTCAGGACCGGCTCAGGGGACGTCGTCGGGCCGTCTGGCCCGAGCCGGAACCGAACGATCCGGTTGTCCTCGGCACCGGTGTAGTAGAGGTAGACCCAGCCGTCGGTGGCATGCTGCGGGGACACCGCCACGCCGAGCAGGCCGCCCTCCCCGTCCGGGACAACCCCGTCGACCCCGGTGATCTCCCGGGTGCTGCCCTGCGCGTCCACAGCCAGCAACCGCGCGGTGTCCCGCTCCGTCACCAGGGCCGTGCCGTCCGGTAGGAACGCGAGATCCCATGGTGCGGCGAGTCCGGTCGCGACGACCTCGACGTCGGCCGACGCCTCGGGCGCGTCGGAGATCGTCGGATCGCTGAACCAGCCGAGCCAGCCGCCTGCCGCCACCACCGTGGCGGCCAGCACGAGTACGCCGGCCACCGCGACCGCCGTACGCGCCAGGCCGGGCCGGCGCTGCTCAGTCACCGGCGACCAGCGCGGCGAACTCGGGATGCCGATCGATGTAGGCGGCGATGAACGGGCACTGGGGCACCACCTGCTCTCCACGGTCGCGGATCTGACTGAGCAGCCCGTGGGCGAGGGCGTCACCGGCACCTCGTCCCCGGTACGCGGGATCGATCTCGGTGTGCGTCACGGTCACCGTCGCCGGACCCGGACGGTAGCTGGCGAACCCGGCCAGGCCGTCGTCGATCAGGATCTCGAACCGGTTTCGCGCCGGATTGTCCTCCACCAGCATCGTCACGGTCGGACACCTCCTCGGTTCAGGGGCCGACTCGCCTCAAGGCCGACTCAGCCGGGGCCGACGCGGTCGGCAGGCCGGCACGGCTTCGAGCCTAACCGTCGGCCCGCCGCCTCGCCGGCTGGGTGCGGTGGCTGGCACGAGTGCTCCGGGGCGCCGTCACGAGCGCCAAGTACGCTTGGCCGGTGACCATCGCACCCCAGCTGCCATCCGCCTCCAGCGCCGCCCGATCCACCAGCCGGCGGGCCGGTACCACCTCCCGGATCGCCGCTCTGGCCGCCGGGTTGGCGTTCGGCGCGGCGTTGCTCGCCGGTTGCAGCTCCGAGGGCGCCAGCACCGACTGCGGGCTGGACGCCTGCACGGTGACCTTCTCCCGGGGAGTCGAGGCCAGTGCGAGCTTTCTCGGCATCGAGGCCCGGTTGATCGGCGCCGAGAGCGACCGGGTCACTGTCGAGGTGGCCGGCGAGCAGGTCACCCTGACCGTCGGCGAGCAGGCCACCGAGGTCGGCGGGTTCGACGTGAGCCTTGAGCGGGCCACCGATTCGGAGGTGGCGATCCGGGTCGCCCGGCAACTGGGCTGACCACCGGTCGGGCACGTTTGGTGGCGGCGCTGACCGGTCATATGGAGCGCCATGCCGAAAACCAGGGATGCCCAGCGCACCGCCCACCAGCTTGGTAACAGTCGATCCTTGAAGCTGCTCGCCAGAGCCGGCTTCCTCGGGTACGGCCTGGTGCACCTGCTGGTGGCCTGGCTGGCACTGCAGATCGCCTTCGGCCGCCCGGCCGCCGACGGCGACCAGTCCGGCGCGCTGCGTACCCTCGCCGCGCAGCCGCTCGGCGGGGTGCTGCTGATCGCCGTCGCGGTCGGGTTGGCCGCGATGGCGGTGTGGCAGGGCATCGAGGCCGCCGTCGGGCACCGTGCCGAGCAGGGCAACAAGCGGACGGTCGAACGGGTCATCTCGGTCGGGCGGACCGTGGTCTACCTGTCCTTCGCCTGGACCGCCGTCCAGGTGTTCCGCAACGCCAACGCCGACACCGCCGACCAGCAGCAGGCGATGAGCGAACGGGTGATGTCCGCCCCCGGCGGCCGGTGGCTGGTCGGGTTCGCCGGCCTGGTGGTGATCGGCATCGGTGCCGGGATGGTCGTCAACGGCGTCACCCGGCGGTTCGCCGAACACCTGCGGACCGGGGCGATGAACGCCCGGGTGCGCAAGGTCGTCTGCCGGCTGGGTACGGCCGGCTACGTCGCCAAGGGTGTCGCCTACGGCACCGCCGGGGCGCTGCTGGTGACCGCTGCCGTCCAGTTCGAGCCGGAGCAGGCCCGGGGCCTGGACGCAGCCCTGCACACCCTGCGCGAGCAGGCGTTCGGGTCTGTCCTGTTGGCACTGGTAGCGGCCGGCTTTGCCGCCTTCGGTGTCTACTGCTTCGCCCAGTCCCGCTACCGGAAAGTGTGATCTAGCACCCATGGCATGGCCCAACTTCACCCGGCATCATTGACCTTTTGTCACTATTGATGGCGATGTGGAGGGGGATCCATCCGTGCATCCGGTTGTCTGGACGGTGCTCGTCACGGTCGCGGCGGCGGTACTCGCGGTGACCGCGGTGGCGATCGGCCACCGGGTCGTCCGGCGTCTCGGCCGACGTTCCGTACTGCTCGCCGAGGTCTCGACCCACGCGCACCGGGCGACGCGGGCGGCCGCGACCGTGACGGCCATTCAGCTCGCGGTCCGTTTCTCGACCGGTTACGCGGTCGGTGAGCCGTGGCGGCGTACCACCTTGCACCTGCTGGTCCTCGCGATGATCGCGGCGTGTGCCTGGCTGGTCGGGGCGCTGCTGCTGGCCATGGAGGACACCACGCTGGCCCGGTTCCGCACCGACGTGCCGGACAACCGGCACGCCCGCCGGCTGCACACCCAGGTGGTGATGCTGCGTCGGGTCACCATCGCCGTGATCGTCATCCTCACCGTCGGGGTGATGCTGATGACCTTCCCGGCGGTACGCGGTGTCGGCGCGAGCCTGCTCGCCTCCGCCGGGGTGATCGGTGTGGTCGGCGCGCTGGCCGCGCAGAGCCTGCTGAGCAACGTCATCGCCGGGCTGCAGTTGGCCTTCAGCGACGCGGTTCGTATCGACGACGTCGTGGTGGTCGAGGGTGAGTGGGGCCGGATCGAGGAGCTGACGCTCAGCTACGTGGTGGTGCACATCTGGGACGATCGGCGGCTGATCCTGCCCACCTCCTACTTCACCACCACGCCGTTCCAGAACTGGACCCGGACCAAGGCCGCGGTGCTGGGCACCGCCGAGTTCGACCTGGACTGGTCGGTTCCGGTCCAGGCCATGCGCGAGGAACTGCGCCGACTGGTGGAGGGCACCGAGCTGTGGGACGGCCGGGTGTGTGTGCTGCAGGTGACCGACGCCACCGGCGGTACGGTCCGGCTGCGGGCCCTGGTCAGCGCCGCCGACTCGCCGAGCCTGTGGGATCTGCGGTGCCAGGTCCGCGAACACCTGGCCAGTTGGGTCCGCGAACAGCGACCGACCGCGCTGCCCCGGTGGCGGGCCGAGGTCGGCGACGGGGACAGCCTGCTGGACTGGCTGGACCTGCGGCACCGGCCGGTCACCGGCGGGCAGCGCAACGGCCGTCACCCGGCCGGACCGGTTACGTCCACCACTGGCGGCGGGCACGAGGTACCCGACGACGCCCGGCTGTTCGGTGGTGACGCCGAGGGCGACGCCCGTGCGTCGGTCTTCGTCGGACCCGAGGAATCCGCCGCCGGGGATCGCAGTCAGCAGGATTGACGAAGGTCCGGGCCGGGCATACAGCGGCGAACAGCGGGAAAGGAGGCACCATGGCCGACACTTTGCACCGGCCGCCCGCCGAGCGGTCCACCGCGGAACTCGTGCAACAGGCCGGTGAGCAGATATCGCGACTGGTGCGCGACGAGATCGCGCTCGCCCGTGCCGAACTGACCGAAAAGGGAAAGCATGCCGGACTGGGGATCGGGCTGTTCGGCGGTGGCGGGGTCATCGCGCTCTACGGCCTCGGTGTGCTGATCGGCGCCGGCGTGCTGCTGCTCGCCCAGGCCTGGCCGCCGTGGCTGGCCGCCCTGGCCGTCGCGGTGCTGCTGTTCCTGGTCGCGGGCGTGTTGGCGCTCGCCGGGCGACGGCAGGTCCGTCAGGCGGCACCGCCGGTGCCGACGGCGGCGGCGGACAGCGTACGGGCGGACGTGACGGTGGTCGGCGCGGCAATGAAGCGGGGGCGGCAGTCGTGACGTCGCACAACGGCAGGTCCGGTAACGGCACCGGCGATCTTGACCTGCTCCGGGCCGAGATCCGGCAGACCCGGGCCGAACTGGGCCAGACGGTGCAGGCGCTGGCCGCTAAGACCGACGTGAAAAGCCGGCTGCGGCTGGGGGCCGACCGCGCCCGGCTGCGGCTGCGTGATACGGCCCGACAGGCGGCGGCCACGGCGCGCCGGCCCGACCGGCGTACCGTCACGGTCCCGGCCCTGGTGGTGGCCGGCACGGTGGTGACGGTGGTACTGGTGTGGTTGACGAGGAGAGGGAGGCGCGGGTGAGCAAACCGCTCAACAAGTTGGCCTACCGGCCGGTCGGCCTGGTGCTCGGCCTGGCGGCGGGTGCCCTGGCCGGGGCGATATTCCGGCAGGTGTGGAAGCTCGCCGCCGGCGACGACGAGGCACCCAACGCCATCGACGAGGAGCGTGGTTGGGGCGAGGTGCTGGCTGCGGCCGCACTGCAGGGGGCGATCTTCTCAGTCGTCCGGGCCGCGGTGGATCGCGGCGGCGCGACCGGCGTGCGCCGGCTCACCGGCCGTTGGCCGTCGTGAGCGCCGCCGCCGCTGGTCAGAGGCGCGACGACCAGACCGGACCGGGCCCGGACGGCGACCAGATTCGGGCACGCCACGAGGGCGCGAACGGCGTCTCAGGTCACATGTCGGAGACGTTCGTCAGGTAGGCTGTGCGAAGTTTTTGCGTACGTGGTTTGCTGTCCACGCTGTTGCGAGACAGCGTGGGTTGAGAGAAGTCCTCCTTCGTCGGGGGCCACCTCAGGCGCCGCTGCTCGAAAACGGCCAACCGGCCGCACGGCGTGCTTGGCCGCCAGTTTCAGAAGGAGATACACATGGCGCAGGGAACCGTGAAGTGGTTCAACGCAGACAAGGGCTTCGGCTTCATCACCGTCGACGGCGGGGGTGCTGACGTGTTCGTCCACTTCTCGGCCATCCAGACCAGCGGCTACCGCACGCTGGAGGAGAACCAGCGGGTCGAGTTCGAGATCGCCCAGGGCCAGAAGGGTCCGCAGGCCGAGCAGGTCCGCCCGATCTGACCTCGGTCGCCGGTGCCGTCCGGCGGTCGGGCTGGCACCGACCCGCGAAGGTCGTGACGAGGGCCCCGTTGTTCCGGCCGGAACAACGGGGCCCTCGCTCGTGCGCGACCGGGCCCCTGCTCGTGCGCAGCGCCGGGCGGCGGGTCACCACCGGTGGTGCACCTGGGGCCGGATCAGGTCGTCGTAGACCTCCCGCACCGTCCGCTGGGTGGCGTCGTCCAGCGGCGCGAGCTCCGCGGCTGCCGCGTTGCCCTGCGCCTGGGCGGGGTTGCGGGCACCAGGAATCGCCACCGTCACCCCGGGCTGGTCCAGGATCCAGCGCAACGCGAACTGGGCCATGGTGGCCTGCGGCGGCACCAGTGGGGCGAGCCGACGCACGGCGGCCAACCCGGTGTGGAAATCGACTCCGGAGAACGTCTCACCGACGTCGAACGCCGAGCCGTCCCGGTTGAAGGTGCGGTGGTCGTCGGCGGCGAACCGGGTGTTCTCGTCGTACCGGCCGGAGAGCAGGCCACTGGCCAGCGGCACCCGGGCGATGATCCCGACCCCGGCGGCGGCAGCGGCCGGCAGCACCCGCTCCAGCGGCTTGAGCCGCAACGCGTTGAGGATGATCTGCACGCTGGCCACGCCCGGCCGGGCGATCGCGGCCAGCGCCTCGTCGACCGTCTCCACGCTCACGCCGTACGCGGCGATTCGCTGCTCGGCGACGAGGGCGTCCAGCGCGTCGTAGACCGCGTCGGTGCGCAGCACCTCGGTCGGCGGACAGTGCAACTGGACCAGGTCGAGGCGGTCGACGCCGAGGTTCGCCCGGGACCGGTCGGTCCAGGCCCGGAAGTTGTCCAGCACGTACGCGGACGGGTGCTGCGCCACCCGGCGTCCCATCTTGGTGGCGACGAACAGATCGTCGCCGGCCGACTCCCGCAGGAACCGGCCGATGATCCGTTCGCTGCGCCCGTCGCCGTACACGTCGGCGGTGTCCAGGAAGGTGGTGCCGGCTTCGACGGCGGCGCGCAGCGTTGCCTCCGCCTCGTCCTCGCTGACCGTCCCCCAGTCGGCGCCGAGTTGCCAGGCACCCAGACCGATCGCCCCTACCGTGCGGCCGAGCCGCGGAAACGTACGCTTGTCCACCGGGCGAGCCTAGACGACCGCCCGAGCGGTACGCTCGGCGCAGCCGGGCCCCCGTCGGGGATGTCCGTTTTCCCGAGGAGGTCGAACGCCACGGTGAGCCAGCAACCGTCGTCTCCGCCCGTGCTGTCGGAGTCTCAGTCCGTGCTGTCGGACTTCATCGCCGGGCTGCCGAAGGTCGAGCTGCATGTGCACCATGTCGGGTCGGCGTCGCCGCGGATCGTCGCCGAGCTGGCCCAGCGGCACGAGGGGCGGTCCCCGGTCCCCGCCGACGAGGCCGCGTTGGCCGACTACTTCGTGTTCCGCGACTTCGCACACTTCGTCGAGATCTACCTGAGCGTCGTCGATCTGATCCGCGACGACGAGGACGTCTGGGTGCTCACCCATGAGGTGGCCCGCGAGTTGGCCGCCCAGCAGGTCCGGTACGCCGAGCTGACGGTGACGCCGTACTCGCACGTGCGGCGTGGCATTCCCGCGCCCGCGTTGTGCACGGCGATCGAGGACGCCCGGCGACGGGCCCGCGCCGACTTCGGCATCGAGCTGCGCTGGTGTTTCGACATACCGGGGGAGGCGGGGCTGCCGGCGGCCGAGGAGACGCTGCGGATCTGCCTCGACGAGGCCCCGGACGGTCTGATCAGTTTCGGTCTGGGTGGGCCGGAGATCGGCGTCCCCCGGCCCCAGTTCAAGCCGTACTTCGACCAGGCCCGGGCGGCCGGGCTGCATTCGGTGCCGCACGCCGGCGAGACCACCGGTCCGGAGACGGTCTGGGACGCGCTGCGCGAGCTGGGCGCCGAACGGATCGGCCACGGCACGTCCAGCGTGCGGGACCCGGAGCTGGTGGCGTTCCTGGCGGAGCGGCGGATTCCGCTGGAGGTGTGCCCGACGTCCAATCTGCGCACCGGCGCGGTGCCGCAGCTGTCCGCGCACCCGCTCGCCGACATGGTCGCCGCCGGCGTGCTGGTGACGATCAACTCCGACGACCCGCCGATGTTCGGCACCAGCCTCAACCAGGAGTACGCGGTGGCCGCGTCCCTGTTGCGGGCCGGCCCGCAACAGCTCGCCGGCCTGGCCCGCGACGCGGTGACCGCCTCGTTCCTGTCCGCCGCCGAGAAGCGGCGGCTGCGGGACGAGATCGACGGCTATCTGGCGGCGCAGGTCGCGTAGCTCGGGTCCTGCCAGCAGGCGAGGACCGCGACCACCAGCGCGCCGATCACCGTCATCCAACGCAGCACCTGCCGTGTGGTGATCGGCCTGGCTTCGTCCTGGTCGACGGTGGGTGATCCGGCTGGCGGTGGCTCAGCGGCCGGCGGCGGCGCAGCGGCTGACGGTGACACGTCGACCTGCCTCTGTCCAGGGTGGGCGCGCGGCGGGACATCGGTGTTGGGGACCGGGCCCCGCCGCGCGCAAGCGTCCCTGGACTGGGGATTTGGGACGGTACTGCGGGTGAGTCGTCCAGGAAACGCCGATGGGTTCGGAGCAGATGCTGCCATCCGGCGCAGGGCCTGCGGAACGACGTTAAGCCAGACCTAAGGAATACTTGTGCCGGCGAAGACCCGGCCGTGATCTGCCGGTCAGCGCGGCGCCGGCCGGCGACGGGTCCGGCCCCGGTCCCGGTCCCGGTCCCGGTCGCGTTCCCGGGCCAGCCGGCCGACCAGTCCGAACCGACTCATCGGCCGGGGCGGGGCGGCCTCGGCGTCGGCGAGCAGCATCACCACGCTCGCCCCGCCGAGCCGGGCCCGGTCCAGGCTGACCGACCCGTTCGCCTGCAACGCCACCCGGCGGGCGATGTCCAGGCCGAGCCCGGTGGAGCCCTGGTCGCTGGCGCCGCGCCGCAGTGCCCGGTCCGGGTTGGCGATGCCCGGCCCGGCGTCGTCGACCCGGATCGCCACGTAGCCGTCCCGACGGGACACCGCCACCTCGAACGCGGTGCCCTGCGGCGTGTAGCGGAACACGTTGCCGAGCACCGCGTCGAGCGCGGCCGCCAGCTCGGCCCGGGGCACCGGCACCGGGGTTCGCAGCTGCGCGCCGATCACGTTGTACGGCCGGTTCTGGTCGCCGGCCAGCGCCGACCAGAAGACCATCCGGTCGCGGACCACCTCGGCGACGTCGCAGCTGCCCTGGCCGACCTCCTGGGTGACCGTCTTGCGGGTCGTGTTGATCAGAACGTCGACCTCACCCTCCAGGGTGACGATCGCCTGACGGATCCGGCGGATCGTCCGCCGCCGGTCCAGCTCGGCCTCGCTGAACGAGCCGACGCTGGTGTCGTCGGAGTCGAGCGCGTCGGCGTCCAGCCGCAGCACGGTCAGCGGGGTGCGTAGCCGGTGGGACAGGTCGGCGACGAGTTCACGTTCGTCGGTCCGGGAAGTGACCAGCCGGTCCGCCATCCGGTTGAACGCGTACCCGGCCTCGGCCAGCTCGCGCGGCCCGTCAGGCTGGATGCGCACCGCTAGATCCCCGTCACCGACCGCCATCGCCGCGTCGACCAGCCCTTTCGTCGCGGCGACGGCGCGCGCGGCGATCCGGTCCACGACGATGACCGAGCAGACGACCAGACCTGCGGCGATGCCGACCAGCAGCAGCCAGGTGCCGGCCGCACCCCGGTTGAGCTCGCCGTCGGCGACGAAGACCTCGACGACGGTGACCGCCTCACCGACCGTGACCGGCTCCAGGTGCAGCACCCCGCCGTCGGTGGCCACCACCGTCGGCCCGGTGCCGGCGGCGGCGTCGGTGACCTGCTGGCTGGTCGCGCGTACGGTGCCGGCCGGGTCGAGTCCGTGCACCACCGGCTGCCGGTCGGTGCTCTCGCCGAGACCGGCCACGGCCCGGCGGACCCCTTCCGGGTCGTTGCTGACCGCCAACGCGCCGCGCGCCACGGCGGCACGCCGGGCCGCGTCGGCCAGTGCCTGCTCGCGGGTCTCCCGCTGCAGCTGCAGGCCGAGCGGGATGAGGAAGGCCAACGCGATGATCGATGCCATGCCGGCCCCGAGGTAGGCCAGCGCCAACCTCAGTCCGGTACCACCAGCCGGAAGCCGACCCCCCGCACGGTGCGCAGGTAGCGCGGCTTCGCTGCGGATTCGCCCATTTTGCGGCGAAGCCAGTAAAGATGCACGTCGATGGTCTGGTCCTCGCCGACCGACGGCTGCCGCCATACCTCCTCCAACAGCTCCCGGCGGGACACTACCCGACCTGGGCGGGCGGCCAGATAGGCCAGCAGGTCGAACTCCTTGCGGGTCAGCGCCAGGGCCTCGCCGTCCAGCGTGGCGCTGCGTTCGCCGACGTCGACCCGCAGCCCACCGACCTGGTGCACGGCGGGCGGCACCGACCGGCTCGCCCGGCCGGCCCGGCGCAGCACCGTGGTGATCCGGGCGTCCAGGTGCGCGCCGGTGAACGGCTTGACCATGTAGTCGTCGGCCCCGGCCCGCAGCAGCCGGACGATCGCCTGCTCGTCGTCGCGGGCGGTGGCGATGATGATCGGCACGTCGGTGATGCCGCGCAGCATCCGCAACGCGTCCGACCCGTCCAGGTCCGGCAGGCCCAGGTCGAGAACCACCAGGTCGGGGGTTTCCGCGGCGACCCGGCGTAGCGCGTCCAGGGCGGTGCCGACCGCATGGACCGCGTGCCCGCGGTCGGCCAGCGAGCGCAACATGGCGCCGCGCACAACGTGGTCGTCTTCGACCAGGAGCACCGTAGCCACCTCACGACCGTACTGCCCCTGGCAAGTCGGCGGTGACCGCGGTCACCGCGCACGGCGGCGCAGTCCGACGTACGTCGCGGTCCCGTCGACGACGATCGCTGGGTCGGTCGCCGCCGACGATGGCTCAGGGCAGCCGCAACACCCAGCGGTACGCCTGCACCATCCCGGTGTCGAAGCCGGCCGCCGACCCCCACAGGAAGATCCGGAACCGCCGGTACATCGGCTCCCCCCAGCGCTGCACCACCTCGTCCCGGGCCGCGTCCAGCCGCCGGGCCCATTCCCGGCAGGTCAGGTAGTAGTTGTGCCGGTCATCGGCGATGCTGCACAGCTCGAACGGGGAACGGGCCACGTGCCGCAGGTACTGGTGCAGCAGCAGCGGCGCGGACCGGCCCGGATAGATGTAGCGCTTCATGAACGCCGACGCGACGTGCTTGCGCCGCATCGCCAGCGCGTCGAGGTAGACCCGCCCGCCGGGCCTGAGCAGCTCCGCGTACTTGCGCAGGCTGCGGCGGTAGTCCGGCAGGTGCTCGGTCACCCCCATGTTGACGATCGCGTCGTAGCGACGCTCGTCGGTGAAGCCGAAGATGTGCTGCCGCACCACCCGTACGTCGAGCTGCTCCCGATCGAACAGGTCGACGAGGTAGCGCTCCGACTCCCGCGACAGGGTCGTGGTGGTCACCTCGATGCCCTGCCGGGCCGCGTGTTCGGCGAACGCACCCCAGCCGCCGCCCACCTCCAGCACCCGGTCACCCGGCTTGACCCCGATCGCCTCCAGCGCCAGGTCCATCTTGCGGGTCATCGCGTCCTCGAGCGGCTCGTCGTCGGCGGCGAACACGCCCTCCGTGTAACAGCGGTGCCGGGTGTCGAGGAAGGTCAGGAAGAACTCCGACTCCGAGTCGTAGTGGTGGGAGATCGCCCGTCGGTCGTCCTCCCGCCGGCCGCGCAGCAGCCCGGTGAACACGCCGGAGAACCGGGCCACCGGATGCAGGTCGGTGAAGAACGCCCGCATCCGCAGCGCGGCGGACAGGTCACCCTCCACGTCCAGCCAGCCCTGCAGGTACGCCACGGCGACCGCGAACTGGTCCAACGCGGCCAGCGCCCGGGCACCACGGGGGTGACGTACGGCGATGGTGAACTGCGGGTCGCCCGGGCCGAAGCGGTGCTCCGTCCCGGCGACGTCCAGCACGGCGAACGGCACCGGCCGCCGGCTGGCGAAAAATGAGTCGTATCGGCGCCGCAGAGCGCCGACCATGTCGGTGGCAGCCACGGCGTCAATCTAACGCCGGAACCGGGTCGACGTCAGGGCGTTGCAACAGGACCGACACCCGGTGACGCCGACGTGGGGCGATAGCATCATGGCCGGCCGGGCCCGCCCCGGCCACCGGAGCGTCGTCGCCGACCCTGCCGGACCACCGAGCCACCGAGCCACCGTACGCACCGATTCATCGACCGTGAGGAGCCCGTCGTGTCCGCAAGCGCAGCCAGTCCCCAGGCCGAACCCGTCGTGGTCCCGGCCGGGACCACGGCCGCGGACGCGATCGCCGCCGCCGGTCTGCCGGTGAACGGCCCGAAGGCGATCGTCGTGGTCCGCGACCCCGACGGCACCCTGCGTGACCTGGACTGGTCACCGGAGGCCGAGACCGGGGTCGAGCCGGTCGCCCTGGACTCCCCGGACGGGCTCGCGGTACTGCGCCACTCCACCGCGCACGTGCTCGCCCAGGCGGTGCAGGACCTGTTCCCGGAGGCCAAACTGGGTATCGGCCCGCCGATCACCAACGGCTTCTACTACGACTTCGACGTCGCCCGGCCATTCCAGCCCGAGGACCTCGACAAGCTGGAAAAGCGGATGCAGGAGATCATCAAATCCGGGCAGCGGTTCCGGCGGCGGCGGTTCGCTGACCTCGACGCCGCCCGGGCGGAGCTCGCCGACGAGCCGTACAAGCTGGAGCTGGTCGACGTCAAGGGCACCGCCGACTTCGACGCCAGCGAGGTGATGGAGGTCGGCGGCGGCGAGCTGACCATCTACGACAACCTCGACCCGAGCTCCGGTAAGACCTGCTGGTCGGACCTGTGCCGGGGCCCGCACCTGCCGTCCACCCGGCTGATCGGCGCGGTCAAGCTGATGCGCAGCGCGGCGGCGTACTGGCGGGGATCCGAGCGCAACCCGCAGCTGCAGCGGATCTACGGCACCGCCTGGCCGACCCGCGACGCGCTCAAGGCGTACCTGAAGCTGCTCGACGAGGCCGCCCGCCGCGATCACCGCAAGCTCGGCGCGGACCTCGACCTGTTCAGCTTCCCGGACGAGATCGGATCCGGGCTGGCGGTGTTCCACCCCAAGGGCGGCATCATCCGTCGGGAGCTGGAGGACTACTCGCGCCGTCGGCACGAGCAGGCCGGGTACGAGTTCGTCTACTCCCCGCACATCAGCAAGTCCCAGCTGTTCGAGACCTCGGGGCACCTGCCGTACTACTCCGACACCATGTTCCCGCCGGCGGAGATGGAAGGCGCGCAGTACTACCTCAAGGCGATGAACTGCCCGATGCACAACCTGATTTTCCGGTCGCGGGGGCGGTCGTACCGGGAGCTGCCGCTGCGGCTGTTCGAGTTCGGCACCGTCTACCGGTACGAGAAGTCCGGCGTGGTGCACGGCCTGACCCGGGTGCGCGGGTTGACCATGGACGACTCGCACATCTACTGCACCCGGGAGCAGATGCCCGGCGAGCTGCGCTCGCTGCTCGCCTTCGTGCTCGACCTGTTGCGGGACTACGGTCTCGACGACTTCTACCTGGAGCTGTCCACCCGCGACGACTCGGACAAGTTCATCGGCGACCCGGCCGAGTGGGCCGACGCCACCGAGACCCTGCGGCAGGCGGCCATCGACTCGGGGCTGGAGCTGGTGCCCGACCCGGGCGGCGCGGCCTTCTACGGCCCGAAGATCTCGGTGCAGGCCCGTGACGCGATCGGCCGGACCTGGCAGATGTCCACCATCCAGCTGGACTTCAACCAGCCGAAGCGGTTCGGCCTGGAGTACCAGGCCGCCGACGGCACCCGGCAGCAGCCGATGATGATCCACCGGGCGTTGTTCGGGTCGATCGAGCGGTTCTTCGGCATCCTCACCGAGCACTACGCCGGCGCGTTCCCGGCCTGGCTGGCCCCGGTGCAGGTGACCGGCATCCCGATCCGCACCGACCACGGCGACTACCTGGCCGAGTTCGTCGCCATGCTGCGCGCCGAGGGCATCCGGGCCGAGGTGGACTTCTCCGACGACCGGATGCAGAAGAAGATCCGCACCGCCCAGCAGCAGAAGGTGCCGTTCATGGCGATCGCCGGCGACGCCGACGTGTCGGCCGGGACCGTTTCATTCCGCTACCGCGACGGTTCGCAGCGTAACGGGGTGCCGTTGGCCGAAGCGGTGGCCCACGTCGTCGACGTGGTGCGGTCCCGGACCAACGTCAACCCGACCGCGACCGTTCCCGACAGTCAGTCGGGGTCCGACGGTCAGCAGGGGCCCGCCGGGCAGTGAGCCGGGTCGCCGTCGGGTGAGTCCGGCCGGCCGAGCCCGTACGATCATGGGGTGACTGGCACGACCGGACAACCGGGCCCGGATGGCCTGGAACGACTCTGGACACCGCACCGGATGGCGTACATCTCCGGTGCGGACCGGCCCGACGGTGGCTACGACTCGCCGACCGGCTGCCCGTTCTGCCTGGCCCCCGGTCGGCCGGCCGAGCAGAGTCTGGTGGTGGCCCGGGGCGAACGGGTCTTCGCCGTGCTCAACCTCTACCCGTACAACCCCGGTCACCTGTTGATCTGCCCGTACCGGCACGTCGCGGACTACCCGGAGTTGGACCGGGCCGAGACCGCCGAGCTGGCCGAGTTCACCCAGACCGCGATGCGGGTGATCCGCGCCGTGAGCAGCGCGCACGGCTTCAACATCGGGATGAACCAGGGTGGGGTGGCCGGTGCCGGCATCGCCGCCCACCTGCACCAGCACGTGGTGCCCCGGTGGGGCGGGGACGCGAACTTCATGCCGGTGATCGGCCGTACCAAGGTGCTGCCGCAGCTGCTCGCCGACACCCGCGACCTGTTCAGCGGGGCGTGGCCGGCGACCTGACAGGGGTATCCCCGTTAGCGAAAACTAGTTGTCGAAAACTTGATTTCGGTATCTGGTTTTCGTAGTGTCGGTAGGGGCGAGGAGGTGACGGTGTCGGAGACGCAGGCCAGACCGCGTCGCAGCCGGCTCTCGGCGGAGCGCGAGCAGGAGCTGCTGACGGTCGCACTGGCGATGGTGCGCGAGCGCGGCTACGACGCGGTCACCATCGACGACATCGC
The DNA here is from genome assembly GCF_030345075.1 of Solwaraspora sp. WMMA2065. NCBI lineage: Bacteria > Bacillati > Actinomycetota > Actinomycetes > Micromonosporales > Micromonosporaceae > Solwaraspora > Solwaraspora sp. WMMA2065. The sequence continues at coordinate 954,820 of NZ_CP128361.1, forward strand.
GGCTGCGGCAAAGGCCAGCACCGCTACGTTGTACCGGCGCTGGGAGAGCAAGTCGATGCTGGTCATTCGGGCTCTGCAGGCGCAGAAGCCCGCTCCGGCGATCGAAATCGACACCGGCTCCCTCCGCGGCGACCTGCTGGCACTGGCGACGATAGCCAGCGACGCGGCCCGAATCAGGGACTCGCATGACGCGGCCATGACGGGTCTGGCCCGGGACGTGTTGCTCAATCCCGAGCTGATGCTCGCCCTCCGCGAGCTCATGATCGAGCCGCAGATCCAGGCGATGCGTCGGATGCTTCAGCGACACGTCGACGCCGGGCGGATCGGCCCGGACAACCCGGTCCTCGATCTGGTGGACCAGATCCTCCTCGGGCCGTTGCTGGCCGGCCAGCTCTACCTCGGTCACCGGCCCGGCCTGGCCGCCCGAATCGTCGATGAGGTCCTGTTGCCGCTGCTGAGCGCGACGCGCGGCTGAGTCAGCTCCCGCGCCGTCTGGCCCAGGTCATCCGACGAGCTCGTTGCCTGTCCCGAGCGATCACGGTCCGTGATCGTTGGTTCGCGCTGTCAAGTTTGGGGAATCTCGATGTCAACAAACCGTATCCTGGTCACCGGTGGCACCGGCTTCGTCGCCTCGTACGTGATCCGAGGTGCCCTGGCCCGCAACTTCCAGGTCCGGACAACCGTACGCTCGCCGGCCCGGACCCCCGAGCTACGCCGCACCGTCGGCGACGACTCCATCGAGGTGGTGACCGCCGACCTCACCGAGGACGCCGGCTGGGACGCCGCCGCACAGGGCTGTCGCTACATCCTGCACATCGCCTCCCCGTTCCCCGGAATCCGACCGGCCAACGAGAACGATCTGGTCTTGCCGGCCCGCGACGGCACGCTCAGAGTGTTGCGGGCCGCCCGCGACGCAGGAGTACATCGAGTGGTGATGACGTCGTCGTTTGGGGCGGTCGGCTATGGCCAGCAACCGCCGGACCGTCCCTTCACCGAACAGGACTGGACGGATCCCGACGCGCCGGGTATCGACCCGTACATCAAGTCCAAGACCGTCGCCGAGCGGGCGGCATGGGACTTCGTCGAGGGTACCGACGGAGGTGTGGAGTTGGTGGTCCTCAACCCCACCGGAATCTTCGGGCCGGTCCTCAGCAGCGACCATCCCCCCTCGGTAGGCATCATCCAGGCGATGCTGTCCGGCCGGATGCCGCGCGTTCCCGACCTGTGGGTGTCCCCGGTCGATGTGCGGGACCTCGCAGACCTGCAGATGGCCGCCATGCTGACGCCGGAAGCCGCCGGGCACCGCTACCTCGCCGCCAGCGGCGCCCTGCTGTCGTTGCGGGATATCGCCGCGATCCTGCGCCGCCGGCTCGGCGCGGACGCAGCGAAGGTCTCCATCCGAGCGATGCCATCGACGCTGGTGCGGATTCTGGCCCCGTTCGTCCCGCAGCTGCGGGCAATGGTCGGCAACCTGGGGGTGCGTCGCCCGGTCTGCACCGACGCCGCCCGCGAAACCTTCGGCTGGACACCGCGGCCGGCAGAGGACACTGTCGTCGACACCGGACGCAGTCTCGTTCACAGCAGTCGGACCGGAGGCTGAGGGTCAACTGGACGATACGCGTTCGTAGCGGGCGAACGCCCGCCGGAACGTGCCGGCACCTCCGGTGATCGAGCGCAGCTGCACCGCGTACCGCAGCAGTTCGGTCGCCGGCACCTCGGCGCGGATGACCGTCCGGTCGCCGGATTCGTCATCGCCGGTGGTGCCGAGCACCCGGGCGCGTCGGCCGGCCAGGTCGCCGAGCACCGACCCGACCGCACCGGTCGGCACCCGCACCATGATCGCATCGACCGGTTCCAGCAGCGTCGGTCGGCCGGTGGTGGCCGCGTCCCGCAGGGCCAGCGCCCCGGCGGTCTGGAACGCCGCGTCCGACGAGTCGACCGGATGTGCCTTGCCGTCCACCAGGGTCACCCGCAGGTCGACCACCGGATGTCCGCTGACCACGCCCCGGTCCATCTGGGCCCGCACGCCTTTCTCCACCGATGGGATGTAGTTGTGCGGCACCGCCCCGCCGACCACCCGGTCGACGAACTCGAAGCCGCTGCCCTCCGGAAGCGGCTCCACCTCGATCTCGCACACCGCGTATTGTCCGTGCCCGCCGGACTGCTTCACGTGTCGTCCGTGCCCCCGGGCCGGCGCGGTGAACGTCTCCCGCAGCGGCACCCGGACCGGCTCGACGTCCACCTCGACGCCGCCGGAGCGCAGCCGGTCCAACAACACGTCGGCGTGCGCCTCGCCCATGCACCAGAGCACCAGTTGGCGGGTCTCGGCATTGCGTTCCAGCCGCAGCGTCGGATCACCGGCGACCAGCCGGCCCAGGTTGCGGGCCATCGCGTCCTCATCCGACCGGGTACGGGCGACGACCGCCACCGGCAGCAGGGGTTCGGGCATCTCCCACGGCTCGACCAGCAGCGGATCCGTGGCCGCCGAGATGGTGTCACCGGTCTCCGCGCTGCCCGACTTGGTCAACGCGCAGATGTCCCCGGCGACGCAGAACTCGACCTCCCGCAGCTGGGCACCCAGTGGGCTGTAGATGTGCGCCGCCCGTTCGTCGGCGTCGTGGTCGGGGTGGCCCCGCTGGCTGAGGCCATGCCCGGCCACGTGCACCGTACGGTCGGTGCGCAGCGTGCCGGAGAAGACCCGGACCAGCGACACCCGGCCGACGTGCCGGTCGACGGTGGTCCGGACCACCTCGGCGACCAGCGGGCCGGCCGGGTCGCAGCCCAGCGGCGGCCGGGGCGTGCCGTCCAGCCCGGTCACCGCCGGAAGGGTGTGCTCGGGCGGTGCCGGGAAGGCAGCGGTCAACAGCCACAGCAGCGCGTCGAGCCCGACCCCGGTGTGGGCGCAGACCGGCAGCACCGGATGGAAGTGGCCCCGGGCCACCGCTGTCTCCAGGTCGTCGACCAGCATCTTCGGGTCGATCTGCTCGCCGGCGAGGTACCGGTCGAGCAGGGTCTCGTCCTCGCTTTCGGCGATGATCCCCTCGATCAGTTCGTCGCGTGCCTCGGCGATCGCCGGCAGGTGCTCCGGGTCCGGCTCCCGCACCTGCGGGGGATGGCCGGTCGAGTAGTCCAGCACCTGCCGGGCGAGCAGATCCAGCAGCCCGGCGATGCCCACCCCGTCGTCGGCGAGCATCGGCAGGTGCAGCGGCAGCACGTTGTCGCCGAAGACCCGTTGACACAGCGCGACGGTTTCGTCGACGTCGGCGCGCGGATGGTCGAGACGGGTGAGCGCCACCGCCCGGGGCATGCCGACCGCCGCGCACTCCTCCCACAGCGCGGCGGTGGCCGCGTCCATCCCGTCCGCCGCGCAGACCACGAACAGCGCGGCATCGGCGGCGCGTAGTCCGGCCCGCAGTTCGCCGACGAAGTCCGCGTACCCCGGGGTGTCCAACAGGTTGACCTTGATGTCGCGGTGGAACAGTGGCGCGCAGGTCAACGCGACGGAGCGTAGCTGGCGTACCGCGGCCGGATCGTGGTCGCAGACCGTCGTGCCGTCCGGGACCTGCCCCGCCCGGCTGATCGTCCCGGTGGCGGCCAGCAACGCCTCGATCAATGTGGTCTTGCCGGCACCGGAGTGCCCGACCAGCACCACATTGCGGATCCGTTCGGGATCGGTGACCACCGCAACGGACCCGGCGGGCCCCCTGTCGTGGTTCTTCTGCGCCATGACTGCGCACCTCCTGGCTGCCTGACTGGGTGGGGCGACCGCGCTGCGGACCAGGCCGGGCTCCGGTCCGGACCGGAACGGCCGGCCGGGGACCGCAGAGGATGACCGCGGGGTGAATCCGCGGCGACATCTTCAGGCGGGCGGGACCTGCTCGGTAACGTGAACCGGGCCCGGGTGAGCTCGCTCACGTTCACGTGTCGATCCCACACCCGCGACGCGCCGTACACAAGTCCGGCGCGCGAGGTGACCGCCACCGGTTCACGTTCGTGGCCACCGTGCCGACCCTTTCCGTCGACCGTTATCGTGGGACCGCCATGGCGAAGATCTTCAGAGTGTCCGTCCGCGCGGGCATCACCCGGGTGATCGAGCCGGTAGCCCGCGGACTGCTCGGCGCAGGGATCTCGCCGAACGCGGTCACGGTCGCCGGCACCGTCGGTGTGCTCGTCGGGGCGATCGGCTTCGGCGCCCGTGGCCACCTGATCACCGGTCTGGTGATCGTCACGCTGTCCGCCCTGACCGACGTGCTGGACGGCACGATGGCCCGGCTGCGCGGCGGGTCGAGCACCTTCGGCGCATTCCTCGACTCGAGCATGGACCGGATCGCCGATGGGGCGATCTTCGGCTCGGTGGCGTACTGGCTCGCGGTCAGCGGCAACCGGGCGGGTGCGGTCGCGGCGCTGATCTGCCTGGTCGCCGGTGGCATCGTGTCCTACGTGAAGGCGCGCGCCGAAGGGCTCGGGATGACCTGCAACGTCGGCGTCGCCGAACGGGCCGAGCGGCTGATCCTGGTCGGCGTCGGCGGCCTGCTCAGCGGCCTCGGTGTCAGCTGGGGGCTGCCGGCCGCGCTCTGGCTGCTCGCCGCGCTGTCGCTGGTGACGGTCTGGCAGCGGATCGCCCACGTGCACCAGCAGACCACCGCTGCGGCGGGTCCCCGGCAGGCGGCGCAGGGCGTGGACGCGTGACCCCGGTCGAGCTGGGCTACGCGGCGGCCTGGCGGCTGATCCGGACGCTGCCCCGGCCGGCCGCCGCCGCCCTGTTCCGCGTCGGCGCCGACCGGGCGCACCGGCGCGGCGCGGCGTCGGTCCGCCGGCTCGCCGCCAACCTGCGCCGGGTGGTCGGCCCGGATCTGCCGGCGGCCGAGTTCGACCGGCTCACCCGGGACGCGGTGCGTTCGTACGCCCGGTACTGGATGGAGATGTTCCGGCTGCCGTCACTCAGTCGACAGCAGCGGCTCGCCGGTTTCCACCTGGCCGGTGCGCAGATGCTCGCCGCCAACGTGGCCGCCGGGCGCGGCTCGGTGGTGGCGTTGCCGCACGCCGGCAACTGGGACGCGGCGGGTGCCTGGGTGGCGGCCAACGACTGGCCGCTGACCACGGTCGCCGAACGACTGCGACCGGAAGGCGTATACAACCGGTTCGTCGCCGTCCGGCAACGTCTCGGCATGGAGATCGTCCCGGCCTCTGGCGGTCCCCGGCCACCGTTCGACGTCCTGATTGACCGGCTCGCCGCCGGCCACGTCGTGCCGCTGCTGGCCGACCGTGACCTGTCCGCCCGGGGCGTCGAGGTCAGTTTTTTCGGCGGCCGGACCCGGATGCCGGCCGGTCCGGCGCTGCTCGCGCTGCGTACCGGTGCCCCGCTCTACGTCACCACCATGTGGTTCGAACCGGACCGCGCACACGGCGCGTTGGACGGGCCGGTGCCGCTTCCCGACCCGTCGGTCGGCCCGCTGGACGTGCGGGTCCGCCTGCTGACCCAGCAGATCGCCGACCGGCTGGCGGTCGGTATCGCCCGCCACCCGCAGGACTGGCACATGATGCAGCGGCTGTGGCTGGACGAGCGGCCCGACCCCGACCCCGACCGGGACCGGTCGGGCAGCTCGGCCACCGGGCCGGGATGAGCGGGGGCCACCGTGCGGATCGGCATCGTGTGCCCGTACTCCTTCGACGTCCCCGGAGGGGTGCAGAACCACGTCGTCGACCTCGCTGAGGCGCTGATCGATCTCGGCCACGAGGTGAGCGTGCTGGCACCGGCGGACGAGGACGCCGCGCTGCCGCCGTACGTGGTGGCCGCCGGCCGCTCGGTGCCGGTGCCGTACAACGGCTCGGTGGCCCGGGTGAGTTTCGGCCCGGTGGTCACCGCCCGGGTCCGGCGCTGGCTCAACCGTGGCCAGTTCGACGTACTGCACGTGCACGAGCCGTTCGCGCTCAGCGTCAGCCTGCTCGCGGTGCTCTGCGCCCGGGGTCCGGTGGTGGCCACCTTCCACACCGCGATGACCAGGTCCCGGGCGCTGGCCGCCGCGCAGGGCATGCTGCAGCTGGTGCTGGAGAAGATCACCGCCCGGATCGCGGTGTCGGCGCTGGCCCGCAGGGTGCAGGTCGAACACCTCGACGGCGGCGCGGTGGAGATCCCCAACGGGGTGGCGGTGGCGAAGTACGCCAACGCCGAGCCGCTGCCCGGCTGGCCGGGTGACTGCGGTCCGGGCACCGGCGGCACGCTCGGCTTCCTCGGCCGGTTCACCGAGCCGCGCAAGGGCTTCGGTCTGCTCCGTGAGGCGTTCGTCGCGCTGGCCCCGGACCGCCCGGGCCTGCGGCTGCTGGTGGCCGGTCCGGGCCGGCCCGACGACCTGTACGCCGCCGTCCCGGCCGGGCTGCGCGACCGGGTGACCTTCCTCGGGCTGGTGTCGGAGCCGGACAAGGCCCGGATGCTGCGCAGCGTGCACCTCTACGTCGCGCCGAACATCGGCGGTGAGTCGTTCGGCATGATCCTCACCGAGGCGATGGCCGCCGGCGCGGCGGTGGTCGCCAGTGACCTGGACGCGTTCCGCCGGGTGCTCGACGACGGCCGGGCCGGGGAACTGTTCCCCACCGGTGACCCGGTGGCGCTGCGCCGGGCCGTCGCCCGGCTGCTGGACGACGCGCCGCGCCGGGAAGCGCTCGCCGACCACGCCCGGCAGGTGGTGGCGACCTTCGACTGGCCCGCGGTGGCCCGCCAGGTGCTGGAGGTGTACGCCGCCGCGATCGAAGCCACCGACGGGCGGGTGCTCTACCAGGAGTGGGCGGAGCCACCATGATCGGGTCCACGGGGCCTGCACCGGCGGCACTACGATGCCGGGAATGCGGTGGGTGGTCGGTGTGAGCGTCGCGGTCGTCCTGCTGTCGGCGTACCTCACCTGGACCGCGGCCCGGGTGGACCGGCTGCACGTCCGGGTTGCGGCGGCCGCCCGGGCGCTCGACGCGCACCTGCTGCGCCGGGCGGCGGCCGCCGCGGTGCTCGCCGAGGAGGAGTACGCGGTGGAGCTGTACGCGGCGGCCCGGATCGCGTTGGACGCCGCGTCCCCGGAGGAGCGTGAGGCCGCCGAGAACGACCTCACCCGGCAGTTGCGGGCGACGGCGCTGACCAGCCCGGATCCGGCGACCGAGGCGGTGGTGGTGGCCAGCCGCCGGCTGGTGCTGGCCCGTCAACTGCACACCGACCTGGTCCGCGACGCGTTGCTGGCCCGCCGGCGGCCGCTGGTGCGGCTGCTGCGCTTCGGCCGCCGGCACGACGAACCTCGCTACTTCGACATCGACGATCCGACCCTTACCCGGGTGGTGGACCCGACCCGCCGGTGATCGCGCCTACCCGCCGGTGACCTGGGGCTACTTGCCGGTGATCTGGGCCACAGGGCAGGCCACCGGGTTGTCGATTGGCTGTCGGTGGACCCCGCCGGCGGGCGTAGCATCCCAGGCGTACCCCCTGTCGCGCACTTCGCCGAGGAGCCGATCCGTCGTGTCCGAGACCCCCGCTGCTCAGGTCGCCGCCCCGGGTGCCGTCGCGCCCGCCTCCGTCACCGGTACCGCCCGGGTCAAGCGCGGCATGGCCGAGATGCTCAAGGGCGGCGTGATCATGGACGTGGTCACGCCCGAGCAGGCGAAGATCGCCGAGGACGCCGGGGCAGTCGCGGTGATGGCCCTGGAACGGGTGCCCGCCGACATCCGTGCCCAGGGCGGTGTGTCCCGGATGAGCGACCCAGACATGATCGACGGCATCATCGAAGCGGTCTCCATCCCGGTGATGGCCAAGGCCCGGATCGGACACTTCGTCGAGGCCCAGGTGCTGCAGGCGCTCGGCGTGGACTATGTCGACGAGTCCGAGGTCCTCACCCCGGCCGACTTCGCCAACCACATCGACAAGTGGGCGTTCACCGTGCCGTTCGTCTGCGGGGCGACCAACCTCGGTGAGGCGCTGCGCCGGATCACCGAGGGCGCCGCGATGATCCGCTCCAAGGGCGAGGCCGGCACCGGCGACGTCTCCAACGCCACCACCCACATGCGGCGCATCGGCGCCGAGATCCGCCGGCTGACCTCCCTGTCACCCGACGAGCTGTACGTCGCGGCGAAGGAGCTGCAGGCCCCGTACGACCTGGTCCGGGAGGTCGCCGAGACCGGGAAGCTGCCGGTGGTGCTGTTCACCGCCGGCGGTATCGCCACCCCGGCGGACGCGGCGATGATGATGCAGCTCGGCGCCGAGGGGGTCTTCGTCGGCTCCGGCATCTTCAAGTCCGGCAACCCTGCCCAGCGGGCGGCGGCGATCGTCAAGGCCACCACATTCCACGACGACCCGGACGTGCTCGCGAAGGTCTCCCGTGGGCTCGGCGAGGCGATGGTCGGCATCAACGTCGACGACATCCCGGTGCCGCACCGTCTCGCTGAGCGCGGCTGGTGACCGGCGCGGCCCAGTCGGCTCCCGACGCGCGGGTGCGGGTCGGCGTACTGGCGCTGCAGGGCGACGTCCGCGAGCACCTGCGGGCGCTGACCGAATGCGGTGCCACCGCCCGCCCGGTCCGTCGCCCCGAGGAGCTGGAGCAGGTCGACGCCTTGGTGGTGCCCGGCGGCGAGTCGACCACGATCAGCAAACTGGCGGTCGAGTTCGACCTGCTGGAGCCGATCCGCAAGCGGATCGCCGCCGGCATGCCGGTGTACGGGTCCTGCGCCGGCATGATCATGCTGGCCGACGAGATCCTCGACGGCCGGCCCGACCAGCTGTCCTTCGCCGGCATCTCGATGGCGGTGCGGCGCAACGCGTTCGGCCGGCAGGTGGATTCCTTCGAGGCGCCGGTGGTCATCGACGGTGTCGACGGCCCGCCGTTCCACGCGGTTTTCATCCGCGCGCCGTGGGTCGAACGGGTCGGCGAGGACGTCGAGGTGCTGGGCCGGGTAGCCGCCGGAGCGGCCACAGGTAGGATTGTCGCGGTTCGGCAGGGCAATCTGCTCGCCACGGCCTTCCACCCAGAGCTGACCGGCGACGGTCGGGTGCACCGACTGTTCGTGGAGATGGCCGTCGCGGCAGGCTGACCCCGCAGGTGGGAAGCGACGGAGGTGCACATGTCCGGCCACTCCAAGTGGGCGACGACCAAGCACAAGAAGGCGGTCATCGACGCCAAACGCGGCAAGATGTTCGCCAAACTGATTAAGAACGTCGAGGTCGCCGCCCGGACCGGCGGGGGTGACCCGGCCGGCAACCCCACCCTGTACGACGCCATCCAGAAGGCGAAGAAGAGCTCCGTACCCAACGACAACATCGACCGCGCGGTCAAGCGCGGCTCCGGCCTGGAGGCCGGCGGCGCCGACTGGCAGACGATCATGTACGAGGGGTACGGGCCGAACGGTGTCGCCCTGCTCGTCGAGTGCCTGACCGACAACCGCAACCGGGCGGCGACCGAGGTGCGTACCGCGCTGACCCGTAACGGCGGTTCGCTGGCCGACGCCGGCTCGGTGTCGTACCTGTTCTCCCGCAAGGGCGTGGTGATCGTGCCCAAGGGCGAGCACTCCGAGGACGACGTCATGCTCGCGGTGCTCGACGCCGGTGCCGAGGAGGTCAACGACCTTGGCGAGGCCTTCGAGGTGGTCAGCGAGCCAGGTGACCTGGTCGCGGTGCGCACCGCGTTGGTCGACGCCGGCATCGACTACGAGTCCGCCGAGTCGTCCCTGGTGCCGAGCATGAACGTGCCGCTGGACGAGGACGGTGCCCGGCGGATCTTCAAGCTGATCGACGTCCTGGAGGACTGCGACGACGTGCAGAACGTCTACGCGAACTTCGACGTCTCCGACGAGATCATGGCCGCCGTCGGCTGACCGGCCAGGGCTGTTGATGCTGCCTACTGTCCGCTGGTCAGCAGCGGAAAGCCCCGGATCCCGTTGAGATGGGGCCGGGGCTTGTCGTCTGTCCGTACGCGGATTCAGCTGTGCGTCTTCGCCACCTCGACGAATCGGGACCAGACGGCCGGGTGGAAGGTCAGGGTGCCGCCATCGCGGTCCTTGGTGTCCCGGACGTGGACGCGGCCGGGAAGATTGTCGGCGACCTCGACACAGTTGCTGCTGCCGTTGCTGCGGGTCGACTTGCGCCAGCTCGGCGTGGTCACGTCCATGTATCCACTGCTTTCATGATCAGGTCGAGGCTCTGGTCCTGCGGCAGAGCATACTCCCGGATCGCTTCCCACTGATGTTCCAGCAGGTCCACCCCGGCAGGGTCCTCCACCACATCGCCAGCACCGGGCGCATCTCTCACCCCGACGGTCCGCCCAGGTCTGCAGAGTCCTCGGTGGCCGCCCGGTCCCCGGAGCTGTCCCGGGCGGTCCACGACGCGAACTCGACCGCCCGCACCCACATCCCGAACCGGACCACCGGTGAGTGCCACCGGTGCGGCGGCGTACCCGGACCCTGCCGGCCGTTCCTGCGGGCGGTCGCCATCCTGGATCGGTGGGACCCCAGTAGTGCCCGGCGGATCCGAGCCGTACTGCATCTCTCCGGGTTGATGACCGCCGGCTACCCGCACGACGACCAGGACGAGTCCGCCGAGTCGTACGGGGCGTCGGACGATGCCTGACGACGAAGCTCTGGTGTGCCCCGGTGATCTGGTGGCGCTGCGGCAGTGTGACCACGTGGACGCCGATCGCCCGGTCCGGCTCCGGGTTGAGGAGGTATGGCCGTCCCCGGAGTGGTTCTCGTGGGTGACGCTCTACGGTCGGGAGGTCAGCGACGACCCACGGCGGCACGGCAGCATCACCAGCGTGCGGGCGTACCGCGACGCGTTGCGCCAGCCCGGGGCGGTCACCAGGACGCCCGCCCCGGTGTGCGCCTACTGCCGTGAGCGACTCGCGGCGGGCAGTCCCATCATTTCCTCTGCCCCTCCTCGGGACCCAAGGCTTCCGGGTCCCAGCTGAACGCCCCCGGGGCCTAGCACTTGTTGAGCCTGATGCCACAGGTGCATCTTGATGCACCTGTGGCATCAAGCCGTCGGAGCACTGTTGGGTCCCGAGAGCCGGCACGGGCACAACGTGCACCTGCCGGCCGAGCGGAGAACCATCCCCTAGGAGATGTCCATGGCCGCGACGCACCTGCATCTTGATGAGGACCTGTTGACGGAAGCCGCTGCCGCGTTGGGCACGACCACGGAGCGGGAGACGGTGACCGACGCTCTCCGGCAGGTGGTGAGAGTAAGCCGCGAACGGCGGCGACGAGCACTGGCTGACCTGCAGGAGATCGCCGCCTCCGGTGGCTTCCACCTCGACCGCCTCGATGGACTCGACCGGTGAGACCAACTGGTCGAGACCGGAGTCTTGCGCTGCACGCCCTCGCTGCTGGGCTACGCGATCGTGGCCACGGCTGTCTGCCGCTCGGTGCCGCGCGGTTTGACAACGTCTCCTAGCGTCACGGGGACGTCAAAGATCACCTGAGCCGGCGGCTCTCCACTGTCGTGGTTCGGGTGCGCAGATCCAGTCGCAACAGAGCCGGAAACGAGGACACGATGGCCAACAGGAAACTCGGTACCGCAGTTGCCCAGATCGCCGTGCTCGGCGTACTCGGGCTCATCGCCACAGGCTGTTCATCGACGGAGGGGACGCCGTCGTCGAGCGTCGAGGAAGCAGCGGCGCCGTCGCAGGCCGACGAACCGGCCGACGGCGCCGATGCCGGCGGTGACACCAGCACCGCGGCGGATCCACTCCCGTTCACCGAGGAACTCAACGGCCGCAGGCTCACCATCGAATCGTTCGGCACCTCCGCCGCCGGCTCCCCACTGTGGGAGGTCGGCGAGGGCAACGAGGTGCTGTACCTCCAGGTGAAGATCGAGAACGTCGACGCCGAACCCTGGGAGTCGAACGTCGTGCAGTTCTTCCTCCTCGACGAGTCGGACGAGACCTACGCGCCGTCCTTCTACGACGCCGAGGTCGGGGAAGCCCCGGACGCGGTCACCCTCGCCCCCGGTGATTCGGTCGAGGGGTACGTCCCGTTCGAGGTCCCCGCCGGCACCACCGGCCTGCGTCTGGAGTACGCGGTCGACCTGAGCCAGAACGCGGTCATCGACGTACAGCTGAACTGACGTACCGGCCGGGTGGCTCCGGTACGCGTGTCGGCTGTCCCGGCCTGCTACTGGTTGGCTAGGGTGTCGAACACACGTACGTGTGGCGGCGGTGTCGGCTGGGGGAGGATCGGTGGTGCGGGTGCTCGGGGTCGACCCTGGCCTGACCAGGTGCGGGGTCGGCGTGGTGGAGGGCGTGCCGGGTCGGCCGTGCCGGCTGGTCGCGTACCACGTGGTGCAGACCGACCCGGCCGACGACCTGCCGGACCGACTGTTGCACCTCGATGAGCGGCTGACCGCCCTGGTCGCCGAGCATCAGCCGCGCAGCGTGGCGGTCGAGCGGGTGTTCAGCCAGCACAACGTGCGTACCGTGATGGGCACCGCGCAGGCCAGCGCGGTGGCCGTGCTGGCCGGCGCGCGGGCCGGGCTGCCGGTGCGGACCTACACCCCGAGTGAGGTGAAGGCGGCGGTGACCGGTTCCGGCCAGGCCGACAAGGCCCAGGTGACCGCGATGGTCACCCGGCTGCTGCGGCTGGACCGCCCACCGCGCCCGGCGGACGCCGCCGACGCGCTCGCCCTGGCGATCTGCCACATCTGGCGAGGTGGTACGCATGACCGGCTGGCCGCCGCACAGCGGGCGGCCCGGAGCGGAGGTGCCCGATGATCGCGAGTCTGCGCGGGGTGGTGCTGGCGGTCGCGCCGGACAGTGCGGTGATCGAGGTCGGCGGGGTCGGTCTGGCGGTGCACTGTGCCCCGGGCACCCTGGCCAACCTGCGGCCCGGCGGCCCGGCCCGGCTGGCCACCAGCCTGGTGGTCCGGGAGGACTCGCTCACCCTGTACGGCTTCGCCGACGACGACGAGAAGCAGCTGTTCGAGCTGCTGCAGACGGCCAGCGGGGTCGGGCCCCGGCTGGCGCAGGCGGTGCTGTCGGTGCTCACCCCGGACGCGGTGCGCAAGGCGATCGCGAATGCCGACACGGCGGCGCTCACCCGGGTGCCGGGGATCGGCAAGAAGGGCGCCGAGCGGCTGGTGCTGGAGTTGCGGGACCGGGTCGGGCCGGTGCCGGTGGGTGCCGACGGCGCGGCCGGGGTGACCGCCGGGGCGTGGCCGGAACAGGTCCGGCAGGCGTTGGTCGGGCTGGGCTGGACCGCCGGGCAGGCCGACCAGGCGGTGGCCGCCGTGGCGGAGAGCCTGGACGGCCCGCCGCCGCCGGTCCCGGTGCTGCTCAAGCAGGCAATCAGGCTGTTGGGTAAGAGCCGGTGAGTGGCGACGTCGAGGGCCTGGTGTCGGCGTACGCCAGCGACGCCGAACGCGACGCGGAGGTCAGCGTCCGGCCGCGCCGGCTGGCCGAGTTCATCGCCCAGCACCGGGTCCGCGACCAGCTGGACCTGCTGCTGCGGGGCGCGATGGGCCGGGGCGCGCCGCCGGACCACATTCTGCTCAGCGGCCCGCCGGGGCTGGGCAAGACGACGCTGGCCAACATCGTCGCCGCTGAGCTGGGTTCGGGTATCCGGGTGACCAGTGGGCCGGCGATCGAGCGCTCCGGTGACCTGGCGGCGATCCTGACCAGCCTGGCCGAGGGCGACGTGCTGTTCATCGACGAGATCCACCGGATCGCTCGGCCGGCCGAGGAACTGCTCTACAGCGCGATGGAGGACTTCCGGGTCGACGTGGTGGTCGGCAAGGGGCCGGGCGCGACGGCGATTCCGCTGGACGTGGAGCCGTTCACCCTGGTCGGTGCGACCACCCGGGCCGGTCTGCTGACCGGGCCGATGCGGGACCGGTTCGGGTTCGTCGCGCATCTGGACTTCTACGAGTCGACCGAGCTGGAGGTGCTGCTGACCCGGTCAGCGGGGATTCTCGCGGTGCCGATCACGCCGGACGGGGCGGCGGAGATCGCCGGCCGGTCCCGGGGGACTCCGCGGATCGCCAACCGGCTGCTGCGCCGGGTCCGCGACTACGCCGAGGTGCGGGCGGCCGGGGTGGTCGACCGGGATACCGCCCGGGCGGCGTTGGCCGTGTACGACGTCGACGAGCTGGGTCTGGACCGGCTGGACCGGTCGGTGCTGACCGCGTTGATCGGCTCGTTCGGTGGCGGCCCGGTCGGGTTGTCCACCCTGGCGGTGGCGGTGGGGGAGCAGCCGGACACGGTCGAGGAGGTCTGCGAGCCGTTCCTGGTGCGGGCGGGGCTGCTGGCCCGTACCCCCCGGGGGCGGGTGGCGACCGAGGCGACCTGGCGGCATTTCGGCCGGGTGCCGCCGCCGGGAACGCTCGGCGGTCCGGCCGTGCCGGGTGTTCAGTCCCGGGCCGGTACGGCAGGCGGCATGGTGTCCAATATGCCTGATTTATTCTCGGATGAGGCTTAAACTATCTCGTGATCTGAACGTGATCCGTGCCGATCACAGAGTTCACAGTCACAGCGACTAGACTCGCCGCGGTCTGTACGGCACGTGAGATCCCGCCTCCGCAGAGCGTAACGGCGTCGCGAGTGGCTGACGAAAGGTTGTTGTTGTGTTCTTGGCGCAAGAGGGCGCGGGCGGCGCCAGCTTTATGCCCATCCTGATGATCGGCCTGCTCTTTGTCGTCATGTACTTCATGATGATCCGGCCGCAGCAGAAGCGGCGCCGCGAAGCCGAGCAGATGCAGTCGTCGATCAGCACCGGCGACGAGGTCGTCACCATCGGCGGCCTGTACGGCACCGTGTCCAGCATGGACGACGAGACGGTGATGCTCGAGGTCTCGCCCGGAGTGCACGAGCGCTACGCCCGACCGGCGATCGCCCGGGTGGTGCCTAGGACCGACGTCAGCGCGACGACCGAGTCCGCCCCGGCGGACGAGGTGCCGACCAAGGACTGAGCCACCCCGGGTCGCCAGACCCGAGTTACATCGATGATACTGATCGTTGTGTTGCCGGTCACGACCGCTCGACCTGACGGTCGCGGCTGGTACGACGACCATCCCACCGCCGCTCGCACCAGTGGCACCAACCGCTGCCGCCCGGGGCACCAGCGGCCGAACCGCGCAGGGAGACAGGACCGCCGTGGCACCACCTCAGGGACAGATGCGCCCCGGGCGGCAACTCGCCGCACTCGGGCTTATCTTCGCCGTCCTCTACCTCATGGTGTTCTTCGCCGGAGCCAGCGGCAGCTGGCAGGACCGGCTGGAGCCCAAACTCGGCCTGGACCTGATCGGTGGTACCCGGGTCACCCTGGAGGCCACCACCGAGGACGGCAGCGCGCCACCGGCCGCATCGCTCGACCGGGCCCGCGACATCATCGAGAACCGGGTGAACAGCCTCGGCGTCTCCGAGGCGGAGGTGGTCACCGAGGGCGACCGGAACATCGTCGTCTCGCTGCCCGGCCAGAACCGCGACCTGACCGAGATCGGTAACGCGGCCGAGCTGCGGTTCCGCAAGGTACTCAAGGCCACCGACGGCGGTGAGCCGATCCAGCCACAGGCGTCCCCCACGCCGAGTGAAGGTGCCGGCGAGGAGGGTGCCGACGCGTCGCCGTCACCCGGTGCCTCGCCCGACGCCGAGGCGTCTCCTGGCGCGGAGCCGTCGCCGCAGGCGGAGGCCGAGCAGAGCCCGGCCGCTGGTGGCGAGGGCGGCATGGCCCAGCCGGACCCGACCGACTCGGCCAGCCCCGATGCCAGTGTCAGCCCCAGCCCGCAGGCAAGCCCGAGCGCGTCCCCGACGCCCGCCGCCGACACCGACGGGCCGGTCGACCTCGCACAGGTCCAGGCAAAGGTCGGCGAGGCGGCCTGGGCGGCGGCGACCGGCCTGCAGGCCCCGGCCGACTTCAGCGCAGACCCGACGCTGGCCGACACCCTGGCCCCGTTCGGCGAACTGACCCCGGCGGAGATCCGGGTGCTGCCGGCCGGCGTGCAGTACAACGTGCCGTACGTGACCTGTGACAAGCTCCTGCTGCGCCAGGCTGGTTCGATCCGCGACGAGTCCCAGCAGGTCGTCGCCTGCGAGGGCCTGGTCAAGTACCTGCTGGACGAGGCGAAGGTGGTCGGCACCGACGTCAGCGACGCCAGCGGCGTGCTGGACCAGACCACCAGCCAGTGGGTGGTCAGCCTCAACTTCACCGGCTCCGGCCAGCGCGCCTGGACCGAGCTGACCCGCGAGGCGTTCAACAACACCGACCAGGAGTGCGAGGCGAGCGCGCTCGGCCAGGACGGTAAGTGCCGGGTCGCGGTGGTCCTCGACAACGAGGTGATCTCCTCACCGGAGATCCAGGGCGTGCTCACCGGCGACTCGCAGATCACCGGCGACTTCACCAGCGCCACCGCCAACGAACTGGCCAGCAACCTGCGCTACGGTGCGCTGCCGCTGACCTTCGAGCAGCAGGAGGCGCAGAGCATCTCCGCCACGCTCGGAACCGAGCACCTGCGCGCTGGCCTGCTCGCCGCCGGCATCGGCATGCTGCTGGTCGCGGTCTACTCGTTCTTCTACTACCGGTTGCTCGGCATCGTGATCTTCCTCAGCCTGATCCTGTCGGCGCTGCTGGTCTTCGGCGCGATGGTGGTGCTCGGCCGGCAGATCGGCTTCACCCTGACCCTCGCCGGAATCGCCGGTCTGATCGTCTCGCTGGGTGTGGCGGCCGACTCGTTCGTGCTCTACTTCGAACGCCTCAAGGACGAGATACGTGAGGGTCGAAGTCCACGCAGCGCCGTACCCCGGGCCTGGCTGCGCGCCCGGCGGACGATCATCTCGGCGAACGCCATCACCCTGATGGCGGCGGTCGTGCTCTACATCGTGTCGGTGGGCACCGTGAAGGGCTTCGCCTTCGCTCTCGGCCTGGCGACCGTGCTCGACCTGGTCGTGGTGTTCCTGTTCCGGCACCCGATCATGTCGATGCTGGCCCGGACCAAGGCGTTCCTGTCTCCCCGGGTCAGCGGCCTCGGCCGCGCGGTGAAGACCGAGGACGAGACCCCGATTCGCAACCCGCGCGTCAAGGAGGCCTGACATGAGCGGTTTCGCTGGACGCCTCTACCGGGGTGAGGCCAACCTCCCGATCGTCAAGCGGCGTAACACCTGGTTCGTGATCGCCGCGGTGGTCGTCGTCCTGTCGATCGCAAGCTTCTCGATCCGGGGCTTCAACCTCGGCATCGACTTCCGGGGCGGCAACGAATTCCAGGTGCCGGCGAGCGTCGGCACCCTGCTGCAGGCCGAGGACGCCCTCGACGCCGAGCTCGCCGAGTTGGACACCGAGGAGCCGCTCGAGGTGGTCTCCGGCCAGGAGGTCGGCGGCACCACCTACCTGTTCCGCACCGCCGAGCTCACCTCCGAGCAGACCGAAGCCTTCAAGCAGGGTCTCGCCGAGCGGCTCGACATCGAGCAAGCGGCGATCAGCGACAGCCGGGTCAGCGGTGCCTGGGGTAGCCAGGTCACCCAGCGGGCGCTGCTCGGCCTGCTGGTCTTCATGGTGCTGGTCACCATCTACCTGGTGCTGCGGTTCGAGTACCGGATGGCGATCGCGGCGGTCGCCGGCCTGGTGCTCGACCTGCTGCTGACCGCCGGCATCTACTCGGCCTCCGGCTTCGAGGTCACCCCGTCGACGATCATCGGCTTCCTGACCATTCTCGGCTTCGCCCTCTACGACGTCGTGGTGGTCTTCGACAAGATCCAGGAGAACACCCGGGGCGTCACCGGCGGCAGCAGCCAGACCTACGGCGAGGCCGCCAACCTCGCGGTCAACCAGACCCTGATGCGGTCGATCAACACGTCGATCGTCGCGTTGCTGCCGGTCGGTGGGCTGCTGTTCATCGGTGCCGGGCTGCTCGGCGCCGGAACCCTCAAGGACCTCGGTCTGGTGCTGTTCGTCGGTATGGGCGCGGCCTTCTTCGCGTCGATCTTCTTCTCCTCGCCACTGGTGACGGTGCTCAAGGAGCAGGAGCCGAAGTACAAGCTGCACACCCAGCGGGTGCAGGCCAAGCGGTCCTCCCTGGCGGAGCGGGACAAGGCACCGAAGCGGTCGCGTACCAGCGCCGGTGCCTCGACCACAACGTCGGCCGACGAGCCCGCCGAGACCGAGCCCGCCGCGGACGCCGCTCTGGCCGGCACCGCGCCGAAGGCCGGTGCCCGACCGGCCGGCAAGCGTCAGTCCGGCGGCGGTCGTGGCGGCCGACCCGGCGGTGGGGGCCGCAAGCGCCCCAGCGGCGCGAAGCGTCGCTGACGATTTCCCTCGGTGGTGTTCCGGCGGCGACACGCCGCCGGAACACCACCGGTCTCACCCGGCACGGAAAGGGCGGAAGGTGACGGAGACCGAGGCAGTGATCGTCGGGGACAGCGGTGCCGAGACGGCCGCGTTGGTGGCCAGTCGGGTGATCGACGTACCGGACTTCCCCAAACCCGGCATCGTATTCAAGGACCTGATGCCGCTGTTCGCCGACGGGCCGGCGTTCCGGGAGATCACCGACCGGATCATCGCCCACCACGGAGCGGACTCCTTCGACGTGGTCGCCGGCATCGAGGCGCGTGGGTTCGTGCTGGCGGCGGCGATCGCGTACGCCACCGGCACCGGGGTGGTCCCGGTCCGCAAGGCCGGCAAGCTGCCCCGGGCATCGTTCTCCGCCTCGTACGCGTTGGAGTACGGCGAGGCGGTCCTGGAGGTGCATCAGGACGCCTTCACGGTCGGTCAGCGGGTCCTGGTGGTCGACGACGTGCTGGCCACCGGCGGAACCGCCGCCGCCACGCTGGACCTGGTCGACCGGGCCGGGGGAACGGTGATCGGCTTCACCGTCCTGCTGGAGCTGGGATTCCTCGCCGGGCGGGACCGGCTCGCGCCCCGGTCGGTGCACGCCATGTGGCGGGTGTGAGCCGGCCGACGGGCAGCTCGGCCGCCGGGCGCAGCACCGGCCGGACGGGTAATATTGCGGTCCCTGTCAGTCAGGGGCGCTGTCTCCTGGCTAGCGCGGTAGCAGCTCAGCCCGATACGGTCGGCTGAGTTCCGGCAGAGGTGAGGGAGGCCGGTGTCCCCCGACGTCGTCGCTCCTTCCATGGAGGGCACTGTGCATCCGACTGGCGAGGTCAACCCCACTGGGGGCGTGACCAACGGCGAGGCACCCGGTTCTGCCGTCAATCCGGGCGGCCCCGACGTCGCCGGTGACCGCAGCGCGGCACCCCCGGCGGCGAACGGTGCGACAGCTGCGGCGGCGAACGGTGCGGGCGACCACGCCGGCGCGGGCGCGGCCGGCACTGGTTTCGCGTTCAACGGTGCGCCGACCGGGCGTCGGGTACGGGCCCGGCTGGCCCGGTTCAACGCGCCCTGGCAGGCGCCGCACATCCCCGAGGTGCTGGAACCGCTGATCGCCACCCACCAGCAGAGCCACCCGAAGGCCGACCCACGGGTGCTGCAGCGGGCCTTCGAGATGGCCTCCAAGTGGCACTCCGGGCAGTACCGCAAGTCCGGCGATCCGTACATCACGCATCCGTTGGCGGTTGCCACCATCCTCGCCAATCTCGGCATGGACACCACGACGCTGGTCGCCGCGCTGCTGCACGACACGATCGAGGACACTGATTACACCCTCGACGAGATGCGCGCCGACTTCGGTGGTGAGGTGGCGCTGCTGGTCGACGGGGTCACCAAGCTCGACCGGGTCAAGCTGGGCGACGCGGCCAAGGCCGAGACCATCCGCAAGATGGTGGTGGCGATGGCGAAGGACCCCCGGGTCCTGGTGATCAAGCTCGCCGACCGGCTGCACAACATGCGGACGCTGACCTTCCTGCCCAAGGCGAAGCAGGAGCAGAAGGCCAAGGAGACCCTGGAGATCCTGGCGCCGCTGGCCCACCGGCTCGGTATGAACACCGTCAAGTGGGAGCTGGAGGATCTGGCATTCGGCACGCTGTTCCCGAAACGGTACGAGGAGATCAACCGGCTGATCGGGGAACACCAGCCGCAGCGCGACACCCAGCTGCGCAAGGTGACCCAGAAGGTGCAGGTCGACCTGCGCGCCGCGAAGGTCAGGGCGGAGGTCACCGGCCGGCCGAAGCACCTCTACTCGATCTACCAGAAGATGATTGTCCGGGGGCGGGACTTCAACGACATCTACGACCTGGTCGGCGTACGCATCCTGGTCGACACGGTCCGCGACTGCTACGCGGCGCTCGGCGTGATCCACGCGAACTGGCAGCCGGTCCCCGGCCGGTTCAAGGACTACATCGCGATGCCGAAGTTCAACATGTACCAGTCGCTGCACACCACGGTGATCGGGCCCACCGGCAAGCCGGTGGAGATGCAGATCCGCACCTACGCGATGCACCGTACCGCCGAGTTCGGCATCGCCGCGCACTGGAAGTACAAGGAGCAGAAGGGCGCCACCGTCGTCGGCCCGCCGGCGCACATCGACGAGATGACCTGGCTGCGGCAACTGCTCGACTGGCAGCGGGAGGCGAGCGATCCGAGCGAGTTCCTCGACGCGCTGCGCTTCGACCTGTCCAGCCAGGAGGTTTACGTCTTCACCCCCAAGGGCGACGTGATCCCGCTGCCCACCAGTTCCACCCCGGTCGACTTCGCCTACGCCGTGCACACCGAGGTGGGGCACAAGTGCATCGGGGCGCGGGTCAACGGCAAGCTGGTGCCATTGGAATCGACGCTGTCCAACGGCGACGTCATCGAGATCTTCACCTCCAAGTCGGCGACCGCCGGCCCGACCCAGGACTGGCTGGGCTTCGTCAAGAGCCCTCGGGCCCGCACCAAGATCCGGCAGTACTTCAACAAGGAACGCCGCGAGGAGGCAATCGAGACGGGCAAGGACGCGATCGCCAAGGCGATGCGCAAGCAGGGCATGCCGTTGCAGCGGATGCTCACCACGGACTCGCTGATGGCGATCGCCCGCGACCTGCACCTGGCCGACGTCGCCGCGCTGTACGCGGCGGTCGGCGACAGCCAGGTGTCCGCGCAGTCGGTGGTGCAGCGGCTGATGGTCAGCCTCGGCGGCGAGGAAGGGGCCGCCGAGGACCTGGCCGAGTCGGCCGTCGCAACCCGCCCGCCCCGGGCACGGCACAACGGCGCCGACCCCGGCGTGGTGGTACGCGGGGTCACCGACGTCTGGATCAAACTGGCCCGCTGCTGTACCCCGGTCCCGCCGGACACGGTGTTCGGCTTCGTCACCCGGTCCGGCGGCGTCAGCGTGCACCGCGACGACTGCTTCAATGCGGCCGAGCTCAAGGCGCAACAGGAACGGCTGGTCGAGGTCACCTGGAAGTTGACCTCGGCGTCGACGTTCCTCGTCGCCATCCAGGTTGAGGCGCTCGACCGGCACAAGCTGCTGGCTGACGTGACCAGGGTGCTCTCCGAGGAGCGGGTGAACATTCTCTCGGCGACCGTGACCACCACCCGGGACCGGGTGGCGGTCAGCCGCTTCTCGTTCGAGATGGCCGACCCGAAGCACCTTGGCCATCTGCTCAACGCGGTCCGCAAGGTCGACGGCGTCTTCGACGCCTACCGGGTCACCTCCGGCACCTGACAAGAAGGCGCCAGGGCATCGGGTAATGCCCTGGCGCACTGGTACCGGCTCAGCGGGCTCGGCGGCGTTGCCGGCCGCCGAGCCCGGTGGACTACTGCGGCTCGCTCACCGTCAACGAGTTGATCAGAATGTCGTTGTTGGGGTGGCCGCCGCCGGGGGACGGCTCGAACGCACCGTCGTGACCGGCCTCGGTGGCCTCCTGGATGACGTCGAGGCCCTCGACGACCCGGCCGAGCACGGTGTAGTCCGGGCTGAGCTCGACGTCCTGGTAGATGAAGAAGAACTGGCTGCCATTGGTGTCCGGGCCGCTGTTGGCCATCGCCACGACCCCGGCGGGGTAGGCGGGCCGGTCGTCGACCGGCAGGTTCTCGTTGGCGAACTGGTAGCTCGGCCCGCCGGTGCCGTCGGTGTCCCGGTAGCCTTCGCCGCTGGCGCTCGGGTCACCGCACTGCAGCATGCCGGGGAACATCCGGTGGCATTTGGTGTTGTCCCAGAATCCCTGGCCGGCCAGGTGACTGAAGCTGGCCGCCGTGCACGGCACCTCGGCCAGGTCCATCTCCACCTGGATCTCACCGAAGCTGGTGTCCAGGGTCATCACCTGGCTGCCGCTGTCCGGCGGCGTGGTGGTCGGCGGAACGCCGACGTCCACGGTCGTCTCACGGCGCTGCTCGACGGGGATCTCGTTCCACACGCAGGTCACGCCGGCGTCGCCGCCGTCGGCCTGGGGCGTGGTCTCGGTCTCGTCGTCCCCGAGGCTGGCGACCAGCCACACCGTGCCCGCGGCCACGAGCAGCAGGGCGACGCCGGCACCGATGCTGGCCTGCAACTGGCGGCGCTTGCGGGCCGCCTCGGCGCGCTGGGCCATCTCCTTTTCGAGGCGGGCCCGAGCCGCGGCACGCTGCCGCTCCCTGGTCGACGTCACGGTGGATCCTCCTGGATTCGGGTTGTCTGGGTCAGGTCAGGACTGGCCGGCGGTGCCGTCGGTGCCCTCCGCGTCCGGCTCGGTGGCCGACGGGTCGGTGGTGGCCGGTGCCGAGGCACTCGGGTCGGTCGACGGGGTCGCCTCGGTCTCGTCGGCCCCGATCGGCTCGCCGACGGTCAGGCTCTGGATGACCACGTCGGTCTCCGGCTTCACCGGTGCGCCGGCGGCGTTGTTCACCAGTGGGAGAGCGCCGATCGCCTCGACCGTGTCCATCCCCGAGGTCACCTTCCCGATGATCGGGTACGAGGGGAACTCGGTGGTGTAGTCCTCGAAGAAGATCTTGAACTGGCTCCCGTTGGTGCCCTGCGGCACGCCGACCGCAGCGACCGTGCCGGCCGGGTAGAGCGGCGGATGGTCGGCCAGCGCCTCCGTCGGGTCGGCCGACGGGTCCAGCTGCGGCGAGACCGGCACGTTCTCGCTGAAGTACGAGTACGTCGGCCCGCCCTGTCCGGTGCCGCTCGGGTCGCCGCACAGGATCGCGCCCTCGTCGGTGATCTCGTGGCAGGTCGTGTCGTCGAAGAAGTTGCGGCTGGCCAGGTGGGCGAAGTTGGCGGCGGCGCATGGCGCGGCGGCGAGGTCGAGCTCGACGGTGATCGGCTCGCCCTGGTTGGTGATGATCGTCATCGGCTGGACCCCCTGGTTCGGCGGGTCGGTGGTTTCCGGCATGCCGACGTCGGTGAGGTTGCTGTTGGCGGCCGGGTCCTGCGGGGTCCAGGTGCAGATGCCCGCAGCCTCCGGGGTCTCCGGCTCGCCGTCGAAGGCGCCGAGCGCCCAGGCCGAGCCGCCGGCGATGAGCAGCAGCGCGAGGCCGGCGCCCACGCCGGCGCGGATCCGCCGCTTGCGCCGGGCCGCGGCGGCACGCCGGGCCATCTGCCGGTCAAGCTTCGCCCGCGCCAACTTGCGCTGCCGGTCCCTACTGGAGGCCACCCGCGCTCCCCTTTCCTGATCATCCCTGCGCCGTGCGGCGGGTCGGTACGTGTCCTGCGGAGGGCGTGCCGGACCCGGGCGCCTTTGCGGTGCGCCACGCCACACGCCCGCAAGAGTGTACGGGTATCGGCTGGGAAATTGTTGTACGAGGTCCGCTCTGTATCCAATTGGAGATCATCGCTGCCGTCGCGGACTGGGTGGGGCCGGCAGGTGTGCCACGGCGGCCCCGCGTGTCGCGGCGGCTAGGCTCGACCCGGAGACGATTCCGGCGGCCCGCGCGGGCCGGCCGACGGAGAGGAGAGGCGTGCTCATCACCGGCTTCCCGGCGCAGGCGTTCGGCACCAACTGCTACGTGGTGGCCGCCGGGCCGGGCGAGCAGTGCGTCGTCGTCGACCCCGGCATCGGGGTGCTCGACGACCTGGACCAGGTGCTGGCCGAGCACCGGCTGCATCCGGCGGCGGTGCTGCTCACCCACGGCCATCTCGACCACACCTTCTCGGTCGCGCCGGTCTGCGGCACGCGTGGCATCACCGCGTACGTGCATCCGGGTGACCGGGAGATGCTGGCCGACCCGGCGAAAGGCCTGTCGACGGACCTGGCGGCGATGTTCGGCGGCCGGCTGCCGTACAGCGAACCGGACGACGTCGCCGAGCTGACCGACGGCGCCACGCTGACGCTGGCCGGGTTGGAGATCAGCGTCGACCATGCCCCTGGCCACACCGGCGGTTCGGTGCTGTTCCGGCTGCCCGGCGCAGACTCGCCCTGGGAGGCCGAGCAGGTCTGTCTCTCCGGCGACGTGCTGTTCGCCGGTTCGATCGGCCGCACCGACCTGCCCGGTGGCAGCATGGCGACGATGATGACCAGCCTGCGGGACAAGGTGCTGCCGTTGGCCGACGACACCGTGGTGCTGCCCGGCCACGGTCCGGCCACCACCATCGGCCGGGAGCGTGTGAGCAACCCCTATCTGCACGAGGCCGCCGGCAGCGGCAACGCCGTGCCGGCCCGCCGTACCGGACTGTGACGACGAGGATGTACCGATGAGCAAGCCCAGGCCGATCTCCGGCTTCCCGGAGTGGTCGCCCCCGCAGCGGATGATCGAGCAGTACGTCATCGACCGGCTGCGGCACACCTTCGAGCTGTACGGCTTCGCCCCGCTGGAGACCCGCGCGGTGGAGCCGCTGGACCAGCTGCTGCGCAAGGGGGAGACCTCCAAGGAGGTCTACCTGCTGCGCCGGTTGCAGGCCGAGCCGGGTGCCGAGGTCGGTGACGACGCCCTCGGGCTGCACTTCGATCTGACCGTGCCGTTCGCCCGCTACGTGCTGGAGAACGCCGGCAAGCTGCAGTTCCCGTTCCGCCGCTACCAGATCCAGAAGGTGTGGCGGGGGGAGCGGCCGCAGGAGGGCCGCTACCGGGAGTTCCTGCAGGCCGACATCGACATCGTTGACCGCGACGAGCTGGCCCCGCACCACGAGGCGGAGCTGCCGCTGGTCATCGGGGACGCGCTGGCGAGTCTGCCGATCCCGCCGGTGCGGATCCAGGTCAACAACCGCAAGGTCTGCGAAGGCTTCTACCGGGGGATCGGGTTGACCGATCCGGATGCGGCGCTGCGGGCGATCGACAAGCTGGACAAGGTCGGCCCGCAGCGGGTGGCCGAGCTGCTGGCCGAGACGGCCGGTGCCAGCGACAGCCAGGCCAAGGCCTGCCTGTCGCTGGCGGAGATCTCGGCGCCGGACGCCTCGGTCGCCGACGCGGTGCGTGGTCTCGGCGTTGAGCACCCGCTGCTCGACGAAGGGCTCACCGAGCTTGTGGCGGTGCTGGAGACGGCCGCCGCGCACTCGCCCGGCCTGTGCGTGGCAGACCTGCGGATCGCCCGGGGTCTGGACTACTACACCGGTACGGTCTACGAGACCCAGCTACAGGGGTACGAGCGGTTCGGCTCGATCTGCTCGGGTGGCCGCTACGACGATCTCGCCTCGGCCGGCGCGGACCGCTTCCCGGGCGTCGGGATCTCGATCGGGGTGTCCCGGCTGCTGGGGCTGCTGTTCGGCGCCGACGCGTTGGCGATCTCCCGGCCGGTGCCGACCTGCGTGCTGGTGGCGTTGCCGGCCGAGTCTGGCCGGCCGGCTGGCAACCGGGTGGCCGACGCGCTGCGTCGGCGGGGGATCGCCACCGAGGTGTCACCGTCGGCTGCCAAGTTCGGCAAGCAGATCCGGTACGCGCAGCGCCGCGACATCCCGTACGTCTGGTTCCTCGGGGTCGACGGTGAGTCGGACAGTGTCAAGGACATCCGCTCGGGGGATCAGGTGCCGGCGGCCGCGGACGCCTGGTCACCGCCGTCGGCGGACCTCCAGCCGACGGTGACCGGCTGACAGTGACGCGGCCGATGGCGACTTGCCTGGTCGACATAGCGGACATACGGCGGCGATTGCCGCAAAGATCATCCGGGAAAGTGGCGGTGCGGCCCGACATAACCTACGGTTGCGTAAGTTACGCTGTCGTAGGTTACCCCGGTAGGGAGAACGTCGTTGACCGTCGCCGCCACCACCCCGATGTCCCAGACCGCGCTGCTCGTCGAGCTCGAACCGGTGGTCGCCGAGAACCTTGACCGGCACCTCGGCCTGGCCAAGGAGTGGTTCCCGCACGAGTACGTGCCGTGGAGCGACGGGCGGACCTTCGACGGCCTGCTCGGCGGCGAACCGTGGTCGCCGGAGGACTCGCAGATCCCGGACGTCGCCCGTACCGCGCTGATCGTCAACCTGCTCACCGAGGACAACCTGCCCTCGTACCACCGCGAGATCGCCACCCTGTTCGGTCGCGACGGTGCCTGGGGCACCTGGGTGCACCGGTGGACCGCCGAGGAGGGCCGGCACGGCACCGCCATCCGGGACTACCTGACCGTCACCCGGGCGGTCGATCCGGTCGCGCTGGAGCGGGCCCGGATGGTGCACATGTCCAACGGGTACGCCAACCAGCACGACGACGAGGTGCTGCACTCGCTGGCGTACGTGTCGTTCCAGGAGCTGGCTACCCGGATCTCGCACCGCAACACCGGTCGGGCCACCGGTGACCCGCTCTGCGAGCGGTTGCTGGCCCGGGTCGCCGCTGACGAGAACCTGCACATGATGTTCTACCGAAACCTGCTCGGCGCGGCGTTCGAGCTGGCGCCGAGTCAGGCGATGCGGGCGGTGGCCGACGTGGTCGCCGACTTCCAGATGCCGGGCGTGGGCATCGAGGGCTTCGCCCGCAAGTCGGTGGCGATCGCCATGGCCGGCATCTACGACCTGCGTCAGCACCGCGACGAGGTGCTCGCGCCGGTGCTGCGCCAGTGGGACATCTGGAATGTCACCGGGCTGGACGCCGACGGCGAGTCGGCCCGTGACCAGATCGCCGCGCAGATGACTCAACTGGACACCGCCGCGTCCCGGTTCGAGGCCCGGCGGGAGGAGCGGCGCGCCCGCGGCCGGTAAGTGCCGTCGCGGCGCTTCAGGAACGATGAGTGCGGGTCCCGTGGCTGGTCGGCCACGGGACCTTCGTCGTATGTGGTCCGTCCACCGTGTCCGTCCGATCTAGCGACCGCACAGCCGTTCAGGTTCGTTGTGAGACGGGCTTAACGCGTTGGAAATCGATGGGTCGAGATTCGTGAAACCCGGCGTACCTACGTTTCGTGGCACCACGACTTCGGCTGAAGGGGAGTTGGATGCCACGACGCTTCCGGGGCGGCCTCGCCGCACTCTGTATACTGTCGACATTGGTTGCCGCGACCGCCTGTGCGGAGGACCCCACGTCCTCGGCCGGTGGCGGCGGTGACTCCGACACCATCAAGGTCGGTATCCTGCACTCGCTGAGCGGCACCATGGCGATCAGTGAGGTCACCGTACGCGACGCAGAGTTGCTCGCGATCGAGGAGATCAACGCCGCCGGTGGCGTGCTGGGCAAGCAGATCGAACCCGTCGTCGAGGACGGTGCCTCGGACTGGCCCACCTTCGCCGAGAAGGCGCAGAAGCTCATATCCCAGGACAAGGTCGCCACCGTCTTCGGTGGCTGGACGTCGGCCAGCCGCAAGGCGATGCTGCCGGTCTTCGAGCGCAACAAGGCGCTGTTGTGGTACCCGGTGCAGTACGAAGGGCTGGAGAGCTCGGAGTACATCTTCTACACCGGTGCCACCACCAACCAGCAGATCGTCCCGGCCCTGGACTACCTCGCCGAGCAGGGGCACAAGACGGTCTTCCTGGTCGGCAGCGACTACGTCTTCCCGCGTACCGCTAACAAGATCATCACCGCGTACGCCGAGGCCAACGGCATGCAGATCGTCGGCGAGGAGTACACGCCGCTGGGCCACACCGAGTACAGCACCGTGGTCAACAAGCTGCAGCAGGCCCAGCCCGACGCGGTGTTCAACACCCTCAACGGCGACAGCAACGTCGCCTTCTTCAAGCAGTTGACCAGCGTCGGAGTCACCGCCGAGACGATGCCGACCGTGTCGGTCAGCGTCGCCGAGGAGGAGGTCGTCGGCATCGGCCCGGACAACGTCGCCGGCCACCTGGTGGCCTGGAACTACTACCAGACCACCGAAGGCGAGCGGAACACCGCCTTCGTCGAGGCCTTCAAGGCCGAGTACGGGGCGGAGAAGGTCACCTCCGACCCGATGGAGGCCGGCTACAACGCGGTCTACCTGTGGGCGGCGGCGGTCGAAGCGGCCGGCAGCACCGACGTCGAGGCGGTCAAGGAGGCCGCCGGCGGGATCAGCATCGAGGCACCGGAGGGCACGGTCACCATCGACGGCGACAACCAGCACGTCTACAAGACGGCCCGGATCGGCGTGGTGCAGCCCGACGGCCAGATCCAGGAGGTGTGGAACTCCGGCGAACCGATCAAGCCGGACCCGTACCTGACCGGCTACGACTGGGCCGAAGGCCTGTCGTAACAGGCTAGTAACAAGCGGAGGGAGGTGCCCGCCATGGCGGTACTCAACCAACTGGTCATCGGCGCGAGCATCGGAGCGGTGCTGCTCCTGATCGCGCTGGGACTGACGTTCACCTTCGGACAGATGGGCGTCATCAACATGGCCCACGGGGAGTTCATCCTGGCGGGCGCCTACACCGCGTACATGATGCAGGGGCTGGTCGGGGCGCAGGCCGTCCCGGCCGCCCTGCCGGTCGCGTTCCTCATCGCCGGCACCATGGGTCTGATCCTGGAACGCCTGGTGATCCGGCGGTTCTACGGCCGGCCGCTGGACACCCTGCTGCTCACCTTCGGCGTCAGCCTGATCCTGCAGCAACTGGCCCGGGACATCTTCGGCGCGCCCAACGTGCAGGTCACCGCACCCGGCTGGCTCACCGGCGGGCTTGACGTGGCCGGCGTACAGCTGCCGTACAACCGGATCTTCATCATGGCACTCGCGGTCGGCTGCGTGGTGGCGATCTCGCTCTACCTCAGCAAACTGTCGTACGGCCGGCGGATGCGGGCGGTGATGCAGAACCGCGAGCTGGCCGCGGTGACCGGGGTGGCCACCCAGCGGGTCGACCAGCTCACCTTCTTCATCGGCTCCGGCCTGGCCGGTGTCGCCGGGGTGGCGCTGACCCTGATCGGCCCGGTCGGGCCGTCGCTGGGCACCTACTACATCGTGGACGCGTTCCTCGTCGTCGTCGCCGGGGGACTCGGACAGCTGCGCGGGGCGGTGATCGCGGCGGTCGCCCTCGGCGCGATCAACAGCTTCGTCGAATTCTGGACCGATGCGAGCCTGGCCAAGGTGGTGGTCTTCGCAGTGATCGTGGCCTTCCTCCAGTTCCGTCCGCAGGGCATGTTCGTCCTCCGTTCCCGGGCGCTGACATGAACGCCGCCCGGACGACCACCCCCGCCAACGGGGCCCGGCCGGCCACCCGCTGGCCCGGACCGGTCGGTTTCGTCGCCGTCGGAGTGCTGCTGCTGGTGGCACCGCTGGTGCTCAGCCCGTTCCGGCTCGACCTGCTCGCCAAGTACCTCTGCTACGCGATCGTCGCGGTCGGCATCTACCTGGCCTGGGGGCGCGGCGGCATGCTGACCCTCGGCCAGGGCGTGTTCTTCGGCCTCGGCGGCTACGCGATGGGCATGCACCTCAAACTCGCCGACGCCGGCGAGGGCAACCTGCCCGACTTCATGGTGTGGAGCGGGGTGGAGACCCTACCGGCCATCTGGGGGCCGTTCCGCAGCCCGGCGTTCGCCCTGGTCATGGTGGTCGTGCTGCCCACCGTGGTGGCGCTGATCCTGGGCACCCTGGTGTTTCGCCAACGGGTGCGCGGTGCCTACTTCGCCGTACTGTCCCAGGCCCTGGCCGCCGCGTTCGTGATCCTGCTGGTCGGCCAGCAGGGCCTCACCGGCGGCACCAACGGCCTGACCAACGTGCAGTTCTTCTTCGGCCTCGACCTGTACGACCCGACGCAGAAACGGATCGTCTACTACGTCGCGGTCGGCGCGCTCGCCCTGGTCTTCCTCGCCGCCTGGCAGCTCACCCACAGCCGGTTCGGCAAGCTGCTGGTCGCCATCCGCGACGGTGAGGACCGGGTCCGCTTCCTCGGCTACGACCCGGCCGTGGTGAAGACCATCGTGTACGCGCTGTCGGCGGCCATGGCCGGGATCGCCGGCGCGCTGTTCGTGCCGGTGGTCGGCATCCTCGGCCCGGCCGACCTCGGCGTCGTACCGTCCATCGAGATGCTGGTCGCGGTCGCCATCGGCGGGCGGTTCTCGCTGGTCGGTGCGGTCGGCGGGGCGATCCTGTTCAACTACGGCAGTACGGTGCTCAGCGAACAGTGGCCGTCCGGCTGGCTCTACCTGCTCGGCGGCCTGTTCATCGCGGTGATGATGTGGGCGCCGCGCGGCCTCGCCGGGCTGCTCGCCGACGGCTGGGCGGCGGTGCGGCACCGGGTCGGGGGTGCGAAACCATGAGCGGCAAGCTGGAGGTACGCGGCCTCGACGTCGTCTTCGACGGCTTCCGGGCGATCAGCGGCCTCGACCTGACCGTCGAGCCGGGGGAGCTGCGCTTCCTGATCGGCCCCAACGGTGCCGGCAAGACCACCCTGATCGACGTGGTCACCGGCCGGACCCGGCCGGCGTCCGGCTCGGTGCGGTTCAACGGCCAGGAGCTGGTCGGCCGCCGTGAGCACCGGATCGTCCGGCTCGGCATCGGCCGGACCTTCCAGACGTCGGTGGTGTTCGAGCAACTCACCGTGCTGGAGAACCTCGACCTGGCGGCCAGCTTCCGCCGGCGGATGGTCGGCCTGCTGCGCCGCCGGCGCGGTGTCTCCGACCAGGTATCCCGGGCGCTGGACACCACCGGTCTTGCCGACCTGGCGTACCGGCCGGCCGGGGTGCTCTCCCACGGGCAGCGGCAGTGGCTCGAGATCGGCATGCTGATCGTGCAGCAGCCCAGTCTGCTGCTGCTCGACGAGCCGGTGGCCGGGATGAGCCGCAGCGAGCGGGACCGCACCGGTGAGCTGCTGCGCGAGGTCGCCAAGGACCACACGGTGATGGTGATCGAACACGACATGGAGTTCCTGCGCCGGTTCGCCAGCACCGTCACCGTGCTGCACGAGGGCCGACTGCTCTGCGAGGGCACCGTTGCTCAGGTGCAGGCCGACCCGCGCGTGCAGCAGGTCTACCTGGGGCGCTCCGGTGAGGAGGGTGCCGAACCCGCCGTACCGTCGGCTGTTTCCGTCCCGTCGACCGCTGCCGGACCGTCAGCCGCTGAGGAGGCGTCGTCGTGAGTGCCATGTTGACCGTCGAGTCGCTCGACGTCGCGTACGGCCGGGCCCAGGTGCTGTTCGGGGTCGACCTGCAGGCCCCGGCCGGGTCGCTGGTCTGCGTGATGGGCCGCAACGGGGTCGGCAAGACCACCCTGCTGAAGGCGATCACCGGGGTGCTGCCGGTGCGGTCCGGCCGGGTGACCTTCGACGGCCGCGACATCACCAGGCTGCGTACCCACGAACGGGTGCGGCTCGGGCTCGGCTACGTCCCGCAGGGCCACGAGACGTTCCCACAGCTGACCGTCGCCGAGAACCTGCAGGTGGCGGTCGAGGCGGCCCGGACCGACAAGGTCGCGGTCGACGAGGCGCTGGACCTGTTCCCGGCGCTGCGCGGGCTGCTGCGCCGCCGGGCCGGGTTCCTCTCCGGTGGCCAGCAGCAGCAGTTGGCGATCGCCCGTGCCCTGGTCACCCGGCCGAAGATGCTGCTGCTCGACGAACCGACCGAAGGCATCCAGCCGTCGATCATCATCGAGATCGAGGAGGCGATCGAACGGCTGCACACCGAGGCCGGGCTGGCGATCCTACTGGTCGAGCAGTACCTCGAACTGGCGCTGCGGCTGGCCGACCGGTTCGTCATCCTCGACGCCGGCGAGGTGGTCCGGGCCGGCGACAAGGCGGACCTGCGCGACGAGTCGGTCCGCCAACTGCTGTCGGTGTGACCCGGCCGGCACCGGTCGGCCGGACCTGTCGTCAGCTGGTCGGTGGCAGCTCGAACAGCAGGCAGGACGAGGTGGCGTGGGCGGTCAGCCGGCCGGCGGCGTCGGTCAGCTTCGCCTCGGCGTACGCGGTGCGCCGACCGCGCTGCACCACGGTGCCCTCGCAGCGCAGCGTGCCCGAGGCGAGCGTCACCGGGCGCAGGAACTTCACGTTCAGGTCGATCGAGGTGTAGCTCGTCCCGGCCGGCAGCACCGAGTGCACCGCGCAGCCGGCCGCGGTGTCCAGCAACGTCGAGATGATGCCACCGTGCACCGTGCCCAGGGCGTTGTAGTGGAACTCCTGCGGGGTCAGCACGGTGACCACCCGGCCGTGCTCGGGCTCCAAGCCTTCGAGGCCCAGCATCACCATCACCGGCGGGGCGGGAATCTCACCGGAGGCCATCGCCTGCAGTTGGCCCAGCCCGTCGAGGCCGTTCAACGCCGCCAACCGCACCGTGGCGGGGTCGGTCCACGAGAAGGTGCGGCTGCGCTGCGCCGCGTCCGGCGCCGGCTGCTGAGTCTGTGTCATGGACGCAGCCTGGCAGTCGGTTGCTAGGTCTGTCAACAAGACCTAGCCTGGTCGGGGTGAGACCTACCGCGCTCGACTGGTCCATCGACAACTGCACCATCGCCCGCACCATGGAGATCATCGGCGAGCGGTGGACCGTCGTCGTGCTCCGCGAGGTCTTCAACGGCGTACGCCGGTTCGACCAGATGCGCGAGCGCACCGGCGTGCCCCGCCAGGTGCTGACCAACCGGCTCACCATGCTGGTCGACCAGGGCCTGCTGCGCCGGCACCCGTACCAGGAACCGGGGGAGCGGCAACGCTACGAGTACCGGCTCACCGGTAAGGGCCTCGACCTGTGGCCGGTGCTGGTCGCCCTGCTGCAGTGGGGCGACCGGTACTGCGTCGACCCGGACGGCTCCCCGCTCGCCGTCGCGCACCGCGACTGCGGGGCCGAGGTCGGCGTCACGATGCGCTGCGCCGCCGGCCACGACGTCGCCGACACCCGCGACGTACTTCCCCGCCCCGGCCCCGGTGCCCGCCGCCGCGAACCGACCGGCTGAAGTCCTACGCTGCGGGCGTGCACATTTCGCTCACCGCCATCGTCGTCGACGACTACGACCCGGCCATCGACTTCTTCACCACCGTCCTCGGCTTCGATCTGGTCGAGGACTCCCCGTCGCCGACCAACGACGGTCGCCCCAAGCGGTGGGTGGTGGTGCGGCCGCCCGGTGCCGAGACCGGCATCCTGCTGGCCCGCGCCGACGGCGACGCCCAGCGGGCGGCGGTTGGCAACCAGACGGCCGGTCGGGTCGGCTTCTTCCTCCGGGTGGACGACTTCGAGGCCGCGTACCAGCGGATGGTGGACCACGATGTGCGGTTCGTAACCGCGCCGCGCACCGAACCGTACGGCCGGGTGGTGGTCTTCGTCGACATCGCCGGCAACCGGTGGGACCTGATCGGCCCTGCCTGAGCCCGAGCCGTCGAACCCGGCCGACGTCAGTCGGCGGTCACCGTCAGCCGCCGGACCCGGTGGCGGCGTGCCGCTGGTGGTAGGCGCGGACCCGGTCCTCCACCTCGGCCCGCAGCGTCAGGAACTCCGGCAGCCGTTTCACGGCCAGGTCCCGGGGCACGCCGTCGCGGTCCGGCGGCAGCTGCACCGGCAGGTCGGCGGCGACCCGGCCCGGGTCGCTGGCCAGCACCACCACCCGTTGGCCGAGGAAGACCGCCTCCTCGACGTCGTGGGTCACCATCACCACCGTGGTGCCGGTGTCGGCCCACACCCGGCGGACCAACAACTGCATGTCCTCCTTGGTCTGCACATCGAGGGCACCGAACGGCTCGTCGAGCAGCAGCACTCGCGGTTCGCAGGCCAGCGCCCGGGCGATCGCCACCCGCTGACGCTGCCCGCCGGAGAGCTGCTTCGGCAGCGCGTGCCGCAGCCCGGTCAACCCGGTCTCGGCCAGGTACCAGGCGACCCGCCGGGCCCGTTCGGCCCGACTGACCGGCAGCAGCTCCAGCCCGAACGCGACGTTGCGTTCCACCGTCCGCCACGGATACACGGCACCGCTCTGCAGCACCAGCCCCCGGTCCGGACCCGGCCCGGTGACCGGCGCACCGTCGAGCAGCACGGTGCCCCGGCTCGGCGTGGACAGCCCGGCGATCAGCGACAGCAGGGTGGACTTGCCCGACCCGGATGCGCCGACCAGGCAGACGAACTCGCCTCGGCGTACCGCCAGATCCACGCCGTCGAGCGCGCGCAGCGACCCGCCCCCGGCGGTCCGGAAGTCCTTGCCGACGCCGTCGAGCCGCACCAGCGGTGCGTCGGCGGCCGGCACCGCGCCCGCGTCTGTGCCGGCGGCTTCGGTCGCGGTCATACCGCCCACCTCCCGACCCGGTCGCGGGTGGTCCGCAACGCCAGATCGATCGCCACCCCGATCAGGGCGATCACGATCAGTACGGCGAAGATGTTGTCGAGCTGGTTGAACCGCTGCGACCGGACGATCCGGTAGCCCAGCCCGGACTGGGCGTTGATCAGCTCGGCGACCACTACGAAGTTCCAGGCGGCCGCCGCGTTCACCCGGATAGAGTCGATCATGCCGGGCAGCGAATGCGGCACGATCACCTTGCGCAGCACCTCGAACCGTCGGGCACCGAGGGTGTACGACACGTCGATCAGCCCGGCCGGCACGGTCCGAACAACGTTGGCGGTCATCAGCGTGTTGAAGAAGACCGTCGCGATGAAGATCAACGCCACCTTGGACGGCTCACCCAACCCCAACCAGATGATCAGCAACGGGATGAACGCGCTGGCCGGCAGGTAGCGCAGCAGGCCGATCATCGGTTCCAACGCCGCCCGGCCGGCCTGGAAGCTGCCCATCAGCAGGCCGAGCGGCACCGACACCGCCACCGCCAGGCCGAAACCGCGCAACACCCGGCCGACGGTCGCGGCGGTGTCGGTCCACAGTTGACCTGTCCGGGCCATCTCCACCCCGGCCGCCACCGACTCCAGCGGCGACGGCAGGAAGTCCGGCCGCCCGTCGACCAGCACGCTGCCGATCTGCCAGGCGGCCAGCGGCACCACGATCGAGGCGACCGTCAACGTCCACCGGCCGGCCGCCGGGATCGGCGTACGGATGGCCAGCAGCGCCGGCACCGGGCGGGCCGGACGCCGCCGCGGCAGCGGCCCCCACGACGCCCGGTCCGCGTCCGCATCGCTGGTCGCGGTCCCGTGGGTGTCGTCCGGGCCGCCGTTCGCGGTCGCCTGGGCCGGGGCGACGGTCACGGCGACACCGCCCCCACGAACTGTCCGTCGAGCAGCCCGTCCAGCGGCGGTGCCTCGTCGACCAGACCGGTCTCCACCAGGAACTCGGCGATCGAGCGGGCCTGGAAGTCCAGGTTGGCCGGGGTGTCGCCCGGCTCGAACGCCGCCTGGTTGTCGGCCAGGTCGAAGATCGTCGTCCCGGCGTCGTACGTGCGGTAGTCCTCGACGCTGACCCCGGCCTGCGCCGCCATGATCTCGACCGCCTCGTCCGGGTTGTCGGCGATCCAGTCCAGGGTGTCGAACCAGGTGTCCACCACCGCCTGGACCTGCTCCGGATGGTCGGCCACGAACTCCGAGTCGAACACCAGATGGTCCGGGATCGCCCCGGGGAAGTCCGCCGATGTGACGATCGCGGTGCTGCCCTCGCGGCCCAGCGCGGTCGTGGTGAACGGGGCGAACGCCCCGACCGCGTCGACCTGCCCGGCCAGGAACGCGGCGGCGGCCGCGTCGGTCAGCAACGGACTGATCTCGACGTCGTCGGCGCTCAGCCTGGCCTCGGCCAACGCCAACAACAGCAGGTAGTGGTCGACCGTACCCTCCTCGATCGCGATCCGCTTACCGGCCAGGTCGGCCACCGAGTCGATCCCCGGCGCGGCGATGATCTGGTCGTTGCCGGTCGAGTTGTCGTTGACCAGCACCACGGTCTGCGCCGCGCCGCCGCTGACCGACGACAGCGTGTCGTTGAGGGTCTGGCTGTTGGCGTCCAGGTTGCCGGTGGCCAGCGCGGTCAGGCTGTCGGTGTAACTGTCGAAGTAGGTCAACTCGACGTCGACCCCGTTCTCCTCGAACAGACCCTGTTCCTCGGCGACCTGCCAGGGGAACCAGCCCGGCCAGGCGCTGAACCCCAGCCGTACGGTGGTCGAGCCGTCGCCGTCGTCGGCGGAACCGTCATCACCGCCGCAGCCGGCGGCGCTCACCAGCAGCGTCGTCGCGCAGGCGGCGGCGATCAGCCTCCGGGTGGTGGAACGGCGGGAAAATTTGGGGGTACGTCGCATCTCTATGTCCTCCTGCGGAAGGGAAACTACGGGGGATCGGCGCCGCGTCGGCTCAGCGCTCAGTGGCTCGATGGCGCGGCAGGTGCCCGGCGCGGACCAGACAGCCGAGGGTGTCGCAGATGACCCGGGTGGCGATCAGCGAGGTGATCTCGGCGTTGTCGTACGGCGGCGAGCACTCCACCACCTCGATGCCCGCCAACGGCCGTTCGGCGATCAGCTGGATGAACTTGAGGACTTCGCGGGGCAGGAAGCCGCCCGGTTCGGGCCAGCCGGTGCCGGGCACGAACGCGGCGTCCAGGCAGTCCACGTCGAACGACAGCCAGACCGCCTCGGCGCCGTCCCAGGCGACTTCGAGGGCCTTCTCGGCGGCGGCCTCGATGCCCATCTCGACGCAGTCGGTGACCGTCATGATCGTGGTGCCGCGTTCCCGGCCGACCTTGACCCCGGGGCGGGGCGCCTGCCAGCCGCCGATGCCGATCTGCACCAGGTTCTTCGGCGGCACGTTCGGGATGTCGGTGGCGTGGAACCACGGGGTGGTGTGCATCCGCTCGTCGAGGTCGGTCTCCTGGGTGTCGACGTGCCGGTCGAAGTGGATGATGCCCAGGTTGCCGTCGAGGTGTTCGGCGACCCCGCGCACCGTCGGGTAGCCGATCGAGTGGTCCCCGCCGAGCACCACCGGGAAGGCCCCGGAGGAGTAGACGTGGCTGACCGCCTTGGAGATCTGGTCGAAGGTCTTCTCGATGTTCGCCGGGATGGTGAAGACGTCACCGAGGTCGGCGATCGTGATCGACTCGCGCAGGTCGACGCCGAGTTCGAACGAGTACGGCCCGTACAGCGCGGAGATCTTGCGGATACCCTGCGGCCCGAACCGGGTTCCCGAGCGGTACGTCGTGCCACCGTCGAACGGCGCGCCGAGCACCGCCACGTCGTACTCGCCGCAGCGGCGCACGTCCTCGACGTACGGTGCCTTCAGGAAGGTGTTGATCCCGGCGAAGTGCGGCAGCTCGCCACGGGAGAACGTCGGGATCCGCTTGTCGACGATCGAATCGGCACCGGGCAGGCCGTACTCCAGGCCCCGGGCGATCTCCTCTTCCCACTTGGTGGTGGGCAGTTCGGCCTCGCGGGCGACCGCGTACGCTGCCTCCGGGCCGTAGTTGCCGTGCAGCTCGGGTTGGTCGCTGGGCTGCTGGTCGCGGTGCTGGTGATAGTGGTGATGATGGTGGTGCAAGCCCACGGGGCACCTCCGAATGAGGGCCTGGCTGAGGCACAGCCAGACATCCGGCTGCCTCCCGGGCTTTTGTCCCGCCGTGGAACGCCGCCCGCCACGCTGGCGGCCCGACGCCTGCACCTCTCGGACCTGTCCCGTCCCCGGCTGCCCGTGCCTGGCTGCCCGGCGGCGGCGGAACCCTAGGTGCGCCTCACCGTTGGTGAGTCACCCCGGAGTAGACGCCGCTGTGGTTTCGGTCACTTTGCCGACCCGTTGCCGTCGGGTATCGGCTGCGCCCGGGCGGCCAGGTCGGACCAGACCCGCTCGTACGCAACGACGTGCGCCGGCTGGTCGAGGTGCATCGTCCCGGTCAGGGTGTCGAGCCGGACCAGCCCCGACCCGGCCGGCCGCCGTCCGGGGACCGTCGTGGCGGCGGCGAAGCGCAGCAGGGTGAACGGGTTGGTCATGCCGGCGTGCGCGCCGCCGGACAGCGGCAGGACCCGTACCGAGATCCCCGGCCTGATCGCGAGCGCCCGCAGGTGGTCGAGTTGCGCCCGCGCCGTCGCGTCGTTGCCGACGGTACGCCGCAGCGCCCCCTCGCCGACGATCGCCTGCACCGCCGGCGGATGCGGGTGGGTCAGCAGGTGCCGCTGCCGCGCCGCCAGCTGGTCGAGGCGGGCGGCGATGTCGTCGTCGCTGCGCAGACCGGCCGGGCAGCGCAGCAGCGCCTCGGCGTACCCCGGGGTCTGCAGCAGGTCCGGCAGCGTCGCCTGGCCGTAGCAGCGGATGAGCGTCGCGGACTGTTCGAACACCGGGTACGGGTCGGCGTCGATCGGCAGTCCGGCCAGCCCGTCGTGCCACCAGCGCCCGCCGCTGGGGCGGTCGATCTCCGCCGCGAGGGCGAGCAGCCGTTCCCGGGTCTCGTCGTCGGCCCGGTACAGCCGGCACATCGCTGACATGTCCGCTTCGGTCCAGCGCACCCGCGGGTCGCCGGCCTCGATTCGCCAGAGCGTGCTGTTGCCGCGTCGCAGCTTGTCGGCGGCGACGTCCTGGGACAGCCCGGCCTCGTACCGCAACGCCGCCAGGCACCGTCCCACCTGCCGCCGCAGCAGGGCCGTCCCGCCGGCCTGCGCGTTGATGCCCGCCGTCCGGGCAGCTCTCCCGTTGTACGTCTTCGCCCGTCGGCCGTCACCCCTGCCAGTCATACCCGATAGCGTGAAGCATTAGTTGCTCAAAGGCAATGCCTTAGGGCAACTCCTTAGCGTCTGTTGAGTGGACCTGGTCGGCACCTCGGAGTTGCGCGCGATGCTGGGTACGCCCGAGAAGCCGGTGAGCAAGCAGCGGGCGTACGTGGTCAGCCGGTCCAAGGGATTTCCCGATCCGGTAGCGCGGCTGGCGCAAGGCCCGGTGTGGTTGAAGGCCGATGTCGAGCGGTGGATTCAGGAGAACCGGCCGCCCCGGGTCAGCTGAGCCGCGTACCGTCGTGATCCCGCGGTGGCCATAATGTGGGAAGCTGCTCCCGAATTGCGAGACAGCCGGTCTATCGTCGGAGCATGTCAGCTGTATACACGCACGGTCATCACGAGTCGGTGCTGCGCTCCCACCGCTGGCGTACCGCCGAGAACTCGGCCGCGTACCTGCTGCCGCACCTGCGGCCCGGCCAGGCGTTGCTCGACATCGGCGCCGGTCCCGGCACCATCACCATGGACCTCGCCGCGCTCGTCGCTCCCGGCCGGGTCACCGCCACCGAGGTCACCGACGAAGCGCTCGCCCTGTCCCGCGCCGAGGCGCAGGCCCGGGGCGTCACGACTGTCGACTTCACCACGGCCGACGTACACGATCTGCCCTTCCCCGACGACGCGTTCGACGTGGTCCACGCCCACCAGGTCCTCCAGCACGTCGGCGACCCGGTCCGCGCGCTCGCCGAGATGCGCCGCGTCTGCCGGCCCGGGGGAGTGGTCGCGGCCCGCGACAGTGACTACGACCGTTTCGCCTGGCACCCCGCCGTACCCGAGCTCGACGAATGGCTCGCGCTCTACCAGGCGACCGCCCGCGCCAACGGCGGCGAACCGGACGCCGGTCGCCGCCTGCTCTCCTGGGCGCGGGCCGCCGGGTTCGGTGACGTCACGCCCGGCGCCTCCGCCTGGTGCTACGCCACCGACGAGGACCGCCGCTGGTGGGGGACCATGTGGTCGGAGCGCATCGTCGCCTCCGAGATGGCCCGGCAGATCCTCGCCGCCGGCACCGCCACCCCCGCCGACCTGCAGCGCCTCTCCGCCGGCTGGCTCCGCTGGGCCGACGCGCCCGACGGCTGGTTCGCCATCCTGCACGGCGAGATCCTCTGCCGTCCCTGACCCGGACGCCAGATCGATCACCGTGGATTATCGGCGTGGTGCGTGACAAGCTGATCCGCATGGAGCTCGACGTCCGTCGGATGACCCTGCGCCTGTTGACGGTGTTCCGGAGTTCACAGCACTCCTACGACTCGACGGACACCTGCCTCGTCGCCGTCGTCCACGACGGCGTCACCGGCCTGGGTGAGGGCACACCGGCCTGGGCGCACGGCGAAACCGTCGAGCAGGTCGTCGCGGCGGTCGCCGAACACGGCAGAGACGTCCTCGGCCCGGACCTGTCCGATCCGGACCGGGTCCTGGACCGGGTGGCCGACTGGGACGGACCGGTCGGCGCGCGGATGGCACTCGACGGCGCGGTGCACGACTGGGTGGGCCGGTCCGCCGGCGTGCCGACATGGCAGTTGTACGGCGTACCGCGCATCCTGCCCGAGCCGACCGGGTACACGATCGGGCTCGGCAGCGTCGCGCAGACCCTGGAGCTGGTCGCGAACGCCCCTGCGGTCGGCGCGTTCAAGATGAAGGTACGCGGCGCCGAGGACCTCGACCGGCTGGCCGCCGTCCGCGCGGTCACCGACCTGCCGGTGCGGATCGACCCCAACGAGGCGTGGGACCTGCGGACCGCGCAGGAACTGACCCCGGCCCTGCGCGCCCTCGACATCCAGCTCGTCGAGCAGCCGTTCCCGAGAGACGCGGTCGAGGCGTACCGCCGC
This sequence comes from Solwaraspora sp. WMMA2065, assembly GCF_030345075.1. Lineage (NCBI taxonomy): Bacteria > Bacillati > Actinomycetota > Actinomycetes > Micromonosporales > Micromonosporaceae > Solwaraspora > Solwaraspora sp. WMMA2065. The sequence continues at coordinate 995,338 of NZ_CP128361.1, forward strand.
TACCGTGACGTGCCCGACCGGCTGCCGGTCTTCCTGGACGAGGGCTGCACCGACGTGGACAGTGTCCGGGCGGCCGCCGGCCTGGCCGACGGGGTGGTGGTCAAGCTGGCCAAGTCCGGCGGGGTCCGGGCCACCCGACGGGTGATGGAGGCCGCCCGCCAGGCGGGCCTGTCGGTGATGCTCAGCTGCAACTGCGAGTCGGAGCTAGCGCTGAGCCAGGCCGCCCTACTGGCCCCGCTGGCCGAGCGCATCGACATCGACAGCCAGTTCCTCCTGCGCGACCCCCCGTTCCGGGGGCTGGGCCTCGACCAGGGGCGGATCGTTCTCGGCGACGCCCCAGGGCTGGGCGTGCTGCCGTCCGACCAGCATGCCTTCGGCGGCGTCGACCCGTCGACCGGGGTCGGTGTCCGATCCGACGGCGGGCCGGCCGACTGATGGCCGCACCGGCCACCCCCCGCGCGGCTGCGGGCAACCGCCCCTGGTCGGCGTTGCGCAGGGGTTCCTTCACCCGTGCCCAGTGGGCCGTGCTGATCGGCGGATTCCTGGTCAACGTCGGCTCGTTCTCGATCTATCCGTACCTGGCCGTGCTGCTGCGGGAACGCATGGGCGTGGGCATGGCGCAGGTCGGGGTGGTGCTCGGGGCGGCGACCCTGGTGCAGTTCGCCAGCGCCCCGGCGACCGCTGCGGTGGCCGAGCGGGTCGGTCTCAAGCGGGCCCTGGTGGCGGCCCTCACGCTGTACAGCCTCGGCGGGGCGGCGTTCCTCGCGGGACAGCGGTTCCCGGTGCTGACCGTCGCCGGCCTGTTGCTCATCTCCGGCGGCGGATCACTGTACTCGCCGGCGTACCGCAGCTATCTGGTGCACGAGGTGGGCGACGAGCAGCGGCCCCGGCTGGTGTCGGCAGGCAACGCCGCAGGCAACCTCGGTATAGCGGTGGGGCCGGTGGTGGGGGCGTTGTTCGTGCACCGGCCGACCGTGATGTTCGCGGCCGTGACGACGGTGTACGCCGGTGTGGCGCTCGGTCACGTCTTTCTCCGCCGGGAGCGGCAGGTCGCCGACGCGCCACCGGTGGAGCCGTTCCGGCGGATGCTGCACGGGGTGGCGGTGCTGCCGTTCGTCGTCACCGCCGTGTCGTTCTACGTGCACATGCAGTTCTACCAGTACCTCTCCAGTTACGCCCAGGGCCGGATGGCGACCCTGTTGTTCGGGGCGGCGAATGATGGGCTATTCGCTCGGCCTGGTGGTGGTGCAGCCCCTGGTCGCCGAGCGGGTGGGGAGGATGAGCTACCCGGCGGCGATGGCCATCGGATTCGGTGCCCTGGCGACCGGGATGGCCGCGTTCGCGGTTGGCAACGGTCCGGCGGTGGTCTGCGGGGTCGCCGCGATCAGCGCCGGCAGCGCCGTGTTGTTCCTCAAGAACGACCTCGAAGCGTTGGCGGGGTCGAGAAGGTCGGCGACGGTGGCCTTCGGCCAGCAACGGCTCGCGGTGGGGGTCGGTTCGTTCCTCAGTGGCGTCGCCGGGGGCAGCGTGTACGGGGCGTTCGAACAAGTCGGGTTCCTACCCGGCTTCTGGCTGGTCGTCGCCGCCCAGTGTGTCATCCTTCCGGTGCTGGTGCTCACTGTCGGGCGATGGCTGGGACGCCGCGTACCGCAGCAGGGTTCCTAGCTGCGCTCATCCGGCCGTCGCGGGCCGGTCTGTTGCGGGCCGGTCTGTTCCTGGGCCGCCGGTGACGGCGGCGGGGTGCAGGTCCTGGCCGGCTGACGGCGGATGGGCGCGTCGCGCCCACGGCAAGGTCGACCAGGGCGGGGCCAGCTCGTCGAGAGAGGCAATCTCCACCGGCTCCAACGTCTCCATGTCGAGGGCTTCGCGGTGGCGGGCGAAGACCTTGTCGACGTACCGATGGCCGGTGTCGGCTCCGATCAGCAGATGCACCCGTTCCGGGTGACGGCGGGCCTCCCACCGCGCTGCGAGGTACGCCGCACCGGTGGAGAGGCCGGCGAAGACCGCATGAGACCGCATCAGCGCGATGGTGCCGGCCATGGCGTGGCGAAAGCCGATCCAGTGCACCTGGTCGTACAGTTCGTGGTGGACGTTGTCGAAAGGGATGGCGCTGCCGATCCCGGCGATGATCGCGTCCGGATCCGGAAACCGTTCACTGCCGAAGCTGACGCTGCCGAACGGTTGGACACCTACGAGCCGGGTCGACGGGTCGTGGGCGCGGATCGGCAGAATCAGTCCGGCGCTGGACGCACCGGTGCCGACGCTGGCGACGAGGGTCAGCGGGACCTGCGGTACGGCGGCCCGGACGAGTGTCGCCAGTTCGGCATAGCCGAGTCGGTGCACCGGGTCGTGGTACTGGCGCATCCAGTGCATGCCGGGGTTGGCGCGCAGGAGCTCCCGTATCCGCGCCACGCGTCGGTGCTGGTCCAGTCGCAGATCGCTCTCGACGGGCATCTGGTGCACGGTGGCGCCGAGGATCTCCAACTGCGACCGGATGGTCGGGGTCACCGTGGTCGAGGCGACGATGTGGCAGCGCAGTCCGTACCGGTGACAGGCCATGGCCAGCGCGAGGGCGTAAATTCCGCTGGAGCTGTCGACGAGGGTGTCGCCGGGGCGGACGGTCCCCGCCGCCAGCAGGGCCCGTACCGCGCCGAGGGCGGCGTAGACCTTCAGGGTCTCGAACCGGGCCAGGATCATGGTGTCCGACAGGCGGATGAGGCTCGGTGTCTTGATGGCGTCTGTGACGTGCAGGTGTACCGGCGGCGGGGGCGTCGACGGGCCCGTGGACGGCATGGGCTGATCGCTCCTCTGATGTTCATCACATTGTCGTTGGAGAATGTGCCTGCTCGGTGTCGAGGCGTTCCGTTGACATGTTGGTCGCTCCGAGTGGTGGATTGGTTCCTGTTGTCGTGCGAATCAGGACGCTGGTAGTCGAGCGCTGGACAATGTCCGACATCGATATAATGATCCAGGATTCATTTGCTTCACCCTGATGTGGAGGTAATCAGTTTTCTTCGGTCGGCGGGGAACTTCCGCACGTCGTTGAGCGACCTGCAAGGCGTCAGTCGTCGCATGAGTTCGGAGCTGCCGATGGAGTGGTTTGCAGACGACGGGTTCTGGGTGGACTTCGCCGGCGCGTTGTTCGCCCCGCACCGTCAGCAGGAGGCCCGGAACTGGGTGGCGACCTCGCCGCTGCTGGAGGTCGCAGCCGGGACCAGAGTGCTGGACCTCGGCTGCGGTCCAGGTACCTACGCCGTGCCGCTCGCCGCACGCGGTGCCCTGGTCACCGGGGTGGACCTGAGCGCGACCATGCTGGACCGAGCCGACCTCGCCGGCGAGCAGGCCGGAGTGACGCTACGTCTGGTCCGCGCCGACATGCGGGAGTTCGTCGAGCGGGACAGCTACGACCTGATCATCAGCATGTACACCTCGTTCGGGTATTTCACCGACCCGGCCCAGAACCAGCTCGTACTGCGCAACGCCTGGCAGAGCCTGGTGCCAGGCGGGCGACTTTTGCTGGATCTGTTCAGCAAGGAGATCTTCGCCCGGTGGGCGGGCACCCCGAAGGTCGTCGAGGTGAGCGGCGGACATCTGGTCATGCGGGACACCATCCTGGACGACTGGACCCGGTTTCGTAGCGACTGGACCCTGATCCGGGGCGACACCGCCCGGCACGCGTACTTCGAACAGTTCGTCTACAGCGCCGCCGAGATCCGCACCATGCTGGACACCGCCGGATTCACCGGCATCACCTGCTTCGGCGGCTTCGCCGGTGAACCGTACGACAATCACGCGCAGCGGCTGATCGTGCAGGCGAGCCGTCCTGCGCAGGCGAGCCGTCCCCGGCAGGCCGAGGAGGCGGGGGCGTGACCATCGTGTCGCTGGAGGCGTTGACGTTCGGCCTCGCCCGGCTGCGCGACGCCGCCGCCGAGTCCGGGCACCGGCTGTGCCTGCTCACCGGGGACCGGTCGATCTACGCGTACGAACTCGACCGGCTCGGACCCGACGACGTGACGGTGATCGACGTCGACACCACCGATGTGGCCGCCTGCGCCGCCGTGCTCGACCGGCTGCCCGACCTCGCCGGGCTGGTCAACTCCACCGACACGTGGATGCTGCCCGGTGCGACGCTGGCGGCCCGGTACGGCCTGGCCACGCTCGGCCCGCAGGTAGCCCACACTCTGCGGGACAAGGCACAGGTCCGTACCCTGCTGCACCGGGCCGGACTCAGCCGCGCCGACGCGCTCCGCGTGGAGCCCACCGGCGAGGCGGTCGCCGGGGCGGTCGCGGCGATCGGCTACCCGGTGATAGTGAAGGACTCGGCGGGCACATCGTCCCGGTCGGTGTGGCTGATCCGCGACGACGCCGAACGCGACCGGACCGCCCGCGAGGTCGCCGAAGCCACCCTGCTGGGTCGACACCTGGTGGTCGAACCGTACTTCCCGGGCCCGGTGTACAGCGCCGAGACCGTCAGCTGGCGTGGGCACACCAGACTGCTCGGGATCGCTGTGCACATTCACACCCCCGAGCCGGTCCGCCGGGAGGAGGCCGTCGCTTTTCCAGTCGCGCTCCCGCCAGCCGAGTCGGAGCGGCTGGCGACCTGGATCGGGGAGGTCCTCGCCGCCGTCGGGTTCACCGACGGCGTGGCACACACCGAGTTCGCCCACACCCCGGCCGGCCCCGAGGTCGTGGAGATCAACGGCCGGATCGCCGGGGCGGTCATCGGGGAGATGATGTGCCGGTCGCTCGGGGTGAACGTGTACGCGGCGGTGACCGACACCGCGCTCGGCCGACGGCCCCGGCTGCTCGACGCACCACTGAGTGCCGACCGTGGCTACGGCATGACGTTCCTGCATCCACCGGCGGCCGGCCGACTCGCCGGCTGGCGCGGACCCGAACGGCTACCGATGTTCCCCGGCGGCCCGGAGTTCTTCCCGACCGCCCAGCCCGGTGACCGGATCGTCCACCTCGCCGACCAACGCGGCTGCACCGCCCTGGTGATGGCCGAAGGGCCCACCGCCGAGATCGGGCTCTACCACTCGCTGGCCGCCGCCGGCACCGTCACCCACGACATGCGACCGCTGCACTGAAGCCTCGGACAGGAGCCTCATGACCACGTACGGACCGGAGACCTACGGTGAGCGCAACGCCGACGTCTACGACGAGTGGCACGCCGACCTCGACCCGACCGATGCCGTCGACTGCCTGGCCGACCTGATCGGGCACGGGCCGGCCGGGCCGGTCCTCGAACTGGCGGTCGGCACCGGCCGGGTCACCGTTCCGTTGGCGGGTCGCGGGATCGATCTGCGGGGCATCGACGCCTCCGAGGCGATGGTGGCCCGGATGCGGGCCAAGCCAGGCGGCGACCGGATTCCCGTCACCATCGGCGACATGGCCGACGTCGATCCCGGCACCGACGACCGGTTCGCCATGGTCTTCGTCGTCTTCACCACCTTCTTCTTCCTGATGACCCAGGAGGAGCAGGTACGGTGCTTCGCCAACGTCGCCCGACGACTGTTGCCGGGCGGGCTGTTCGTGCTGGAGTGCCTGGTGCCCGACCTCGCCCGCTACCAGCGGCAGCAGAGCGTCGACGCCCACCGTGTCGACCACGACCACGTCCGCCTGGTCGCGGTCCGCCACGACCCCGTAGACCAGCGTTTCGACGGCCAGCACATCCTGATCAGCAACGACGGGATGCGGCTGGCCCCGGTGTCGATGCGCTACGCCTGGCCGTCCGAGCTCGACCTGATGGCCCGCCTCGCCGGTCTGCGCCGTCGGCACCGCTGGGGTGGCTGGCGCCGGGAGCCCTACCTCGGCACCGGCACCCACGTCACCGTCTACGACAACCCGGCCGGCTCGGACGCGTGACGTCGTGGCCGGTCGGTGGCGCCGAGGTCGATGGTGGGGGTCGCCGCGAGCAGCGCCCGGGTGTACGGATGGCGCGGGCCGCCGGTGACCTGCCCGGTCGGTCCCTGCTCGACGATGCGGCCGCGCCGCATGACCGCGACGCGGTTGGCGAGTTGCCGGACGACGGCGAGATCGTGGGAGATGAACAGGCAGGCCAGGCCGAGCCGGTCGCGCAGATCGCACAGCAGGTTGAGGATCTTCGCCTGCACCGAGACGTCGAGCGCGGTGACGGGTTCGTCGCACACCAGCAGGCGTGGTCCCAGCGCCAGCGCGCGGGCGATCGCCACCCGTTGCTGCTGACCGCCGGACAGCTGCCGGGGCCGGTGTCCGCCGACCCCGGGGCCGAGCCCGACGAGGTCGAGCAGCTCGTCCACCCGTGCGGCGCGGGACCGGCCGTTGCCGATCCGGTGGATGTGCAGTGGCTCGGCGACGGCCTGGCGCACCGTCTGGACAGGGCTGAGGGTCAGGTACGGGTCCTGAAACACCATCTGGACCTGTCGTCGGTGTGCCCGCAGCGCGCGACCGCGCAGGGCGTGGATGTCGACACCCTCGAACCGCACCGATCCGACCCGGGGCCGGTGCAGTCCGGTGGCCACGCGGGCGAGAGTTGTCTTGCCGCAGCCCGATTCGCCGACGAGCCCGACGATCTCGCTGGCGGCGACCCGGAGCGTGACGTCCTCGACCACACTGAGCCGGCCCCGGCCGTGCCGCCGGGGGTGGTCGGCGGTGAGCTGTTCGATCTCCAGCATCGGTCAGTCTCCGTCCAGGTCGCCGAGTGCCACGCGCCGCAGCGACGCGTCGGCCGTCCGGGTCGGCGGGCACGCCGACCGGTGCGCCGGGTCCGCTCCCACCGCCAACAGCACGGGCTGCTCGTGCCCGCATCCGGCTACGGCGATCGGACACCGGGGAGCGAACGCGCAACCTGACGTGTCGTCCGGCCCGGCACCGGAGCGTCCCGGCATGGTGCGGAACCGGGTGCCCGGTGCCGCACCGGGACGCGGCACGGCGTCGAGCAGACCCCGGGTGTACGGATGGTCGGGATGACGGACCACGGTGTCGAGCGGCCCGTACTCCACGATCCGGCCGGCGTACATCACGGCCACGGCGTCGGCCAGCCGGGTGACCACCGCCAGATCGTGGCTGACGACGACCATGGCCATACGCAGCTCGTCGCGGAGCTGCCCGAGCAGGTCGAGTAGGCGCGCCTGGACGGTGACGTCGAGCGCGGAGGTTGGTTCGTCGGCGACGAGCAGCTCCGGCTCACCGGCGATTGCGACGGCGATCTGGACCCGTTGCCGCATCCCGCCGGAGAGCTGGTGGGGATACTGGCCGGCGACCGCCGTCGGGTCGGGCAGACCGGCGAGGCGCAGCAGGTCCTCACTGACCCGGCGGACCGCCGCCCGCCGGCCCCGGCCGCCCGCGTTGCGGACCGCCTCGTCGACGTGCGCGCCGATGCTGCGCAGCGGATCGAACACGGCGAGACTGTCCTGGAACACCACCCCGACCCGGCGGCCGTTGACCCGGCGGCGTTGCAGGAGGGCGAGTCCGACGAGCTCACGTGCCGTTGGCCCGGTCCGCAGCTGCGCAGAACCGGAGACTAGCGCGCTCGGGTCCAGCAGCCCGAAGGGCGCCAACGCGGAGGTGGTCTTGCCGCTGCCGGACTCGCCGACGATCGCCAGCGTCTCGCCACGGCGTACCGCGTAGGAGACGTCGGCGACGGCGCGCCGGAAGCCACCGGCACGTGGATAGGCTACGGACAGGTCGCGCACCCGCAGCAGTACGTCGTCGTCGGCAGCGGCCCTCGACGTGACGGTGGCCGTGGTCTCCGTGCTGCCGGTTGCGGGCACCCCGGGCCCCGGCCGCCTGGGTCGCGGCACCCGCAGCCGGGCCGGAAGTATCCAACGCAGCACCGACGGGCGCTTGTCGCCGACCGCCAGCCGTTCGCCGAGCAGGTTGCTCGCGAACACGACGGCGGTGATCGCGATTCCGGGCGGGTAGGCCAGCCACCAGGCGGAGGCAAGGTAGGGCCGGCCTTCGATGAGCATCTGGCCCCACTCCGCCTGCGGTGGTGGGATGCCGAGGCCGAGGAAGCTCAGCGTGGCGACGCCGAGGACGATGGAGCCGACGTCGGTGCTGGCATAGACCAGGCACGGGGCGAGGGCGCTCGGAAGCAGATGACGGCCGATGACGCGCACCGGGCCGGCGCCGAGCAGCCGCAGCGCGTCCAGGTGCGGACTGGCCCGCAGACCCGCGACGCGGGCGCGGGCGATCCGCGCGTACGGGGCCCACGTCCACAGCGACATCGCGACGACGAGATTCTCCACACCGGGGCCACGTATGCCGATGACCGCCAGCGCCACCAGCATTCCCGGTAGCGAGACCGCCATGTCGATGACCCGGGCGACGATTCGGTCGACCCAGCCACCCAGGTATCCGGCGACAGCGCCGGCGAGCACCCCGATGGTCACCGAGACCAGCAGGACCGCCGCCGTGACGGCGAGTGAGATTCGCGCACCGTGCAGGAGCCGGCTGAGCTGGTCACGGCCCAGCTGGTCGGTGCCGAGCAGATGGGCCGCCGACGGCGGCAGCAGACTGGCCGACAGATCGTTGGCCGCCGGGTCGGCCGGCGCCAGCACCGGTGCGAGCAGCCCCACGATCGCGAACCCGGCCAACGGCAGGCCGACCAGCGCCGTCCGTACCGGGGCGGGCATCGTCCACTTTCCATGTCCGGCCGTCATCCGATGCCCGACCGGGCCCGGGGATCGACGAGGACCTGCACGACGTCGGCGAGCCGATTGGCCAGGATGAAACCTCCGCCGAGCACGAGCGCGCTGGCCTGCAGGGCCGGCACGTCACGGGCGGCGGCGGCGTGGACGAAGTACGCCCCGAGACCGGGCCAGCCGAAGATTTGTTCCACCACGACCGTGCCAACCAGCAGACCGCCGATGATCACCCCGGTTACGGACAGGATCGGCCCGGCCGCGTTCGGCAGACCGTCCCGGAGCACGATAGACATCGGCCCGCTGCCCCGGGCCAGCGCCGCCAGGACGTAGGGCCGGTCGATCGCTTCCCGTAACGTGACAGCCACCACCCGGCTGAGCACTCCGGCCGCCGGCAGCCCGAGCACCGCCATCGGCATCACCCAGGTGGCGGGACCGGCCATGCCTGACGTCGGCACCAGTTGCCACCGTAGAGCCAGCAGCAGAACCAGGAGGTAGCTCAGCCAGAACGCCGGCACCGACGTCGCCAGCAGCGCCCCGATCCGCAGTACCCCACGCAGCGGCCCCCGCCCGGCCACCGCCCCGGCGACGCCGACGGTCATCCCCACCACCACGGCCACCACGACCGATCCCGCCACCAGCCCCGCCGTCACGGCCAGCCGGTCGGCGACCTCGGGGCCGATCGGCAGGTTCGTCCGCAGTGACAGTCCGAAGTCGCCGGTGGCGGCGTCGGCCAGCCACCGCACGTACCGCACCGGGGCGGGAGCGTTCAGCCCAAGTTCGGAGCGGACGGCCTCGACCTGCTCCGGAGTCGCCGGCCGGCCGGCCCGGGTGGCCGCCAGCACCGCGGCGGGATCGCCGCGGGCCAGCAGCACCAGCGCGAACGTTCCGGCCGACAGCGCGAGCAGCACGCCGACGGTGTCGACGGTCCACCGTACGAGGTGGCCGCCGACGGACCGTGGCCGCAGGGACACGCTCACCCGACGGTGACCCCGGTCAGTTCGAGATCTACGTCGGTGGGCGGCACCGCGAAGCCGTTCACCCCGTCGCGCACCGCCCACAGTCGGGGCCGGTACACCAACGGGACGAACCCGGTATCAGCGGCCACCGCCTCGTAGAGGTCCTGGTAGGCCTCGGAACGTTCAGCGGGGTCGGTGGCGAACAACGCCTTGTCGACCAGGTCCTCGGTGGTCGGCGTCACCCACAGCGGCGCCCGGGCCCCGTCGGTGAACAGGGACACGATCGAGCTGGACGGGTCGTACGGGGCGCCGAGGGTTTCGAAGAAGGTCAGGTCGTACCTGCCCTCGGCCCGCTCGTCGTAGTAGGCGGCGGCGTCGACCGGGACCAGTTCCACGCCGATCCCCACCTCCTGCAGAGCGGAGGCGATCGCGGCGGCCATGGTGCGCGGATCGAGCTGCCCCTCGGCCGGTGCGGCCGGGATGAGCAGCCGCAACGACAGCGGCTCGCCGTCGCGGGTCCGGATCTCCCCTTCGCGGAGGTAGCCTGCGGTGTCTAGCACCCGCCCTGCGGCGGCCCGGTCGAAGCCGACCGGCAGATCGGTACCGGAGTCCGGCACGCTCGGCGGGAACACCCGACGGGCCGGTTCCGCTTGGCCCAGGAACAACGCCGTCGCTAGCGCCTCGGTGTCGATCGCCCGGCCGACGGCCTCTCGGACCGCCCGGTCGCCGGCGGGGCCGTCGGGGTTGAACCCGAGCAGGATCGAGACGTCCGCCGCGCCGGTGATCAGCCGTACGCCGGCGCGATCGCGCAAGGACTGCGCCTCCACCGGCGTGATCGGGGCCAGGTAGGCGCCGCCGATCAGATCGATCTCGCCGTTGGTGAGTGCGTCGACGCGGGCCTGCGAATCCGGGATCACCTTGAACTCGAGCCGTTCCAGACTGGGCTTCGGCCCCCAGTAGTCGTCGTTGCGCTCCAGCACGGTGCCGGTGGCGCCGTTGGACACCAGCTTCCACGCCCCGGTGCCCACCGGGTCCTGGAAGGTGCCGTCGGCGCCGGCGGACTCCGGGCTGAGCAGCCGGACAGGACGGACGATCGACAACTCCTGCAGCAGCGGTTCGTACGGTTCGGACAGGGTGAGCACGACTGTGTCCGGATCCGGGGCGTCCACAGCGGAGACGACCTGCGAGGCCCGGAAGAACGAGAAGCGTTCGTTGCCCACCCACCGGTCGAAGTTCCACTTGACGGCCATGGCGTCGACCGGCGTCCCGTCGGTGAAGTGCACGTCGTCGCGTAGGTCGAAACTCACTTGCCGTCCGTCCGGTGCCACCGTCCAGGACTCGGCCAGGCCCGGCTCCAGTTGCCCGTCCTCGCCGTAGCTGACCAGTGGCTCGTAGATGGCGTCGAGGAGCAGGAAGTTGCCGGTGAACGCGTGCGGGTCCAGTGCGCCCGACTCGGTGCCCAACCCGATCCGCAATGTCGTCGAGGTGGCGCCACCACCGGAGTCAGCGCTGCAGGCTGTGGTGAGTCCGATCGACGCGGCGAGGACGGCGGCAAGCATGCGGGGTCGCGGCACGGAGCGCTCCAGATAGACGTCAGTCAATAATGTGTCCCGGGGTTCGATAGGAGTAGTCGGTGCAACGGCGTCGCTGGTTCCCGGCACAACCGTTTCGATGTCGCGGACCGGCGGCGCGCCGGACCCGGGTCGCCGGGTTCTACGGTCGCGGGCGGAGTGACGAGCTGGCTCTACGGGCGCGGGCCGGGGGTGACGAGCCGGCGTACGGCGGTGGTCACGCTGGCCCGGCGCGCGGCCACCGACGTCGGCGCCGGATCGTCGTAGGCCCGGGCGACGGCGAGAACGACGGCGAGCAGTTCGGCGGGCGGGAGCGTGTCGTCGACCAGGCCGGCGGCCTGGGCCTCGGCCAGGGCGGCCAGTTTCCGTCGGGTCGTGTGGTGGTTCTGCTCCATCCGGGCGAGCTCGCCGGGCCGTTCGAGGGTGTGCCACTGCAGCAGTCGGAGCAGGTCCGGGTGCGTGACGCCGAAGTCGAACATCGCGGTGGCGTAGCCGGGTATGTCGTCTGCGTCGAAGGGCACCGCTTCCATGAAGCGCTCCAGGTGGGTGGCGAGGGTGGTGTCGAAGAGCCGTTCCTTGCTGCCGAAGTACGCGTAGATCAGCTGCTTGTTGGCGCCGGCGCGCTCGGCTACCCGGTCGACCCGGGCGCCGGCCAGGCCGTGGGCGGCGAACTCGACGGTGGCGGCGTCGAGGATCCGGTGCTTGGTGGCGGTGGAGTCGCGGACCATGCCGCCAGCCTACCCAAAACCAACTGGTTGGTTGACAACTGCGCGGGTAGCGCCGATGATGTAACTATCTAGTTGGTTACCAAGGGAGAGATCATGAGCGACAAGGTCGCCGTCGTCACCGGCGCCTCCTCCGGCATCGGCGAGGCCACCGCCCGCAAGCTGCGCGCCATGGGCTACCACGTCTACGCCGTCGCCCGCCGGCTCGACCGGATCACCCCGTTGGCCGACGTCGGCATCCGGCCCGTGCGGGCCGACATCACCGACGACGCCGCGCTGGTCGACCTCGTCAAACAGGTACTGGCCGAATCCGGGCGGGTCGACGTGCTGGTCAACAACGCCGGGTATGGTTCGTTCGGCGCGGTCGAGGACGTGCCCTTGGACGAGGCCCGCCGCCAGTTCGACGTCAACGTGTTCGGCCTGGCCCGGCTGACGCAACTCGTGCTGCCGCAGATGCGCCGGCAGGGCAGTGGACGCATCGTCAACATCTCGTCAATCGGTGGGAAGATCCACGAGCCGCTCGGCGGCTGGTACCACGCCACCAAGTTCGCCGTCGAAGGACTCAGCGACTCGATGCGGATGGAGCTCGCCCCACTCGGCATCGACGTGGTCGTCATCCAGCCCGGTGCGATCGCCACCGAGTGGCCCGCCATCGCCGGCCAGCATCTCCTCGACACCTCGGGTCGCGGCCCGTACGCCGACCAGGCGGCACTTGGCGCGGCCATCCTCGCGGTCGAGGACGGCCCGGCGTCGCCGCCCTCGGTGGTCGCCGACGCCGTCGCCAGAGCGGTGCGCGCCCGCCGGCCACGGACCCGCTACCCCGTCGGCCGGGCCGCCAGGGTGATCCTGGCGGCCCGGCGGATTCTGCCCGACCGTGTCTTCGACCGCTTCGTCCGTACCATGCTGCGCACCCTCGCCCGTGTCGTCGCCAGGCGCGACCCCGGCCAGGGTCGGCTCATCGGAAATCGCGCATGAAACGCGCAACGTCAAGGAACACTGTCGACGCAGCCGGTGCCACGATCACCGGATGAGTTTCGTTGTGCCCGTTGACCGCTGGACCCTGGCCCGTACGGCGTTGAGTGTCCTCACCGACCGATTCCAATCACTGCTGACAGTCGACAGTCAGCCGAAGGCGATGGCGACCCGCGACTGGACGGTGTCGGACACCGCCGCGCACGTGGTGAGCATCGCGATGCTGTACGTCACCCTCGTCGAGGGTGACGAGCCGCCGCTGCAGATCCCCGACATCCGCGCGGCCCTGTCCGCCGCGAACGTCGACACCGTCGCCGACGTCAACGACCATGTGCTGCGGCACTTCACCGAACGCGACCCGGCTCGCCTCGCCGAACTGCTCGGCGAGGCGACCGACGCGATTCTCGCGGCGACCGCCCAGCTGCCGCCGGAAAGGACCGTCCAGTGGCTGGGCGACGCGCGGGTGCCGATCGCCGGCATGGTGGCACACCTGGTCAACGAGCTGCTGGTGCACGGCTGGGACATCGCCCGGGTGTTGCGCCGCCCCTGGTCGATGCCCGACGACTACGCGTCGCTGTACTTCGACCAGTTCTTTCTCGGGATGCTGCACCACGACTACGGCGTCCTGCTGGACACCTCGCGGGCAATGCCGAAACGGCCGATCGCGGTGCAGTTCCGTTCTGCGTACACCCCGACCGCGACCGTCGTGCTCGGTGACGGACGGATCCGGCTCGCCCCACCGGACGACCCGGTCGACGTCCGGCTGCGGTTCCGTCCGGCCCGGTTCAACCTGATGCTGTTCGGTCGGACCGGCACCGCCGTCGCCGCTCTGCGTCGCGACGTCGTCGTCGGAGGGCCGCGGCCGTGGCGCCTGCCCGCCTTCCTACGTGTCGTTCACATGCCGAACGCACGCTACGCTCCCGCCGCACCGTAGGTTGGGCCGCGCCGGGCGGGAAGTGCCGACGGGGTGTGGCAGCATCGCCCGGGTGACCGGCAGTGCGAGGCAGGAGCAGCACCTGGGCGACCTGGCGCGGCTGCGCCGGGTGCGCGACCGGATCGACCGGGAGTACGCCCGGCCACTCGACGTCGAGGCCCTGGCCCGTGGCGTGCACATGTCGGCCGGGCACCTCAGCCGCGAGTTTCGGCGCGCCTACGGCGAGTCGCCGTACGCGTACCTGATGACCCGGCGCATCGAACGCGCGATGGCGCTGCTGCGCCGGGGTGACCTGAGCATCACCGACGTCTGTTTCGCGGTCGGCTGCGCGTCGCTGGGCACCTTCAGCACCCGGTTCACCGAACTGGTCGGCGTCCCGCCCAGCGTCTACCGGCGCCGGGCCGGCTCCGCACGCCCGGAGATGCCCGCCTGCCTGGCAAAACAGGTCACCAGACCGATCAGGAATCGAGAAGCACGGGCCCCGGCGGCGCAACTAGCGTGACCGCCATGGACATCACGATTCACTCCAGCTTCCTGCCGCATGACGACGCCGACGCCGCGTTGGCCTTCTGGCGTGACCTGCTCGGCTTCGAACTGCGCCTGGACGTCGGCTACGACGGGATGCGCTGGCTCACCGTCGGCCCGGTCGACCAGCCCGGCACCGCGATCGTGCTGCACCCGCCGGGTGTCGACCCCGGCATCACCGACGACGAGCGCCGTACCATCACCGAGATGATGGCCAAGGGCACCTACGCCGGCATCCTGTTGGCCACCAGCGACCTCGACGGGGTCTTCGAGCGGCTGCAGGCCGGCGACGCGGACATCGTCCAGGAGCCGACCGAGCAGCCGTACGGGGTCCGCGACTGCGCCGTGCGGGATCCCGCCGGCAACCTGATCCGCATCCAGCAGACTCGATAGGTAGGGGATTTCGATGAGCAGGGCCACCGCGTCGGGGGAGCGGCCGTCCACCCCGCACGCCGCCGACAGTCACGACCTGATCCGGGTGCACGGCGCGCGGGTGAACAACCTCAAGGACGTCAGCGTCGAGATCCCGAAACGCCGGCTGACGGTGTTCACCGGGGTCTCCGGTTCGGGCAAGAGCTCGCTGGTGTTCGGCACGGTCGCGGCCGAGTCGCAGCGCCTGATCAACGAGACGTACAGCGCCTTCGTGCAGGGGTTCATGCCGACGCTGGCCCGGCCCGAGGTCGACGTGCTCGATGGGCTGACCACGGCGATCATCGTCGACCAGGAGCGGATGGGCGGCGATCCGCGGTCCACGGTCGGCACCGCCACCGACGCCAACGCGATGCTGCGGATCCTGTTCAGCCGGCTCGGGCAGCCGTACGTCGGCCCGCCCAACGCGTTCTCCTTCAACCTGGCGTCGGTGCGGGCCAGCGGGGCGATAACCGTCGAACGCGGCGCCAGCAAGACCACGAAGCAGACCTTCACCCGGCTGGGCGGCATGTGCCCGCGCTGCGAGGGTCGGGGGTCGGTCACCGACTTCGACCTGACCGCGCTGTACGACGACAGCAAGTCGCTCAACGAGGGCGCGCTGACCATCCCCGGCTACAGCGTCGACGGCTGGTACGGGCGAATCTTCAGCGGCTGCGGATTCTTCGACCCGGACAAGCCGATCCGCAGGTTCACCAAGTCGCAGCTGCACGACCTGCTGTACAAGGAGCCGACCCGGATCAAGGTCGACAACGTCAACGTGACGTACGAGGGTCTGATCCCGCGGATCCAGAAGTCGTTCCTGGCCAAGGACGTCGACGCGATGCAGCCGCACATCCGGGCGTTCGTGCAGCGGGCGATCACCTTCACCACCTGCCCGGACTGCGCCGGCACCCGGCTGAACGAGGCGGCCCGGTCGTCGAAGATCAACGGGATCAACATCGCCGACGCGTGCGCGATGCAGATCAGTGACCTCGCCGAGTGGGTCCAGGCGCTGGCCGAGCCGTCGGTCGCACCGCTGCTGACCGCGCTGCGGCACACCCTCGACTCGTTCGTGGAGATCGGCCTCGGCTACCTCTCGCTGGACCGCCCGGCGGGCACCCTGTCCGGCGGTGAGGCGCAGCGCACCAAGATGATCCGGCATCTCGGGTCGTCGTTGACCGACGTCACCTACGTCTTCGACGAGCCGACCATCGGGCTGCACCCGCACGACATCGCCCGGATGAACAACCTGCTGCTGCGGCTGCGGGACAAGGGCAATACGGTGCTGGTCGTCGAGCACAAGCCGGAGACGATCGCGATCGCCGACCACGTCGTCGACCTCGGCCCCGGTGCCGGCACCGCCGGCGGCGAGGTGATGTTCGAAGGCACCGTGGACGGGCTGCGGGCCAGCGTCACCGTCACCGGCCGCCACCTCGACGACCGGGCCAACCTGAAGAAGTCGGTCCGCGAGCCCACCGGCGCGCTGGAGATCCGTGGCGCGAACGCCAACAATCTGCGCGACGTCGACGTCGACATCCCGCTCGGTGTGCTGGTCGTGGTGACCGGGGTCGCCGGCTCCGGCAAGAGTTCGCTGCTGCACGGGTCGATCCCGGCCGACGCGGGGGCGGTGTCGATCGACCAGACCGGTATCCGAGGCTCTCGGCGCAGCAACCCGGCGACGTACACCGGGCTGCTCGACCCGATCCGCAAGGCGTTCGCGAAGGCCAACGGGGTCAAGCCGGCGCTGTTCAGCGCCAACTCCGAGGGCGCCTGCCCGACCTGCAACGGTGCCGGGGTCATCTACACCGACCTGGCGATGATGGCCGGCGTCGCCACCGTCTGCGAGGACTGCCAGGGCCGGCGGTTCCAGGCGGCGGTGCTGGAGTACCAGCTCGGCGGCCGGGACATCAGCGAGGTGCTGGCGATGTCGGTGGCCGAGGCCGAGGAGTTCTTCGCGTCCGGCGACGCCCGCACCCCGGCCGCGCACGCCGTCCTGCGTCGGCTCGCCGACGTCGGGCTCGGCTACCTCACCCTCGGCCAGCCGCTCACCACCCTGTCCGGCGGCGAGCGGCAGCGGCTGAAACTGGCCACCCACATGGCGGAGAAGGGCGGCGTCTACGTTCTCGACGAGCCGACCACCGGCCTGCACCTGGCCGACGTCGAGCAGTTGCTCGGCCTGCTCGACCGGCTGGTCGACGCCGGCAAGTCGGTGATCGTCATCGAGCACCACCAGGCGGTCATGGCACACGCCGACTGGATCATCGATCTGGGGCCGGGTGCCGGTCACGACGGTGGTCGGATCGTCTTCGAGGGCACACCGGCCGACCTGGTCGCGGCCCGTTCGACGCTGACCGGTGAGCACCTCGCGGCCTACGTCGGCGGCTGAGCCCCGGCCCGGTCGGGTTCGGCCCGGTCGGGTTCGGCCCGGTCGAGTTCGGTGCGGACGCCGCGGGCGGTCGGGCCGGTCGTGGTGACCAGCACCGCCGGCCCGCCGGCCAGCGGCAGCCGGGCCGCGCCGGGGCCGAGCGGGCCGGCCGCCGGGGGCCCGCCGGCTGCCCACTCCGGCCGGACCACCAGCACCGAACCGGTCGCCTTCGCCCCGGCGAGCACCGCCGGCCCGGCCCAGCCGTCGGCGCGCGGCCCCACCGCCAGGTCGGTACGCAGCACCGTGCGGCCCGCGTACCGGACGGTGGTGTCGATCCGGGCGTCGCCGGACGGCTCACCGTCGCGCCCGCAGACCAGCTCCTCCCGCCACACCACGGCCGCGCCGTCGGCCAGCTCCACCACCGACCGGGACAGGTGGTGGCAGCCGGCGGCGGCGATCAACGGCTCCGGCAGCCAGCGCAGCTCGCCGCCGGTCGCAACCCGGACCAGCATCTGCAGCCTCGACCGGCGGCCGTCGGGTCCGGGCAACGCCAGCGACGCTGCGACAGTACGCAGACACACCCGCGCCCCCGGCCCGACGTCGACGTCCAGCCGCAGGTCGTCGCCGCCGAGCGGGCCGGCCGCCGCGCCGACCAGATGCACCTGGACCTCGTCGCCGGCGGCCGCTGCCGGGCCGGTACGGCGCAGCACCAGCGGCGGCTCGCCGCGCAGGCAGACCAGCCGGGTCCGCCCGGCGGCGTCGACCTCGGCGACCAGCCGGGCGTGGGCCCGCATCAGCCGGCGACCTCCGCCGGGGTCTGGGCGCGGGCCCGCAGCAGCCCCCGGATCCATTCGGCCACCGGCGTCGCCGTCCGGTCCTGCACCAGCGACAGGAACACCGTCGGCAGCTCGCCCCGGCGGGCGGCGGCGTCGCGTTGCATCACCGACAGGTCGGCGTTGACCAGCGGCGCCAGGTCCGTCTTGTTGATCACCAGCAGGTCGGCGGTGCTCACCCCGGGCCCGCCCTTACGCGGCACCTTGTCACCGCCGGCCACGTCGACCACGAAGATCTGCTGGTCGACCAGGCCCCGGCTGAACGTGGCGGTCAGGTTGTCCCCGCCACTTTCCACCAGCACCAGATCGAGGGTGCCCAACTGGTCGGACAGGTCCTCGATGGCGTCAAGGTTGGCGGAGATGTCGTCGCGGATCGCGGTGTGCGGGCAGCAGCCGGTCTCCACCGCCCGGACCCGCTCCGCCGGCAGGACGCCGTTGCGCAGCAGGAAGTCGGCGTCCTCGGTGGTGTAGATGTCGTTGGTGACCACGGCCAGCCGCAACTCGTCGGCGAGCGCCCGGCACAGCGCGGCGACCAGCGCGGTCTTGCCGGAGCCGACCGGCCCGCCGATGCCGATCCGCAGCGCGGGGGAGCCGTCCGGCAGCCGGGGCGGGTGCGGGTCGACCCCCGGATCGGGGTGGGTGTGCGGTACCTCCCCGTCGGTGTGCGCGTGCGGTTCGGCGGACCCGCCGTGGACGTGGGTGTGTGGTTCAGGACGCAAAGAGACGCACCTCCCAGGTGGCGTGGTGTTCGGCGTCGACCTCCGGGATCGGGGCCGAGCCGGCGGGCAGGTCGTCGACCGGCCGGTCGGCCAGGGCGGCCGCCCCGGCGGCGACCGCGTCGATGTCCGGCGCGAGCCGGGCCAGCAGGCCGTGCACCGCGTACGGGTCGAGGCCGAGCAGCCGCACGGCGGCGCTGGCCGGTCCGGTGACGGCGGTGTATGCGGCGGCCAGCGCCGCATCGGCCGGGCCGAGGCCGGCGGCGGCGGCGACCACGCCGAGCGCGACCGGCTGGTGGCGGTCCCGGGGGCCGCCCGCCGGCAGCGCCCAGATGCCCCGTCCGGCGCGCAGCAACGCCCGGCCCTGTGCCCGCGACGCGCGGCGCAGCGCGGGCGACGGGGTGCGGGCGTCGATACCGTCGTCGAGCGCGTCCAGCCGGCCGGCGGCTCCGGTCGCGGTGGCACCGTGGGCTGCCGCTGCGCTGGCCGTGGCAGCCGCAGCGAACGCGGCGGCGGTACGCCCACCGGTGGTGAGCCGGCCGGTCAGGTACGCCGCCACGCCGGCCAGGTCACGGACCCGGCCGGCGACGACGGCCGCCTCCAGCCCGCTGGAGTGGGCATGCCCGCCGGCCGGCAACCGGCCATCGGCCAGCACCAGCAGCGTGGCGAGCCCGCTCATCGGCGGGTCCGGGCGTGACACATCGTCATCATCGCCGGCGGTCAGAACAGGAAGTAGCGCTGCGCCATCGGCAGCTCCACCGCCGGAGCCGGCTCGATCGTCTCCCCGTCGATGCGTACCGTGAACGTGTCCGCGTCGATCTCGATCCGGGGGGTGGCGTCGTTCAGCGGCATGTCGGCCTTGCCCCGCCGCCGGGTGTCGGCGACCGGGGCGAGCCGGCGACGGATCCCGAGCCGGTCACCGAGCAGCGCGTCGATCGCAGCCGGCGCGACGAACGCCAGGCTGGTGGCGGCCGGCACGGTGCCGTACGCGCCGAACATGGGCCTCGGCAGCATCGGCTGCGGGGTCGGGATGGACGCGTTCGCGTCGCCCATCTGCGCCCAGGCGATCATGCCGCCCTTGATCACCAGATGCGGCCGTACGCCGAAGAACGCCGGATCCCACAGCACCAGGTCGGCCAGCTTGCCCGGCTCGACCGAGCCGACCTCGCCCTCGACGCCGTGCGCCACCGCCGGGCAGATCGTGTACTTAGCCACGTACCGTCGGGCCCGCATGTTGTCGGCCGGCCCGTCGCCGGGCAGCGCGCCACGGCGCGCCTTCATCACGTGCGCGGTCTGCCAGGTCCGCATGACCACCTCGCCGACGCGCCCCATCGCCTGCGAGTCGGAGCCGATCATCGAGATGGCGCCGAGGTCGTGCAGGATGTCCTCCCCGGCCATCGTGCTGGGCCGGATCCGGCTCTCGGCGAACGCCAGGTCCTCCGGCACGCTCGGGTTCAGATGGTGGCAGACCATCAGCATGTCGAGGTGCTCGTCGAGGGTGTTGACGGTGTGCGGGCGGGTCGGGTTGGTCGACGACGGCAGCACGTTCGGCTCGGCGGCGACCCGCATGATGTCCGGCGCGTGCCCGCCGCCGGCCCCTTCGGTGTGGTACGCGTGGATCGACCGGCCGGCGATCGCGCCCAGGGTGGACTCCACGTACCCGGCTTCGTTGAGGGTGTCGGTGTGGATCGCCACCTGCACACCGGAGGCGTCGGCCACCCGCAGGCAGGCGTCGATCGCCGCCGGGGTGGTGCCCCAGTCCTCGTGCAGCTTGAACCCGCCGGCGCCGCCGCGCAGCTGCTCCCACATGGATTCTTCGCTGACCGTGTTGCCCTTGCCGAGCAGCAGCACGTTGACCGGCCACGGGTCGAGCGCGGCGAGCATCATGCCCAGGTGCCACGGGCCGGGGGTGACCGTGGTCGCCTTGCTGCCCTCGGCCGGCCCGGTGCCGCCGCCCATGATGGTGGTGACGCCGCTGGCCAGCGCTGTCTCCAGGATCTGCGGGCAGATCAGGTGTACGTGGCTGTCGATCGCCCCGGCGGTGAGGATCTTGCCGTTGCCGGCGATTATCTCGGTGCCCGGCCCGATCACCAGGTCGGGGTGCACCCCGTCCATCGTGTCCGGGTTGCCGGCCTTGCCGAGCGCGACGATCCGGCCGTCTCGGATGCCGACGTCGGCCTTGACGACGCCCCAGTGGTCGAGCACCACCGCGCCGGTGATCACCGTGTCGGGTGCCCCTTCGGCCCGGGTGGCCAGGGACTGGCCCATCGACTCGCGGATCACCTTCCCGCCGCCGAAGACCACCTCGTCGCCGTACGCCGGGGTTCCGTCGGCGCCGGGCGGCGCGCAGCGGTCCTCCTCGACCTCGATCAGCAGGTTGGTGTCCGCCAGCCGGATCCGGTCACCGGTGGTCGGGCCGAGCAGTGCGGCGTACCGCCGCCGGTCCAGGGTGCTCACGCCGTGCCTCCCGTCTCACCGGTGCCCGCCTGGTCGGCCGGGCGCCCGGCGCCCGTACCGCCGGCCGGGCCGCGCCCGTCCAGCTCGCCGCCGCATTCGCCGCGCAGCCCGGCGACGATCCGCCGACCGCCGAACGGCACCAGGGTGACCTCCCGGTCGACGCCGGGCTCGAAGCGCACCGAGGTGCCGGCCGGCACCGCCAGCCGGTGACCCCACGCGGCGGACCGGTCGAAGTCCAGCGCCGGGTTGGCCTCGGCGAAGTGGTAGTGCGAGCCGACCTGCACCGGCCGGTCGCCAGTGTTGACGACCGGCAGGGTCAGCACCGGACGGCCGGGATGGAGGGTGACCGGCCCGTCGCCGGGGATCAGTTCACCGGGAACGACTGTGCCGCCGTCGGTGCCCGACGGCGTGGATGGTGCGCTCAATCTCGCTCCTAGGAGATCGGCTCGTGTACGGTGACCAGCTTCGTCCCGTCGGGGAAGGTGGCTTCCACCTGCACCTCGGGGAGCATCTCCGGCACTCCGTCGAGCACGTCCTCGCGGCCGAGCACGGTGCGCCCGGCCTCCATCAGCTCCGCCACGCTGCGGCCGTCCCGGGCACCTTCCAGCAGGAAGGCGGTGATCACCGCGGTCGCCTCCGGGTGGTTGAGCCGGATGCCCCTCTCACGGCGCTTCCAGGCCACGTCGGCTGCGACGTGGATGAGCAGTCGCTCCTGCTCGTGCCGGGTGAGAAACAAGCCGGACCTCCATGAGCGATCGAGACCTGGGTCGTGCCAGATGCTGGCATTCTGACATTTCAATCACGTTACGTACGCGTATCCGCTGTCTGGGTGTCACCTGCTGTCCGGCCTGGTACGCACGGGTCGGCTCACCTGCGGCGACTTCGCAGGGCAGCCCGTCCGAAGTCCGGGTGCGATGCAACCAGGCAGGGTCGAGCCGGCCGAACGGGCGGAAGCTGCGGCCACGGCGTACCGGCTAGCCTGCCGTTATGGCAAGCGCCGAGTTGGACGAGTTGATCGTCGCGGACGCCGAGGCGTTGCGCGGGTGGTTGTCGGCCAACCACGGCACATCGCCCGGAGTGTGGCTCGCCCTGACCAGGAAGGGCGGCACAGTCACCACCCTGACCTGGCAGCAGGCGGTCGACGAGGCGCTGTGCTTCGGCTGGATCGATGGGCAGGCTCGGAAGCGGGATGAGCAGACTTCCTGGATCCGGTTCACCCCGCGCCGGACCCGCAGCTCCTGGTCACAGCGCAACGTCGCCCACGTGGCCCGGTTGGAGGCACAGGGGCGGATGATGCCGTCCGGCCGTGCTGCGGTGGACGCGGCGAAGGGAGACGGACGGTGGGCGGCCGCCTATGCGCCGCCTTCGGAAGCCGTGGTGCCGGCCGATCTGCTCGCTGCGATCGCCGCTGACCCCGCCGCCCAGGCAATGTTCGACGTACTCACCAGGACCAACCGTTTTGCCCTCATCAACCGGGTGATTGGCGTCAAACGGGCGCAGACCCGCGAGCGGAAGATCGGCGAGATCGTCGCCATGCTGGCCCGGCACGAAACGATCTACCCGCAGAGAGCCAGGCCGCCGCAGTCGGCCACGTCGTGATGGCCGTACGCGGTCCGGCGTGCCGCGACCCTGTCGTCAGTCTTCCGACGACTGATCCGGGCCGTGGCTGGTGTCGGCCCTTGGGCGCCGGAAGCGGTCGTGCCAGGCCGGTGTCTCCCGTTCGTCGTCGAACGCGTTGGCGATCACCACGTCGGTCGACGAGTGCAGCAGGATCGAGATCACGATGGTCAGGGCGACCAGGTGGAACACCTCGTCGGCGGCGTCGATGCCGGACTTGAGCACGATCAGGCCGTACACCACCGACGCGAAGCCCTTCGGCCCGAACCACATGGCCGCCGCCTGCTCCCGGGGTGCCAGGCCGGAGCGGACGAACGCGATCGCCAGCGCCACCGGCCGGGCGACGAAGATGGCCAGCACCGCGAAGACCCAGCCCGGCCAGGAGATCTCGCCGAGGAACTCGATCGAGATGAGCGCGCCGAAGACCAACAGCGCGGCGAGTTTGAGCAACTCGGAGACGCTCTCGCCGAAATGCTCGAACGCGGCCCGCTGACGCGGGCCGAAGGTGGCGATGGTGCTGCCGGCGGCGAACGCGGCCAGGAACAGGTTGCCGTGGGTGGCCTGCCCGAGCGCCAGTACCAGCAGGCCGATCGCCACCCCGTTGAGCGGCGCGTACAGGGCCGACGCGGAGAACCACCGGGTCCGTTCCAGGGCGATCGCCAGTGCGGGGACGGCGACTCCGATGGCCAGGCCGACGGCGAGTTCGGTGGCCAGTTCGTCGAGGTGCAGGTCGCCGGAGCCGGTGGCGATCGCCAGGAACAGGATCACGAACGGCAATGCGAGGCCGTCGTTGATCCCGGACTCGACGTTGAGCAGATGCCGCAGCCGGTACGGCACCTTCTCGTTGCCGACCAGCGCGGCGGCGAACACCGGGTCGGTCGGGGCCAGCACCGCGCCGATCAGCAGCGATTCCGCCCAGCCCAGCCCAGCCACGTAGTGGGCCAGCACCGCGGTGATCAACAGGGTGAGTGGCAGCCCCCAGCCCAGCGCCCGACCGGGCAGCCGCCAGGCGGAGCGCAGGTCCTGCCAGCCGACCCGCATCCCGTCGGTGAACAGCACGGCGAACAGCGCCAGCTCGGCGAGGGTGTTGACGATCGACGAGTCGGCCTGCACGTCCAGCACGCCGGTGGTCTGCGGCCCGAGTAGGAAGCCGGCCACCAGGAACAACGCCGCCGTGGACAGGATGGTGCGGTGGGCCAGCGCCGACACCAGCACGGCGAGTAGCAGTACGGCGGCGAAACTCAGCAGCATGTGAACTCCGGGACCGGCGGCGAGCGGTGGTGATGGTGTCGGGCCCGGTGATGGTA
This sequence comes from Solwaraspora sp. WMMA2065, assembly GCF_030345075.1. NCBI lineage: Bacteria > Bacillati > Actinomycetota > Actinomycetes > Micromonosporales > Micromonosporaceae > Solwaraspora > Solwaraspora sp. WMMA2065. Next base: position 1,019,354 of record NZ_CP128361.1, read on the forward strand.
CGTGCCGGCGGGGTCGGGATCGGCGCGGACCGGTACCGGACGGGCTGACACAATGCGGAAGCAGTCCCGTACCCGCGATGAGGAGTTCCGTGCCGTGATTCGTACCCATGACGCCGGCGGCCTGCGCGCCACGCACGCCGGCACGACGGTGACGCTTGCCGGGTGGGTGGCCCGCCGGCGCGACCACGGCGGGGTCATCTTCGTCGACCTGCGCGACGCCTCCGGCGTGGCGCAGGTGGTGTTCCGCGAGGAGATGCAGCTGGCCCACGCACTGCGTAACGAGTTCTGCGTACGGGTGACCGGCGTCGTGGACCGTCGCCCGGAGGGCAACGACAACCCGGAGCTGGCCACCGGCGAGGTCGAGGTCACCGCGACCGAGCTGACCGTGCTGTCCGAGGCCGCGCCGCTGCCGCTGCCGATCGACGACCAGGTCGACGCCGGCGACGACGTGCGGCTGCGGTACCGCTACCTGGACCTGCGGCGTAGCGGTCCGGCCGGGGCGCTGCGGCTGCGGTCGCGGGCCAACCAGATCGCCCGTACGGTGCTGCACGACCGTGACTTCGTGGAGATCGAGACCCCGACGCTGACCCGGTCCACCCCGGAGGGGGCCCGCGACTTCCTGGTGCCGGTGCGGCTGCAGCCCGGCACCTGGTACGCCCTGCCGCAGTCGCCGCAGCTGTTCAAGCAGCTGCTGATGGTCGCCGGGATGGAGCGGTACTACCAGATCGCCCGCTGCTACCGCGACGAGGACTTCCGGGCCGACCGGCAGCCGGAGTTCACCCAGCTTGACATCGAGATGTCGTTCGTCACCCAGGACGACGTGATCGAGCTGGGCGAGTCGATCGTCGGCGCGCTGTGGCGCGAGCTGGCCGGGCACGAGATCACCGGGCCGGTGCCGCGGATCACCTGGCACGAGGCGATGGACCGGTACGGTTCCGACAAGCCGGACCTGCGCTACGGCGTGGAGCTGACCGAGCTGACTGGCTACCTGCGCGGCACGGCGTTCCGGGTGTTCGCCGGGGCGATCGACGCGGGCGGCTACGTCGGTGCGGTGGTGATGCCCGGCGGTGCCGCGCAGACCCGCAAGGAGCTCGACGGCTGGCAGGACTGGGCCAAGGCGCGCGGCGCGCGGGGCCTCGCGTACGTGGTGCTGGACGCCGAGACCGGCGAACCGCGCGGCCCGGTGGCGAAGAACCTGTCGGCCGAGCACCTGGGTGGGCTGGCCGACGCGGTCGGCGCCAAGCCCGGCGACGCGATTTTCTTCGCCGCCTCGACCAACCGGCGGGAGGCGCAGGAACTGCTCGGCGCCGCCCGGATCGAGATCGCCCGGCGGGCCAACCTGGTCGACGAGAGCGCGTGGGCGTTCTGCTGGGTGGTGGACGCGCCGATGTTCGAGCCGACGGAGGAGGGCGGCTGGACGGCGGTGCACCACCCGTTCACCTCGCCGACCGACGAGTGGCTGGACCGCTTCGACGGCGCGCCCGGCGAGGCCCTGGCGTACGCGTACGACATCGTCTGCAACGGCAACGAGATCGGCGGCGGCTCGGTCCGCATCCACCGCGCCGACGTGCAGCGGCGGGTGTTCGACCTGCTGGGCATCGGCGAGCAGGAGGCGGCCGACAAGTTCGGCTTCCTGCTGGAGGCGTTCAAGTACGGCCCGCCGCCGCACGGCGGCATCGCGTTCGGCTGGGACCGGATCTGCATGCTGCTGGCCGGCGTGGACTCGATCCGTGAGGTGATCGCGTTCCCGAAGACGCGCGGCGGGTTCGACCCGCTGACCCAGGCACCGACGCCGATCACCGCGCAGCAGCGCGCGGAGGCCGGGGTGGACGCCAAGCCGAAGCCGCCGGCCGGTGTCGCGCCGACCCCGGCCGCCGGTACGGCAGGGGTGGCCGCCCCGGTCGAACCCTCCTGATCCGACGACCCTGACCCTCGCGGGCCGGGTCCACGGGCGTTTCGCACGCCCGTGGACCCGGCCCGCTTCTGTCCGACCGGAGCGAACCGCAGAGAAAGCTTGCAAAGAAGTTGTGCACACAATCTCTGCAAAGCTATCGTGCATGGCATGGACGAACAGTTGTCGACGGTCTGGCTCAGCGCGGAGCAGGTCCGCACCCTGGCCCACCCGCTGCGGTTGCGCCTGCTCGGCGCGCTGCGGCTGGACGGACCCGCCACCGCCACCGCACTCGCCCACGAGCTGGGCACCAACACCGGAGCGACCAGCTACCACCTGCGCAAGCTCGCCGATGTCGGGCTGGTCCGCGAGGAGCCGGCCCGGGGCACCGGCCGTGAGCGCTGGTGGCGCTCGGTGCACCAGGTCTCCTCGTGGCGCGGCACCTCGTTCGACGACGACCCGGACGCCCGGGCCGCCGCCGACTGGCTCACCAGCTACTTCGTCCAGCAGTTCGTCCGGCTGGCCGAGGACTGGCACATGGCCCGTGACGGCTACCCGATCGAGTGGCGGGACGCCGCCGAGTACTCCGACTACATCCTGACCCTCACCTCGGACCAGCTGCGGCGGCTCAACGCCGACCTGCACGCGGTCGTCGAGCGCTACCGCGCCGACCCCGGCCCCGGCGACGGCGTGGCCGAGCAGGTGATGCTCTACACCTACGGCTTCCCCCGCGTCGTCAACGGCGACCGGGGCGGGTCTGCCGGGGACGGGTCGGTCGGAGGCGAGCCGTGACCGGGCTGACCGCCCGGCAGGTGCATCGGCGCTACCTGATCCTGCACGGCCTGCGCTGGGCACCCGTCGGGCTGCTGATCCCCGTCTGGGTGCTGCTGATGCTGGAGCGCGGGCTGGCGCTGCCGCAGATCGGCCTGGTCGTCGCCGCGCAGGGGCTGGCCGTGCTGCTGCTGGAGCTGCCCACCGGCGGCCTGGCCGACGCGATCGGTCGCAAGCCGGTGCTGATCGGCGCGGCGGCGGCGAACCTGGCGTCACTGTCGCTGCTCGCCGTCGCGGACTCCTTCGCCTTGTTCGTCGCTGTGATGCTGCTGCAGGGTCTCTACCGGGCGTTGGAGAGCGGGCCACTGGAGTCCTGGTACGTCGACGCCACGCTCGCCGCCGACCCCGACGCGCGGTACGAGCATGGTCTCAGCCATGGGGCGGTGGTGGGCGGTCTGGCGATCGCCGCCGGTGCCCTGGCCTGCGGTGCGTTGGTGGCGATCGGGCCGGTCAGTCCGGTGAGCGCGTTGACCGGACCGGTCGTGGTCGCCGGGGTGCTGCAGGTCGTCGGCCTGGTCGGCCTGGCGCTACTGCTGGTCGAGGTGCGGCCGCCGGGCGGGGCACCGACACTCACCGCTTCGGTTCGGCAGGTGCCGTCCGTGGTGCTCGGCGCGCTGGGGCTACTGCGGCGTTCCCGGGTGCTGGTCGCACTGGTCGCCGTCGAGTTGTTCTGGGGGTTCGGCATGATCTCCTTCGAGACGCTGATGCCGGTGCGGCTGGCGGAGGTGGCTGGCGATGCCGACCGGGCGGCGGCACTGCTCGGCCCGGTCGGCGCGGTCGCCTGGTTGGCGTCGGCCGGTGGCGCGGCCCTGGTGCCGGCGCTCAGCCGGCGGCTCGGCGCACCGGTGACCGCTGCGGCGTTTCGGATTCTGCAAGGGGCGACCGTGGTCGCGATGGCGCTGCTCGCCGGGCCGGTCGGGGTGATCGTGGCCTATCTGGCCTGCTACGCCATCCACGGTGCGTCGAACCCGGTGCACATGGGCCTGCTGCACCGGCAGGTGGACGGCCCGCACCGGACCAGCGTCGTCTCGCTCAACTCGATGGTCGCTCAACCGGCTGGTGCCCTCGGCGGGGTGGTGCTGATGGCGATCGCCGGTGCCGCCTCGGTCAGCCTGGCGATGCTGGTCGGCGCGGCCGTGCTGGCCGCGGCCGCACCGCTGTACCTGGTCTCGCCTGGTCCAAGCTGGATTGGCCGGCGCGGCCGTTGGGTATGGAACGGCCGACCGACTGAACCCCCCAGGAGGATCTGATGTTCGCCATCGCTGCGGCTGTCGTTTTCGGCTTCGCCCTGCTGCTCGACCTGCTCGACACCGATCTCGGTGCGCCCGACCTGTTCAACTGGAACACCATGGTGCTGATCGGCCTGCTCTGCCTGGCCCTGTTCTTCGCCGGGGTCGGTCGTGGCACCGGCGGCGGTTGGGCCCGACGCCGTCGGCGCAGCTGACCCCGGCTGTTCACTGGCCCGATCTCGGTGCATTTCCGGCGTCCGAGATCGGGCCGGTACTGTCTTGCTGATGGAGTCCGACGTCCTCTTCTCCTACCCCTCCGCCGAGCAGCGCCGCGACGCGCCGCCGGTCGGTGGCGGCGTGGCGGCGGGCGACTCCGGCTCCGGCCCGCCCGCGTCGGCGCCGTTGCCGGTACGGATGCGTCCGGCGAGCCTCGACGAGCTGGTCGGCCAGGAGCATCTACTGGCCCCGGGCGCGCCGCTGCGGCAGTTGGTGACCGGCACCGCGCCGATGTCGGTCATCCTCTGGGGGCCGCCGGGCTGCGGCAAGACGACGATCGCCCACCTGGTGGCCCGGGCCACCGACCGTCGTTTCGTGGCGATGTCGGCGCTGTCCGCCGGAGTCAAGGACGTCCGCGCGGTGATCGACGAGGCCCGACGGCAGCGGCGTACCGGTGGGTTGCCGACGGTGCTGTTCATCGACGAGGTGCACCGTTTCAGTAAGACCCAGCAGGACTCGCTGCTCGCGGCGGTCGAGGACCGTACCGTGACGTTGCTGGCGGCAACCACCGAAAACCCCCATTTTTCGGTCATCTCGCCGTTACTGTCGCGGTGTGTCCTGCTCACCCTGCGGCCGCTCGGCGACGAGGCGGTCCGTGACCTGCTCCGGCGCGCGGTGACCGACGAACGTGGACTCGGCGGCGCGCTGCGGCTGTCCCCGCCGGCCGAGGACCACCTGGTCCGGTTGGCCGGTGGCGACGTGCGCAAGGCACTCACCGCCCTGGAGGCGGCGGCCTCGGCGGCCACCGCGACCGACACCGGGGAGATCGACCTGCGTACCGCCGAGCAGGCAATCGACGTCGCTGCGGTGCGCTACGACCGCGACGGCGACGCCCACTATGACGTGACCAGCGCGTTCATCAAGAGCATGCGTGGCTCGGACGTCGACGCCGCGCTGCACTGGCTGGCCCGGATGCTGGTCGCCGGGGAGGACGCCAGGTTCATCGCCCGCCGGATCGTGATCTTCGCCAGCGAGGACGTCGGGATGGCCGATCCGGGTGCGCTGTCGGTGGCAACCGCGGCCGCCCACGCCGTGGAGTACGTGGGGCTGCCGGAGGCACAACTCAACCTCGCCCAGGCGGTGATCCACCTGGCCACCGCCCCGAAATCCAACTCGACCACGGCAGCGCTGGCGGCGGCCGTCGCCGACGTACGGGCCGGCCGGGGTGGGACAGTGCCGGCACATCTACGGGACAGCCACTACTCGGGGGCGCGGCGGATCGGCCACGGAGGCGGCTACCGTTACCCTCACGACGACCACCGGGGGGTGGTCACTCAGCAGTACCCGCCCGACGAACTCGCCGGTGTCGACTACTACCGGCCGACTGAGCACGGCGCCGAGCGGACGGTCTCCGCGCGGTTGCCGGTGCTCCGCCGGATCGTGCGTGGCCTGCCGCCCGACATCCGGGCGTTCGCTGGACGCACCGCCTCCGGCGCGTCCGCTGGTGCCGCCGAACCTGATCCATCCGTCCCAGCGTCCGAGGCTGGTCCGGTGCCCGATGACAGCGGCAGCGTTGCTGCCGGGGAGGTACAGCAGTGAGAGCGCGCGGTTCTGACCGCCCCGATCACCCCGACGAGCGTCGTGAGGGCAAGCCGAAGGGCCGTCGGTGGGGCCGGGCACAGGTCGAGGAAGAGGTCAGCGGCGAGGAGACCGGCTGGCTGGACGATCTGCGGACCGCCAAGGAACAGCGGATCGACATCGGACCCGGTGGTGCCCGAGTATCCGGAGACTCCTCGACGGACGGCCCGCCGTCCCGCTCGGCAGTTTCCCGGTCCGCTGCCCCGTCCCGTCCGCAGCCGCAGCCGCAGCCGTCAGCGGGTCCGGGTCCGCAGCCGACTGCCGGATCGCAGCCGCCTCCGGGTCCGCGGCCAGGTCCGGCCGCGCGGCCGCGCACCGGGCCGGGGCCGGCTGAGCCCGTCTTCCCGGCTGGCGCGAAACCGTCCGAACCCCCACCCGTCAGCCCCGCACCCGGTGGGCCGGCCCCGGTCTCCGGTGGGCCGGCCCCGACCCCGGGTGGGCCGAGCCCGGCACCGGGCCGGTACCAGCGACCGCCCCAACGCCTGCCAGCGGCGGACACGGTCGTGCCGCGGTCCGGCAACGCACCGCCGTTGCCGCCGTCCGCGCCGCAGCGGCCATCCGGCGACCCCTTCGGCGGGCCCCGTTCAGCGCCGGGCACCCCGACCCGACCAACGTCCGGCCCCAGCGCCGATGGGCGCGACGAGACCCGGATCATTGCGCCGGTCAGGCCGTCCGGCGGGCGTCGACGCGCCCCGGAACCGGCGGACGAGACCGACGGCCGGGAGCGCCGTCCGGAGATGCCGCAACGTGGCCCGGCCGCCGGGGCGGACCGGGCGGGTCAGACCCGGCAGGGGGACGGCCCGGCACCATCGCGGCCGTCGGCCGGCCGGCATGCCTCGGCCGGTCAGCCGTTCGAGTCGGCCCGGCCGACCTCGGGCGGGCCCCGCCCGGCGCGGTCCGCGCCGATCCCCGGCCAGCCGTCCCGGGGCGGCTCCGGCGGCCCGTTGGCCGCTCCCGTGGTACCCGGGCCGGGCGGTGCCGTGCCACCGGCCCGTGGTCCGCAGCCTGACCCGGGCACCGACCAGCCGCCCCGGCCGGGGACCCGCCCGGCCGGCCCGCCGCCCGGCCACCCGGCCGGCCCGCCGCCCGCCACCCGCCCCGGCCCCGGCCGGGCGACGGTCCCGGCAGCCGGGCCGGCGTCGGCCGGCGTCGGCGGCGGGCCGCGGCCACCCGTGACCGGGCCGCCGGCCATCGACCGACGGGATCCGTACGCCACCGGTCCGATCCGCCCCGGCCAGCCGGGCCGATCCGATCCGCCGGGCCGTCCCAACGAGGCCGGCACCTTCGGTCATCCCGGTCATCCCGGTCATCCCGGTCATCCCGGCCGACCCGGCCAACCCGGCCGACCAGCTCAACCCGGGCCCGGCGGCATCGCGACAATGCCCGGCGCGCCCGCCCCGGCATCTGGCCGGCCGGTGTCCGGTGGGCCTGCCGGTGCCGTCGCGCCGCCGCACCACGATCGGCCGGTGCCTGCTCCGGCCCGCCCCGTTTCCGGTGCCGGCGGTGGGGCGACGGTGGCGCGGTCGGCGTCGGTACCGGTGCGGCCGGGTGGACCGGTGCGGCCGGGTGGTGTCGCCCCGGTGTCCGGCGGCGCCGCGCCGGTGCCGGGAGCCCCGCCGGTGCCGGGAGCCGCGCCGGTCTCTGGAGGGGGCGCCCCGGCCTCCGGTGGGGGTGGCACACCGGTCCGGTCCGGGCCGTACCGCCCCGACCGGTCGGGACCCGAGCCCTCCGACCCCGAGTCCTCCGGTGCCGGCCAGTCGGGTTCCGAGCAGGGTGGCCCGAACCTGCAGCAGCGTCGGCTGCGGGCGATGGCCCTGATCCTGGTCGCCGTCGTGGTGCTGGCCGCGCTTCCGCTCTACTTCGGCATCCGGGCGGCGACCCGCGACCCGGTCTTCAACTCCCTGGACGGGCTCGACGTGCCCGAGTGGGCGGCGCAGGAGCGTACCGACGCGGTCAGCGGGAGCCGTTGGTGCCTCATCGACTGCCGTTTCCGCGAGCGGACGATGACCTCCGAACGCGGTACGGAGGAGACCGCTCAGGTGTACACCGCGGCGCTGACCGACGCCGGATGGCTGCCGTGGGACGCCGAGTTGTGCCCGTCCCAGCCGGTCGACGGCCAGTACAACTGCTGGACCCGCGACGAACTCACTCTCGACCTGTGGGTCCGGCCGCCGGCCTGCTCGGACGACCTGCTGCTGCAACGGCCGACGGTGGAGCCGCCGTCCGGGGAGTCGACCGACGGCGAGTCGGCCGACTCGCCGCCGGTCACCGAGGCCGAGACCTGCACCGGTTCGGTCGTGTCGATCAAGGTACGCAACGCCATCGGCGACGACCGGATGAAGCCACAGCCGAGCATCGATCCGTCGCTCACCGGTGAGGATCCGGATCCGGTCTTCACCGACGACCCGCTGCTGGATCTGGAGGTCGAACCGTCGTGAGCGGACGACCATCACTGACGGTAGGGTCTGCACGGTGGTGCGGCGCGAGCTGACCGCCGTCAGGTGAGCAGCGGCGGCGAGGCGTCGTGACAGAGGAGGACAGGCATGGACGGTGGACAGATCGCGGCGCTGGTGGCGGCCGGAGCGTTCCTGATGCTCGTGCTGGTGCTCGCGGTGCCGATCCTGCGGCTGCGGCACACGGTCGACGCGGCGACGAGAGCGATCAACGACCTGAACGACCGCACCGGTCCGCTGCTCGGGCAGGTCAACACCTCGGTGGAGAACGTGAACACCGCGCTGGGGCAGGTGCACACCACGCTGGACGGCGTGAACGTCCAGCTCGCCAAGATCGACACGATGACCGGCCACGCGCAGAACGTCACCGCCAACGTGGCGAACCTCGCCACCGTCGTCTCGGCAGCGGCGGCCAACCCACTGGTCAAGGTCGCCGCCTTCGGGTACGGCGTACGCCGGGCCGCGTCCGCCCGCCGGCATGCCGAGCAGGAGCGCGACGTACGGGCGGAACTCAAGCAGCGGCGCCGGGCAGCCCGGCGCAACGCCGGATGACCGGGAGGACGCCGTCATGAAACGCCTGCTCTGGCTCGGTGTCGGCATCGCCGTCGGCGCGGTCGTGGTCCGCAAGCTGGCCCGGACCGCCCAGTCCTACACCCCGTCCGGGATCGCCTCCTCGGTGTCGGAATCCGCTGGTGGCCTCGTCGAGTCGGTCCGTACCTTCGTGGAGGACGTCCGCGAGGGCATGGCAGAGCGCGAGCAGCAGATCCAGGCCGCGTTCGCTGAGGGCGTGGCGTTCGACGACCAGTTCGCCGACCTGCGGGGTGACCCGAGCGTCGGTGACGTGGAGATATTCCCCCAGGAGGACGTTCGGTGAAAACGGCGGAGATCAAGCGGCGGTTCCTCGCGCACTTCGAGGCCAACGGCCATGCCGTGGTGCCGTCAGCTCCGCTGCCCGCGATCGATGACCCGAACCTGCTGTTCATCAACGCGGGCATGGTGCAGTTCGTGCCGTACTTCCTCGGCCAGCGGACCCCGCCGTACCAGCGGGCGACGAGCGTGCAGAAGTGCATCCGTACCCCGGACATCGACGAGGTCGGCAAGACGTCGCGGCACGGCACCTTCTTCCAGATGAACGGCAACTTCTCGTTCGGCGACTACTTCAAGGAGGGCGCGATCCCGCTGGCCTGGGACCTGGCCACCGGGCCGGTCGACGCGGGCGGGTTCGGCATGGACCCGGAACGGATCTGGGTCACCGTCTACCTCGACGACGACGAGGCGGCCGACATCTGGCGGCGCACCGGCGTACCGGCGGCGCGGATCGTGCGCCGGGGCAACAAGGACAACTTCTGGTCGATGGGCATCCCCGGGCCGGCCGGGCCGTGCTCGGAGCTGTACTACGACCGGGGCCCGGCGTACGGCCCGGACGGCGGCCCGGAGGTCGACGAGGACCGCTTCCTGGAGTTCTGGAATCTCGTCTTCATGCAGTACGAGATCACCGACGTGCGGAGCAAAGAGGTCTTCGACATCGTCGGCGACCTGCCGAAGAAGAACATCGACACCGGCATGGGCCTGGAGCGGATCGCGTCGATCCTGCAGGGGGTGGACAACCTCTACGAGATCGACGAGGTGCGTCCGATCCTGGACCGGGCGGCCGAGCTGACCGGCAAGCGGTACGGCGCGGGCTCCGGGCAGGCGGCGAGCGAGTCGCACCCCGACGACGTACGGCTGCGGGTGATCGCCGACCACGTGCGGACCGCGCTGATGCTGATCGGTGACGGGGTGACCCCGTCCAACGAGGGCCGTGGCTACGTGCTGCGCCGGATCATGCGCCGGGCGATCCGCTCGGTGCGGCTGCTCGGCTGGCAGGACCGTGCTCTGCCGGAGCTGCTGCCGGTGGCCCGGGACTGCATGGCGCCGTCGTACCCCGAGCTGGCCGCCGACTTCGAGCGGATCTCCTCGTACGCGTACGCCGAGGAGGACGCCTTCCTGTCCACGCTGCGCGCCGGTACCACGATCCTGGACACGGCGATCGCCCAGACCAGGTCGGCCGGCGGCGGCAAACTCTCCGGCGACCAGGCCTTCCAGCTGCACGACACCTACGGGTTCCCGATCGACCTCACCCTGGAGATCGCCGCCGAGCAGGGGCTCTCGGTCGACCAGGACGGCTTCCGCCGGCTGATGTCCGAGCAGCGGGCCCGGGCCAAGGCGGACGCGCAGGCCCGCAAGACCGGGCACGTGGACATGTCCGCGTACCGCGGGGTGCTGGACAGCGGTGGGCCGGTGGAGTTCACCGGCTACGCCGAGGTGTCCCGTGAGTCGCGGGTCCGGGCGCTGCTCGGCGCCGGCGGCGCCGCACTGCCCGCGGCCGGCGAGGGCGACGTGGTGGAGCTGGTACTGGACAGCACCCCGTTCTACGCCGAGGGCGGCGGCCAGCAGCCGGACACCGGCCTGCTCACCGTCGGCGCCGGCCGGGTGGAGATCTTCGACGTGCAGCAGCCGGTGCCGGGCCTGATTGTGCACCGGGCGCGGGTGGTCAGCGGCGAGCTGCGCGCCGGGGAGTCCGGCTACGCCGAGATCGACATCCCGCGGCGGCGGGCGATCTCCCGGTCGCATACCGCGACGCATCTGGTGCACCAGACGATGCGCAACGTTCTCGGCGAGTCGGCGACCCAGGCGGGGTCGCTGAACGCGCCGGGCCGGCTGCGGTTCGACTTCAACACCCCCGGCTCGGTCGCGCCGTCGGTGCTGCACGACATCGAGCAGCAGGTCAACGAGGTGCTGCTGCGTGACCTGGAGGTGAACGCGTTCATCACCTCCCAGGAGGAGGCGCGCCGGCTGGGCGCGATGGCGCTGTTCGGGGAGAAGTACGGCGACGAGGTCCGGGTGGTCGAGGTCGGTGACTACGCCCGGGAGCTGTGCGGTGGCACGCATGTGACCCGCTCCGGTCAGCTCGGTGTGGTGAAGATCCTCTCCGAGTCGTCGATCGGCTCCGGTGTGCGTCGGGTGGAGGCACTGGTCGGCATCGACGCGTTCAACTTCCTGGCCCGCGAGCACCTGCTGGTGGCGCGGCTCGCTGAGCTGTACCGGGTGCCGGCAGACCAGGTCGCGGACCGGGTCCAGCAGACTGTCACCCAGCTACGCGACGCCGAGAAGGAGCTGGAGAAACTGCGCGCCCAGCTGGTGCTCGGCGGCGCGGCGGCGATCGCCGGCCAGGCGCGTGACGTGCGCGGGGTTGCCTTCGTCGGCACCGAGGCGCCCGAAGGCGCGGCCGGCAACGACGTACGGACCCTGGCGCAGGAGATCCGAGGCAAGATCGACCCGGCCCGGCCGGCGGTGGTCGCGGTGGCGGTCCGGGCCAACGGCAAGGCGGCGCTGGTGGTGGCGGTGAACGCGGCCGGCAGGTCACGCGGAGTGTCCGCCGCAGAGCTGGTCAAGGGGGCGCTGCACGGCCGGGGTGGCGGCAACGCTGACCTGGCGCAGGGCGGCGGGCTGCCGGCGGCCGAGGCGGCGAACCTGCTGGTCGCGGTCGAAAAGGCGATCGCCGAAACGGCCTGAGATGAGCGATACGAGGTGAGCGGATTCGTCCGTGGACGCCGGCTGGGCGTCGACGTGGGGCAGGTCCGGGTCGGTCTGGCGATCAGCGACCCGGACGGCATTCTCGCCACCCCGTTGCTGACGGTGCGTCGGGACCTGTCGACCGGCGGCGCGACGGCACCGGCCGACCTGCCTACGGACATCGCGAAAATTGTCCAGATAGTCCATGAGTACGAGGTCATTGCGGTTATTGTCGGTCTGCCGGTGAACCTCGCCGGCCGCCACGGACCGGCCGCCGACGCTGTCAGCGCATACGTACGGTTACTCGAAGTGGCGGTGTCGCCGATTTCAGTCCTGACGACCGACGAAAGGATGTCGACGGTGGTCGCTAGCCGTAGGCTGTCCGAGCGGGGCGTCCGAGGACGGCGTCAACGTACGGTGGTCGACCAGGCGGCCGCCGTGGAGATCCTGCAGAGCTGGCTGGACGCGCAGCGGAGGCAGAAGTGATGATCGACGAACTGGACCTCGCCTTCGAGGACCGGGCAGACAAGGGCCGGCACCGTCGGGGCGCGCGGCGCAAGAAGGTGTCCGGCAGCGGCGGCCGGGGCAAGACCTTTGCCGCGCTGCTGGTCACCATGCTGCTGCTCGGAGTGCTCGGCGGCGGTGTCTGGTACGGCTTCGACCGGGTACAGGGCTACTTCGCGACCCCGGACTACGACGGCGGCGGCACCGGTGAGGTGGTGGTCCAGGTCCGGGCCGGCGACACCGCCACCGACATCGGCAACACCCTCGTCGAGGCCGGCGTGGTCAAGAGCACCAAGGCGTTCGTCAACGAGGCCCGGGACAACTCCCGCAGCCAGAACATCCAGCCGGGCTTCTACACGCTGCGTCTGGAGATGAGCGCGGCGACCGCGCTCGGCCTGCTGCTGGACCTGGAGAACAAGGTCTCCAACCGGGTGACCATCCCGGAGGGCCGTACCGCCAAGCAGATCTACCGGCTGCTGGCCGAGTCGACGGACATCCCCGCGGAGGAGTTCGCCACCGCAGCCGAGGACCCGCTGGCCCTGGGCGTGCCCGAGTGGTGGATGACCCGCACCGACGGGCAGGAGGTGACGGTCTCCGCCGAAGGGTTCCTCTTCCCGGACACCTACGACTTCGATCCCGACGTCACCGCCCCGGAGATCCTCCGGGTGATGGTCAACCGGTTCCTGACCGTCACCGGTGAGCTGGAATACGCCGACCGGGTGCAGGCCGAACGCGGCGGGATCAGCCCGTACGAGGCGTTGATCGTCGCGTCACTGGCGCAGGCCGAGGCCGGTATCGCCGAGGACCTCGCCAAGGTCTCCCGGGTGGCGTACAACCGGGTGTACAGCGAGACCTTCCCGTGCAGCTGCCTGCAGTTTGATGTGACGGTCAACTACTACTGGGAGCTGACCGGCCAGGAGACCAAGGCGTCCAAGGACATGACCCGCGAGGAGCTGTACGACGAGAGCAATCCGTACAGCACCCACGCGCACAGCGGGCTGCCGCCCACGCCTATCAACAACCCGGGCAAGGCCGCCCTGGAAGGGTCGATCAACCCGCCGGACGAGGACTGGGTCTACTTCGTGGCGATCGACAAGGAGGGCCGCTCGGCGTTCGCCGAGACCCTCGACCAGCACAACCAGAACATCGAGATCGCCGAGCAGAACGGCATCCTCTGAGGTGTCCGCCCCCCGACCGTCCACCGCCGTCCGGCGGCGGGCCGCGGTGCTCGGCATGCCGATCGGGCACTCACTGTCGCCGGTGATCCACAACGCCGGCTACCAGGCCGCCGGGCTGACCGGCTGGAGCTACACCGCGATCGAATGCGCCGAGGCGCAGTTGGCGGGCCTGGTCGCCGGTCTCGGCCCGGAGTGGGCCGGGCTGTCGGTCACCATGCCGTTGAAGGAGGCGGCGCTCGCCCTGGCCGGGCGGGCCTCCTCGGTGGCCACCGCGGTCGGGGCGGCCAACACCCTGGTACGCCGGGCCGACGGCACCTGGTTCGCCGACAACACCGACGTGGCGGGGATGGTCGCGGTGCTGCGCGACGCCGGTGTCGGCACCGGTGCCCGGTTCACCGTGCTCGGCGCTGGCGGCACCGCCCGGGCCGCGTTGGCGGCCGCCGCCGCGCTGGCCGCCGCATCGGTCACCGTGGCGGCCCGGCGACCGGCGGCGGTCGACGAGCTGGTGCCGGTCGCCGGCGCGCTCGGCGTGTCGATGACCGGTACCGCCCTGTCGGCGGCCCCGGCGGCGGCCGGCACCGACGTACTGGTCTCCACCCTGCCGAAGGGGGCTGCCGACCCGTACGCCGGCCAGCTGCCGTGGGCATCCGGCACGGTCTGCTTCGACGCGCTCTACGATCCCTGGCCGACTCCACTGGCCTCGGCGGCGGCCGCCGCCGGTTGCCGGGTGGTCTCCGGGCTGGATCTGCTGCTGGCCCAGGCGGTCGGGCAGTTCGAACAGTTCACCGGGGTCGCCGCGCCGGTGGCGGCGATGCGAGCCGCGTTGTCCGCCGCGCGGTCGGCCGGCCCGGCCGGTGAGCTGGCGCGCTCAGCCGCCGCGGTCACGGGTCAGCGCCCACGCGGCGACCAGTGACAGCCCCGCCGCGCCGAGGATGATCAGCGCCATCGGGGTGGCGCTGGCCGTGCCGGCCAGCCCGACCACCGGCGCGGCCAGCGAGGCGATTCCCGACTGGACCGCGCCGAGCAGGGCGGCGGCGGTGCCGGCGTGCCGGGCGTGCTCCTGCAGGGCCAGCGCGGTCCCGTTCGGCATCAGCATCCCGATCGTGGCGACGTAGCCGGCCAGCGCCGGCACGATCAGCCACAGCTGGCCGGTGGTCGCGCCGGCCACCAGCAGCGCCGCAGCGCAGGCTCCGGCGGTCAACGCGCCGACGAACAACGGCCGGGTCCGGTACCGGCCGACCAGTCGGGCGTTGACCTGCCCGAGCGCGATCAGCCCGACCGCGTTGGCCCCGAACACCAGGCTGAACATGGTCGGCGACAGCCCGAAGCCGTCCTGCAGCACGTACGGCGATCCGGAGATGTAGGCGAACAAGCCGGCGAACGCCAGACCCTGGGTGGACGCGTACCCGACGAACGCCCGGTCGGTGAGGACCAGCCGGGCCGCCCGGGCGGCGCCAGCCAGACCGTCCGGGTTTCGGCGCTCCTCCGGCAGGGTCTCCGGTAGCCAGCGGGCCATGACGATGGTGAGCAGCGCGGCGAGTACCGCGAGGGCGACGAAGATCTCCCGCCAGGAGGCCACCCGCAGCACCGCCGCGCCGAGCACCGGCGCGGCGATCGGTGCCACCCCGAAGATGATCAGCAGGCGGGAGAAGAACCGGGCCGCGTCGGCACCCGAGTAGAGGTCGCGCACCACCGCGCGGGCGACGACCACCCCTACCCCGCCGGCGAAGCCCTGGAGCAGCCGCAACCCGGCCAGTGCCTCGGCGTTCGGGGCCAGCGCGCAGGCCAGCGAGACGACGATGTAGCCGGTGGTGCCGGCCAGCGCCGGACGCCGCCGCCCCCACCGGTCACTCACCGGCCCGCCGACCAGCTGGCCGAACGCGACGCCGATCAGGCACGCGGTCAGTGACAGTTGCACCCGGGCAGGGGTGGTGGTGAGGTCCTCGCTGATCGCCGGGAACGCCGGCAGGTACATGTCGATCGACAGCGGCCCCACCGCGGTGACCGCGCCGAGCAGGATGAGTAGCACCGCTGGTCGGCGGCGGATGTCGTACGGCACGAAGCCACCACCCCCCGAAACCGACCAACCGTACGTTAGGGCGGCTCGGGTGGTGTCCGGAGGGCGGGACGCGGGCGACGTGGGTCACCTGGCCCCGACCCCGCCGTGCCACACTTTCCGACGTGTTGCGTTGGCTGACCGCAGGTGAATCCCACGGCCCCGCGCTGGTCGCACTCCTCGAAGGCGTCCCCGCGGGCGTCGAGGTGACCAGTGCCGAGATCGGTCGCGAGCTGGCCCGGCGCCGGCTCGGCTACGGCCGGGGTGCCCGGATGAGTTTCGAGCAGGACGAGATCGAGATCGTCGGCGGCCTGCGGCACGGGGTGACGCTGGGCAGCCCGGTCGCGATCCGGGTGGGCAACTCGGAGTGGCCGAAGTGGCGCACCGTGATGGCGGCCGACCCAGTCGACCCGGTCGAGTTGGCCGGGCAGGCCCGCAACGCCCCGCTGACCCGGCCCCGACCGGGGCACGCCGACCTGGCCGGGATGCAGAAGTACGGCCATACCGACGCCCGGCCGATCCTGGAGCGGGCCAGCGCCAGGGAGACCGCCGCCCGGGTCGCCGTCGGTACGGTCGCCCGGGCGCTGTGCCGGCAGGCACTGGGGATCGAGATCGTGTCGCACGTGGTCGAGCTCGGTTCGGTGGCCGCCAAACCCGGACTGCAGCCCCGCCCGGAGGACGCCGAGCGGGTCGACGCCGACCCGCTGCGCTGCCTCGACCCCGAGGCAAGCGCCCGGATGGTCGCCGAGGTGGACGCCGCCAAGTCCGACGCCGACACCCTCGGCGGCATCGTCGAGGTGCTCGCCTACGGGGTGCCGCCGGGGCTGGGCAGCCACGTCCAGTGGGACCGCAAGCTCGACGCCCGGCTGGCCGCCGCGGTGCTGTCGATCCAGGCGGTCAAGGGTGTGGAGATCGGCGACGCCTGGCAGCAGGCCCGGTCGCGGGGCTCGGTCGCGCACGACGAGATCATTCCGACTGCGGCCGGGGTGCGCCGGGCGACCGACCGGGCCGGCGGGCTGGAGGGCGGCATCACCACCGGCGAGCCGGTGCGGGTGCGGGCCGCGATGAAGCCGATCTCCTCGTTGAACCGGGCGTTGTCGACCGTCGACGTCGTCACCGGCGAGCCGGCGACCGCGATCAACCAGCGGTCCGACGTCTGCGCGGTGCCGGCCGCCGCGGTGGTGGCCGAGGCGATGGTGGCGCTGGTGCTGGCCGAGGCGGCCACCGAGAAGTTCGGCGGTGACTCGGTCGCCGAGATCCGCCGCAACCTTGCCGGGTACCTGGACCACCTGGTGATCCGCTGATGGCCCCGGCCTGCGTGCTGGTCGGCGCACCCGGTGCGGGCAAGACCAGCACCGGTACCGTGCTGGCCGGGCTGCTCAACTGTGAGTTCCGCGACACCGACACCGACATCGTGGCGGCGGCCGGCAAGCCGATCCCGGAGATCTTCGTCGATGACGGCGAGGAGCACTTCCGGGCCTTGGAGCGGGCGGCGGTCCGGGCGGCACTGCGCGGCTTCGACGGTGTGCTCGCGCTCGGCGGCGGTGCGGTGCTGGCCGACGAGAACCGCGCCGCGCTCGCCGGACACACCGTGGTCCATCTCGGCGTCGAGCTGGCCGACGCGGTCCGTCGGGTCGGCCTCGACGCCGGCCGTCCGCTGCTGGCGATCAACCCGCGGGCCACGCTGCGGCACCTGCTGGAGCAGCGTCGCCCGCTCTACGAGCGGGTCGCCACGCACCGGGTGGCAACCGACGGCCGTACCCCGGAGCAGGTCGCCGAGGAGATCGCGACAATGCTGCGCACACCGGCCGACCGGCCCGGGTACTAGGCTCGGTGCCGATGGACTCGACGACCTGTATCCCGGTGCCCGGCGACCGACCGTACGACGTGCTGGTCGGTCGGGGACTGCTCGACCAGCTGCCCGACCTGCTGCCCGGCGCGGACCGGGTGGCGGTGCTGCACGCACCCCCGCTGCAGGGCCAGGCCGACCGGATCGCCGCCGGTTGCGCCGCGGCCGGTGTCAAGCCGCTGCTGGTCGAGGTGCCGGACGCCGAGGCCGGCAAGTCGATCGAGGTCGCCGGGCAGGCGTGGGCGCAGCTCGGCGCGGCCGGCTTCACCCGTACTGACGCGGTGGTCGGGGTCGGCGGCGGCGCGGTGACCGATCTGGCGGGTTTCGTGGCCGCCTGCTGGCTGCGTGGGGTCCGCTGGGTGCCGGTGGCGACCAGCCTGCTCGGCATGGTCGACGCGGCGGTGGGTGGCAAGACCGGGATCAATACGGCGGCCGGCAAGAACCTGGTGGGCGCGTTCCACCCGCCGGCCGGGGTGCTGGCCGACCTGGACCTGCTGACCAGCCTTGCGCCGGTGGACCTGGCCGCCGGGTTGGCCGAGGTGGTCAAGTGCGGGTTCATCGCCGATCCGGCGATCCTGGGGCTGATCGAGACCGATCCGGCGGCGGCCACCGACCCGACCGGGCCGCAGGTGCGTGAGCTGATCGAGCGCGCCGTGCGGGTCAAGGCCGACGTGGTCGGTGACGACCTGCGCGAGTCGGGGCTGCGTGAGGTGCTCAACTACGGGCACACGCTGGCCCACGCGATCGAGAAGGTGGAAGGCTACCGCTGGCGTCACGGGCACGCGGTGTCGGTGGGCCTGGTCTACGCGGCGACCCTGGCCCGGCTGGCCGGCCGGCTCGACGCAACGGTCGCCGATCGGCACGCGTCGGTACTCGCCGCCCTGGGGCTGCCCACCACGTACCGGGCAGACGCGTGGCCACAGCTGCTGGCCACGATGCGGGTGGACAAGAAGGCCCGGGGCAGCCGGCTGCGGCTGGTGGTGCTCGACGCGCTGGCCCGACCCGGGATTCTCGACGGCCCGGCCGACACGTTGCTCGCCGAGGCGTACCGGCAGGTGGCGGCGTGACGGGAGACGGCACGGCGTTGCGGACGTACGTGCTGAACGGCCCGAACCTGGGCCGGCTGGGCAGCCGTCAGGTCGACGTGTACGGGCTGACCAGCTACGCCGACCTGGTGGCGATGTGCGAGCAGGTGGGCCGGGACGCCGGGCTCGACGTCGAGGTGCGCCAGACCGACGCCGAGCACGAGATGCTCAGCTGGCTGCACACGGCGGCCGACGCCGAGGCCGCCGTGGTGATCAACCCGGGTGCCTGGTCGCACTACTCGTACGCGGTCCGCGACGCCTGCGCGCTGCTGCGCGGACCACTCGTCGAGGTGCACATCTCCAACATCCACGCCCGCGAGCAGTTCCGGCACCACTCGGTGGTGTCGGCGGTCGCCACCGGGGTGATCTGCGGGCTCGGGGTGGACGGCTACCGGTTGGCGCTGCTGCACGTCGCCCGGTTGGCCGCGGCCCGTCCCCGCTGAGCCGGCCCGGTTGCCGGTCGTGGGCCGCACCCGACCGCGTCGGGACGGGTAGGGGTCCGGGCCGTGCCGGCTGAGCAGGGTCCGGCCCGATAGACTTGGTAGATCCGTCCGTACATTGATGATCAAGGCAGGAAATGGCGACCACCAACGACCTGAAGAACGGGCTGGTTCTCAACCTCGACGGCGAGCTGTGGGCCGTCGTGGAGTTCCAGCACGTCAAGCCCGGCAAGGGCGGCGCTTTCGTGCGCACCACCCTGAAGAACGTGCTCTCCGGCAAGGTGGTCGACAAGACCTTCAACGCGGGCACCAAGGTCGACACCGCGACCGTCGACAAGCGGACCATGCAGTACCTGTACGCCGACGGCGAGGACTACGTCTTCATGGATCTGGAGACCTTCGACCAGATCATGGTGCCCGGTGGCACCGTCGGCGAGGCAGCGAACTACCTGCTGCCCGAGGCTGAGGCGATCGTGGCGACCCACGAGGGCGTGCCGCTGTACGTCGAGCTGCCGACCAGCGTGGTCCTCGAGGTTACCTACACCGAGCCGGGCCTGCAGGGTGACCGGTCGACCGGCGGAAACAAGCCGGCCACGATGGAGACGGGGGCCACCGTCCAGGTGCCGTTGTTCGTCACCACCGGGGAGAAGATCAAGGTCGACACCCGCGACGGCCGCTACCTCGGCCGAGCCTGATGGCCGAGGGGCCGAAGACCTCGATGCCAGCGCGTCGCAAGGCGCGCAAACGGGCCCTGGACGTGCTCTACGAGGCGGACATGCGCAGTCTGCCGCCGACCCAGGTGCTGGTCGGGTACCTGGCCCGGTTGTCCCCGCGTCCGGAGCATCTCGACTACGCGGTCGGCCTGGTCGAAGGGGTGGCGACGCACCGGGACCGGATCGACGAGCTGATCGGCAGCTACGCCGAGGGGTGGACGCTGGACCGGATGCCGGTGGTCGACCGCAACCTGGCCCGGATCGCCGTCTACGAGTTGCTCTACGTCGACGAGATCGACGACCCGGTGGCGATCACCGAGGCGGTCGAGTTGGCCCGGCAGATGTCCACTGACGATTCGCCGCGGTTCCTCAACGGTCTGCTGGACCGGATCGCCGAGTACACCCCGCACTAGCGGCTCCCGCCGCCATTCCGCGACCACGGTGCCACGCGGCACCGCTGACGGGCCCGATCCAGTTGGATCGGGCCCGTCAGCGGTTGGGCGCGCAGCCGTCAGGAGGCGAAGAACGCCCGCGGGTCGGCGACCAGTACGCCGTGCTCGTTCAGCCGCTCGATGAGGCCGGACGGCGACGAGTCGTACACGATCGCCAGCGCCCGCAGGTCATCGGCGCGGATGGACAGCACCCGACCGTTGTAGTCACCACGCTGCTGCTGGATCGCCCGGGCGTACCGGGCGACGTAGGCGAGGTCCTCGCCGACCTCGTCGTACAGCCGCTCCAGGTCCAGGACGATCTTGCTGGTGGGTTCGTGACGTACCCCACTGCCGTCCGGCAGCAGTTCCGACACGGGTACCCGGTAGAAGTCGGCCAGCTCGGCGAGGCGGGAGACGGTGACTGCCCGGTCCCCACGCTCGTAGGAACCGACGACGACAGCCTTCCAACGCCCGTTCGACTTCTCCTCCACCCCCTGCAGGGACAGCCCCTGCTGCTGACGGATGGAGCGCAGGCGGGCGCCCAACGACTTGGCGTACTCAGAGGGCATACGGACTCTCCCAGTGCTTTGCCCGGGGCTTTCCCCAGCGATCGCTACGGAGCGTGACGGTACGGCGGTTCGCAAGCGCGGTCAAGTGGTGAATAGCTACCAGTGAACAAGATCGTGACGACTTGCCCCAAATTTCGTCTTACTGATGCGACACTCAGCGCCCCATATCGGCTCGGCAACGGGACGCTGGTAACGTTCGGCGTGACCGCTGACCAGCCGGGTGCTGGCCGGCGGCACCCAAGACGTCCTTTAACGACCCGTCCCGTGAGGCGGGGAAGGGGGTCCGCTGTGGCCTACCCGTCGGCCACCCAATCATCGGCGACGATGCCACCGTCAGTTAAGAGCATCCTGACCAGCGCCGACATTCAACGCGTTGTGGACCGGATCGCCCATCAGGTGCTGGAAAAGACCAACGGGGCGCAACGCACCGTACTGCTCGGAATTCCCACCCGGGGTGTGCCGCTCGCCCGCCGTCTCGCCGACCGGATCCGCACCTTCGAAGGAGTCGGCGTCCCGGTCGGTGTGCTCGACATCACTCTCTACCGGGACGATCTCCGGTTGAAGGCCACCCGTGCGGTCGGGCCCACTGAACTGCCCGCCGGTGGCATCGACGGCCAGCGGGTCATCCTGGTCGACGACGTCCTCTACTCGGGTCGGACCGTACGGGCGGCGTTGGACGCGATCAGCGACCTCGGCCGGCCCAGTTCGGTGCAGTTGGCGGTGCTGGTCGACCGGGGCCACCGGGAGCTGCCGATCCGCGCCGACTACGTCGGCAAGAACATCCCCACCGCGCTCACCGAGAACGTCAAGGTGCTGCTCGCCGAGACCGACGACACCGACGAGGTACGGCTGTTCAGTTCACCCGGCAGGACCGAGGCGGCGGACGGCCCGCAGCGGGGGAGGGACCAGCGATGATCAGGCATCTGCTGTCCGGCGCCGATCTGGACGCGGCGGACGCCACCCGGATTCTGGACACCGCGGTCGAACTCGCCTCGCTGGCCGGCCGCGAGGTGAAGAAGCTGCCCACCCTGCGGGGGCGGACCGTGGTGAACCTGTTCTACGAGGATTCCACCCGGACCCGGATCTCGTTCGAGGCCGCCGCCAAACGACTCTCCGCCGACGTGATCAACTTCTCGGCCAAGGGATCCAGCGTCTCCAAGGGCGAGAGCCTCAAGGACACCGCGCTCACCCTGCAGGCGATGGGGGCCGACGCGGTGGTGATCCGCCACCCCGCCTCCGGTGCCCCGCACCGGCTGGCCAACTGGGTGGACGGGTCTGTGGTCAACGCCGGCGACGGCACCCACGAGCATCCCACCCAGGCATTGCTCGACGCGTACACCATGCGGGCCCGGCTGGGCCGGCTCGCCGGCCTGCACGTGGTGATCGTCGGCGACGTGCTGCACAGCCGGGTGGCCCGGTCCAACGTCCTGCTGCTGGCCACCCTCGGCGCCAAGGTGACCCTGGTCGGGCCGCCGCCGCTGATCCCGGTCGACATCGCCACCGCGCTCACCCCCGGCGTCGGGGTCGGCTACGACCTCGACGCCGTGCTGCCCACCGCCGACGTGGTGATGATGCTGCGGGTGCAGCACGAGCGGATGGCCGACTCCTACTTCCCGTCCGCCCGTGAGTACGCCCGCCGGTACGGCTTGGACGGGGCTCGGCTGCGCCGGCTGCCCGGACACGCCATCGTGATGCACCCCGGTCCGATGAACCGGGGCATGGAGATCTCCGCCGAGGTCGCCGACTCGCCCCGCTCCACGATCGTGGAACAGGTCGCCAACGGGGTAAGCGTCCGGATGGCCGTGCTCTACCTGCTGCTCGGCGGCCGCGGTTGATGCGGCCAACCGGTCACCGACATTCTCACCGGCACCACCGATTCCACGCGCACGACGAAAGGACCTCGCTGTGAGCGCGTACCTGATCAAGGGCGTCCGGGTCCTCGGCCGGGACCCCGTCGACCTGCTGTTGCGCGACGGTGTGGTCGCCGACGCCGGCACCGGGCTGAGCGCACCGGGGGCGCAGGTGCTCGACGCCGACGGCCTGATCGCCTTGCCCGGGCTGGTCGATCTCCATACCCACCTGCGTGAACCCGGCCGGGAGGACGCCGAAACGGTGGAGACCGGGTCGCGGGCCGCCGCGCTCGGCGGCTACACCGCGGTCTGCGCGATGGCGAACACCTCCCCGGTGGCCGACACCGCCGGCGTCGTCGAACAGGTCTGGCGGCTCGGCCGCCAGGCCGGGCTGGTCGACGTGCAGCCGATCGGCGCGGTCACCGTCGGTCTGGCCGGCGAGCGTCTCGCCGAGCTGGGCGCGATGGCCGACTCCGCCGCCGCGGTGCGGGTCTTCTCCGACGACGGGCACTGCGTCGCCGACCCCCGGCTGATGCGCCGTGCCCTGGAGTACGTCAAGGCGTTCGACGGTGTCGTCGCCCAGCACGCCGAGGAGCCCCGGCTGACCGAGGGCGCCCAGATGCACGAGGGCGAGGTCTCCACCCGGCTCGGCCTGACCGGCTGGCCGGCCGTCGCCGAGGAGGCGATCATCGCCCGCGACGCGCTGCTCGCCGAACACGTCGGCAGCCGGCTGCACGTCTGCCACCTGTCCACCGCCGGCAGCGTGGAGATCGTGCGGCAGGCCAAGGCCCGTGGGGTCCGGATCACCGCCGAGGTCACCCCGCACCACCTGCTGCTCACCCACGAGGCGCCGACCAGCTACGACCCGGTCTTCAAGGTCAATCCGCCGCTGCGGACCGGCGAGGATGTCGCCGCGCTGCGCGCCGCGCTCGCCGAGGGCGTCATCGACATCGTCGCCACCGACCACGCCCCGCACGCGGTGGAGGACAAGGAGTGCGAGTGGGCGTACGCCCGGCCCGGCATGCTCGGGTTGGAGACCGCCCTGTCGGTGGTGCTGCTCACGACCGCGTTGCACGACGCCGATGGTGTACCAGACTGGGAGCTGATCGCGGAGCGGATGTCCCGGGCCCCGGCCCGGATCGCCGGGCTGACCGGGCACGGGCACGACCCCGCGCCGGGCGTCCCGGCGAACCTCACCCTGATCGACCCGGCCGCCAGCCGCACCGTCGACCCGGCCGAGTCGGCCAGCCGCAGCCGCAACACGCCGTACGCGCGGATGGTGCTGCCCGGCCAGGTGGTCGCCACCTTCCTGCGCGGCGACGCGACCGTGCTCGACGGAAAGGCCGTGCGATGAACGACACCGCCGCCACCGCAGCAACCCGCCAGCGGGTTCCGGCGCTGCTGGTGCTCGAGGACGGCCGGGTCTTCCCCGGCGAGAGTTACGGCGCGGTCGGGGAGACCTTCGGCGAGGCGGTGTTCACCACCGCGATGACCGGCTACCAGGAGACCCTGACCGACCCGTCCTACCACCGGCAGGTGGTGGTGCAGACGGCACCGCACATCGGCAACACCGGGGTCAACGTCGACGACGACGAGTCGGACCGGATCCGGGTGGCCGGCTACGTGGTCCGGGATCCGGCCCGCCGCCCGTCGAACTGGCGGGCCACCGGTGACCTGGAGGACCGGCTGGCCGCCGAAGGGGTGGTCGGCATCTGCGGGGTCGACACCCGGGCACTGACCCGGCACCTGCGCGACCGGGGGGTGATGCGGGTCGGCGTCTCCACCCTGACCGGCGACCCGCAGGAGCTGCTGGACCGGGTCCGGCGGGCCCCGCAGATGGTCGGTGCCGACCTGTCCGCCGAGGTGACCACCGCCGAGCCGTACACGGTCACCGCGCAGGGCGAGCACCGCTACACCGTCGCCGCGCTGGACCTGGGCATCAAACGCAACGTGCCGCGCCGGCTCGCCGAGCGTGGGGTGACCACCCACGTGCTGCCGGCGACCTCGACGCTGGAGCAGGTCCTGGCGACCGGCCCGGACGCGGTGTTCTTCTCACCCGGGCCGGGTGACCCGGCCACCGCCGACCATCCGGTCGCGCTGGCCCGCCAGGTGATGGGGCGCCGGATCCCGCTGTTCGGCATCTGTTTCGGCTCGCAGATCCTCGGCCGGGCGCTGGGCTTCGGCACCTACAAGCTCGGCTACGGCCACCGCGGCATCAACCAGCCGGTGCTCGACCGCACCACCGGCAAGGTCGAGGTGACCAGCCACAACCACGGGTTCGCCGTGGACGCCCCGCTGAACACGGTGATCGACACCGACTTCGGCGGCGTCGAGGTGAGCCACGTGTGCCTCAACGACGACGTGGTCGAGGGGCTGCGGGCCCGTGAGGTGCCGGCGTTCACCGTCCAGTACCACCCGGAAGCGGCGGCCGGTCCGCACGACGCGGACTACCTGTTCGACCGGTTCGTCGAGCTGATCGAGGGAAAACATGCCTAAGCGGACAGATCTGCAGCATGTCATGGTGATCGGCTCTGGGCCGATCATCATCGGCCAGGCCTGCGAGTTCGACTACTCCGGCACCCAGGCGTGCCGGGTGCTGCGCGCCGAAGGGCTGCGCGTGTCGCTGGTCAACTCCAATCCGGCGACCATCATGACCGACCCGGAGTTCGCCGACGCCACCTACGTCGAGCCGATCACGCCCGAGTTCGTCGAGCTGGTCATCGCCCGGGAGCGTCCCGACGCGCTGCTGCCCACCCTCGGCGGGCAGACCGCGCTGAACACGGCGGTCGCCCTGCACTCCGCCGGCGTGCTGGACAAGTACGGCGTGGAGCTGATCGGGGCCGACGTCGACGCGATCCGTCGTGGCGAGGACCGGCAACTGTTCAAGGACATCGTCGCCGCCGCCGGCGGGGAGACCCCGCGCAGCCGGGTCTGCCACAGCATGGCCGAGGTGCACGACACCGTCGCCGAGCTCGGGCTGCCGGTGGTCATCCGGCCGTCGTTCACCATGGGCGGGCTCGGCTCCGGCATGGCGCACACCCCGGACGACCTGGAGCGCATCGCCGGTGCCGGGCTGGCCGCTTCTCCGGTGCACGAGGTCCTCATCGAGGAGAGCGTGCTCGGCTGGAAGGAGTACGAGCTGGAGCTGATGCGCGACCGCAACGACAACGTGGTCGTGGTCTGCTCCATCGAGAACATCGACCCGATGGGGGTGCACACCGGCGACAGCGTCACCGTCGCCCCGGCGATGACCCTCACCGACCGGGAGTACCAGCGGATGCGCGACATGGGCATCGCCGTGCTGCGCGAGGTCGGCGTCGACACCGGCGGCTGCAACATCCAGTTCGCCGTGCACCCGGGCACCGGCCGGCTCGTCGTCATCGAGATGAACCCCCGGGTGTCCCGGTCGTCGGCGCTGGCGTCCAAGGCGACCGGCTTCCCGATCGCCAAGATCGCCGCCAAGCTGGCCATCGGCTACACCCTCGACGAGATCCCCAACGACATCACCAAGCAGACCCCGGCGGCGTTCGAGCCGGTCCTCGACTACGTCGTGGTCAAGATCCCCCGGTTCGCGTTCGAGAAGTTCCCCGGCGCCGACCCGGAGCTGACCACCACGATGAAGTCGGTCGGCGAGGCGATGAGCCTGGGCCGCAACTTCACCGAGGCGCTGAACAAGGCGATGCGCTCGATGGAGACGAAGGCCGCCGGTTTCTGGACGGTGCCCGATCCGGCCGACGCCACCGTCGAGTCCACCCTGGCCGAGCTGGCCACCCCGCACGACGGCCGGCTCTACACCGTCGAACGGGCGCTGCGGCTGGGTGCCACCGTCGCCCAGGTCACCGAGGCCTCCGGTGGTATCGACCCCTGGTTCCTCGAGGAGATCGCCGGCCTGGTCGAACTGCGCCGTGAGATCGAGGCCGCGCCGGTGCTCGACGGCGCACTGCTGCGCCGGGCCAAGCGGGCCGGGCTGTCCGACCGGCAGATGGCCGCGCTGCGTCCGGAGCTGGCCGGCGAGGACGGGGTTCGGGCGTTGCGGCACCGGCTCGGTCTGCACCCGGTCTACAAGACGGTCGACACCTGCGCCGCCGAGTTCGCCGCCCGCACGCCGTACCACTACTCCAGCTACGACGTGGAGACCGAGGTAGCGCCGTCGGACCGGCCGAAAGTGCTGATCCTCGGCTCCGGGCCGAACCGGATCGGCCAGGGCATCGAGTTCGACTACTCCTGCGTGCACGCGGTGATGGCGCTCGCCGAGTACGAGACCGTCATGGTCAACTGCAATCCGGAGACGGTTTCCACCGACTACGACACCGCCGACCGGCTGTACTTCGAGCCGCTCACCTTCGAGGACGTGCTGGAGGTCTGGCAGGCCGAGGACGCCGCCGGCCGGGCCGCGGGCGGCCCCGGCGTGGTCGGGGTGATCGTCCAGCTCGGCGGGCAGACCCCGCTCGGGCTGGCGCAGCGGCTCGCCGATGCCGGGGTGCCGATCGTCGGCACCCCACCGGAGTCGATCCACCTGGCCGAGGAGCGGGGCGCGTTCGGCCAGGTGCTGGCCCGCGCCGGGCTGCGCGCCCCGGCGCACGGCACCGCCGTGTCGTTCGAGCAGGCCAAGGCGATCGCCGACGAGATCGGCTATCCGGTGCTGGTCCGCCCGTCGTACGTGCTCGGCGGGCGCGGCATGGAGATCGTCTACGACGACGCGACGCTGCGCGACTACATCGGCCGGGCCACCGACATCTCGCCGGAGCACCCGGTGCTGGTCGACCGGTTCCTCGACGACGCCATCGAGATCGACGTGGACGCGCTGTGCGACGCCACCGGCGAGGTCTACCTCGGCGGGGTGATGGAGCACATCGAGGAGGCCGGCATCCACTCCGGCGACTCGTCCTGCGCGCTGCCGCCGATCACCCTGGCCGCCCCGCACCTGGCCACCATCCGGCACTACACCGAGCAGATCGCCCGCGGCGTCGGGGTCCGCGGGCTGCTCAACGTGCAGTACGCGCTCAAGGACGACGTGCTGTACGTGCTGGAAGCCAACCCGCGGGCCTCGCGGACCGTTCCGTTCGTCTCCAAGGCCACTGCGGTGCCGCTGGCCAAGGCGGCGGCCCGGATCATGCTCGGGGCCACCGTCGCGCAGCTGCGCGACGAAGGGATGCTGCCGGCCACCGGTGACGGCGGCACGTTGCCGCCGGACGCGCCGATCGCGGTCAAGGAGGCGGTGCTGCCGTTCAAGCGGTTCCGCACCCGCGCCGGGCACGGCGTCGACTCGCTGCTCGGCCCGGAAATGAAGTCGACCGGCGAGGTAATGGGGATCGACCCGGCGTACGGCAACGCATTCGCCAAGTCGCAGGCTGCCGCGTACGGCTCCCTGCCGACCAGCGGAAAGGTCTTCGTCTCGGTCGCCAACCGGGACAAACGCGCGATGATCTTCCCGGTGAAGCGGCTGGCCGATCTCGGGTTCGACATCGTCGCCACCGCCGGCACCGCCGAGGTGCTGCGCCGCCACGGCATCGCCTGCGAGTTGACCCGCAAACACTGGGAGGAGCCGGGTGACGGCCAACCTGACGCGGTGACGCTGATCGCCTCCGGCGAGATCGCCCTGGTGATCAACACGCCGCAGGGCTCCGGGGCCAGCGCCCGCTCCGACGGGTACGAGATCCGCAGCGCGGCGGTCACCGCGGACACCCCGTGTGTGACCACCGTGCCCGGGGTCGCCGCCGCTGTGATGGGCATCGAAGCGCTGGTCAACGGGGACATGGCGGTCCGGCCGCTGCAGCAGTTGCACGCGGCGCTGCGCCCGGAGACAGCCGGCCGGCAGGCGGCCCGGTGACCCGATCCGGCGGGTACGGGCTGGCCCGGTCGGCGTTGTTCCGGCTCGGTGGTGGTGACGCCGAGACGGCCCATGAGTGGACGCTGCGCCGGTTGGCCGCCCTGTCCCGCAGCCGGGTGGCGCTGGCCGCGTTGCGCACCCGGTACGCGGTGGCCGCGCCGCGTACCGTCTTCGGGGTCGACTTCCCCAACCCGGTCGGCCTGGCCGCCGGGATGGACAAGGACGGCTTGGCGCTGCCCGCCTGGCCGGCGTTGGGTTTCGGTTTCGTCGAGGTCGGTACCGTCACCGCTCGTCCCCAGCCGGGCAACCCCCGACCCCGACTGTTCCGGTTGCCGGCCAGCGAGGCGGTGATCAACCGGATGGGCTTCAACAACGCCGGTGCCGAGGCGCTCGCCGACCGGCTCGCGGTGCTCGGCCGGCTGGACGAGCGGGCCGGGTTCGGCCGTTCGCATCCGGCGCACGCCGACCGCCCGGTGCCGTTGGGCATCTCGCTCGGCAAGTCGAAGGTGGTGCCGATCGAGGAGGCGGTCGACGACTACCTGTCGGCCTACAAGGCACTCAGTGGCTACGGCCAGTACTTCGTGATCAATGTCTCCTCGCCGAACACCCCGGGGCTACGGCAGCTGCAGGACCGTGGCCATCTCGACACCCTGCTGGCGACCCTGGTGGGGGAGCGGCCGATCCTGGTCAAGATCGCGCCGGACCTGTCCGAGCCGGCCATCGCCGAGTTGCTGGAGGTGTGCCTGGCCCGGGGCGCGGCCGGGGTGATCGCCACCAACACCACCCTGTCCCGCTCCGGCCTGGCCGGCGCCGACGCGGATCAGGCCGATCAGGCCGGCGGGCTGTCCGGCCGGCCGCTGACCGGCCGGGCCCGGGAGGTGGTCTCCTTCGTCCACCGGGAGACCGGTGGCGCGCTGCCGGTCATCGGGGTCGGCGGCATCCTCGACCCGGACGACGCGGCCCGGATGTTCGACGCCGGCGCCAGCCTGGTGCAGCTCTACACCGGCTTCATCTACCGTGGTCCGGGGCTGGTCCGGGCGATCGCCCGGCAGGCCCGGGGCCGATGAGCGCACCGCGTCCGGCGGGCCCGGGGCCGGTGAGCGCACAGCTGCCGGTGCCCGGCGACGGCCACCGCGCCGAGCGGTTACGGGAGCTGGACCGCCGGCACGTCTGGCATCCGTACGCCGCGCTGCCCCCGGCCATGGCGCCCCTGCTGGTCGACAGCGCCGCCGGAGTCCGGCTGCGGCTGGCCGACGGGCGGGAACTGGTCGACGGAATGTCGTCATGGTGGGCCGCCGTGCACGGCTACCAGCACCCGGTGCTGGACGCGGCCGTCACCGACCAGCTGGGTCGGATGGCGCACGTGATGTTCGGCGGGCTCACCCACGAGCCGGCGGTCCGCCTCGCACAGACCCTGGTGGAGATCACCCCGTCCGGCCTGGAGCACGTGTTCCTCTGCGACTCGGGCTCGGTGAGCGTCGAGGTCGCCATCAAAATGGGCCTGCAGTACCAGCTGGGTCGGGGTCGGCCCGGCCGGCGCAAGTTGGCCACCTGGCGCGGCGGCTACCACGGGGACACCTTCCACCCGATGAGCGTCTGCGACCCCGAGGGCGGGATGCACCATCTGTGGCGCGGAGTGCTGCCGGCGCAGGTGTTCGTGTCCGCCCCGCCGGGCGACTTCGCGGGGGCGCCGGACGAGCGGTACCTGGCCGAGCTGGTCGACGCGGTGGCCCGGTACGCGGACGAGATCGCCGCGGTGATCGTCGAGCCGGTGGTGCAGGGCACCGGCGGCATGCGGTTCCACCATCCGGCGTACCTGCGCGCCCTGCGCGAGGCGACCGCCGCGCACGACGTACTGCTGATCTTCGACGAGATCGCCACCGGGTTCGGCCGGACCGGCGCGTTCTTCGCAGCCGAGCACGCCGGGGTGACACCGGACGTGCTCTGCCTGGGCAAGGCGTTGACCGGTGGCTACCTCACACTGGCGGCCGCGCTGTGCACCCCGGAGGTGGCCGCCGGGATCTCCGCCAGCGGGGTCCTCGCCCACGGGCCGACCTTCATGGGCAATCCGTTGGCCTGCGCGGTCGCCAACGCCTCGATCGGACTGCTGCGCGCCGCCGCGCCGACGGCGGGGGCCGAGCCGGTTGCGGCCACCGGTCCGGCGCCGGCTGGGGTCGTCCCGGCCTGGCAGGTCGCCGTACGGCGGATCGAGGCCGGGCTGCGCGACGGCTTGGCCCCGGTCGCGACGCTGCCCGGCGTGCGCGACGTCCGGGTGCTCGGCGCGATCGGGGTGGTCCAGCTGGACCGGCCGGTCGACCTGGCAGCGGCGACTGCGGCGGCGGTGGACGCCGGGGTGTGGCTGCGGCCGTTCCGGGACCTGATCTACACCATGCCGCCCTATCCGGCGGACGACGATGACATCGCGCGGATCGCCCGCGCGATGGCGGCTGCGGCCGTCGCGGTACCGCGCTGAGGTCCGCCCGGCGGTACCGCCGAGGAAGGGAGAGCCGATGGAGACCTTTGGTCAGCGACTGCACCGGGCCGTCAGCGTCCGGGGCCCGCTGTGCGTGGGTGTCGACCCGCATCCGGAGCTGTTGACCCGGTGGGGGCTGCCGGACGACGTCGATGGGCTGGCCCGGTTCGCCGCGACGGCGGTCGACGCGCTTGGCGACGTGGCTGCGGTGGTGAAGCCTCAATCGGCCTTCTTCGAACGATTCGGGGCTGCGGGCATCGGCGTCCTAGAGTCAACTATCCGACAGTTTCGCGAGGCTGGGGCCCTCGTCCTGCTTGACGTGAAGCGCGGCGACATCGGTTCGACGGTCGCCGCGTACGCCGCCGCCTACCTCGATCCGGCGAGCCCGTTGGCGGTCGACGCGGTCACGGCCAACCCGTATCTGGGCGTCGGGGCGCTCGCTCCGATGTTCGATCTCGCCGGCCGGCACGGCGGCGGCGTCTTCGTGGTCGCGCTGACCTCGAATCCCGAGGGGCGGGCCGTGCAGCACGCCCGGCTGTCCGATGGACGCACCGTCGCTCAGACGGTGATCGATGAGATTTCGCAGCTCAACGTGGGTGCGGAGCCGATTGGCAGTTTCGGTCTGGTGGTCGGTGCGACCGTTGGTGACACCGGCCATGAACTGTCGCATGTCAATGGCCCAATGCTTGCCCCCGGGCTGGGTGCGCAAGGTGGACGGCCCGAGGACCTGCGGACAGTGTTCGGGCAAGCGCTTTCCGCAGTCCTTCCGTCGTACTCCCGTGAGGTGCTGAAATCCGGTCCGGACCCGTCGGCGTTGCGGGCCGCAGCCGAACAGACGCTTGTTAAGTGTCGGGAGGCTCTCGGGGTTCTGGTCTGAGTGAGTGACCGATCACCCCCGCGTGATCGTGGTGCGGCCACGTTGCCGAAAACGTCGCTGACCGCTAGTTTTCCCCGCGCTGGGAACCACATGCCCCTTTGGTTCCCGGCCACACCACGTTTCACAGAGCGGCGGTGCGATCCGCCCGTCGCGATAGGGACCTGAGGAGAACTGGTGCCGCTCCCGTCACTGACCCCCGAACAGCGCGCAGCCGCGCTGGAGAAGGCTGCGGAGATCCGTAAGGCCCGTGCTGAGTTGAAGGAGCAACTCAAGCAGGGCAAGACCACCCTCGCCGCCGTGCTCGACCGGGCGGAGTCCGACGACGTTGTCGGCAAGCTGAAGGTTTCCGCCGTGCTGCAGGCGATGCCGGGCATCGGCAAGATCCGGGCGACCCAGATCATGGAGAAGCTCAAGATCGCCGACAGCCGTCGCCTCCGTGGCCTCGGCGACCAGCAGCGCAAGGCCCTGCTCGGGGAGTTCGCCGCGAACTGATTCGCGGCAGGGTGTAGAAACAAGCAGTGACCATGTATGACGACGCGCGCCCGGCAGCTCGGCTCACGGTCCTCTCCGGCCCTTCCGGGGTCGGCAAGGACAGCGTGATCGAGCTGATCCGGGCGCGCTCGCCCTGGATCTGGCTGTCCGTCTCGGTGACCACCCGCCCGATGCGGGACTACGAGGTCGACGGCGTCCACTACTACTTCGTCGACCGGCCCGAGTTCGAGCGGATGGCTGCCACCGGGCAGCTGCTGGAGTGGGCCGAGTTCGCCGGCAACCTCTACGGCACTCCGCGCTCGGCGGTCGAGCAACGACTACGCGCCGGCGAGCCGGTGCTGCTGAAGATCGACCTGCAGGGTGCCCGGCAGGTGCGGGCGGCGATGCCCGAGGCCCAGCTGGTCTTCCTCGCGCCACCCAGCGTCGAGGAGCTGAAACGGCGCCTCGTCGGTCGGGGGACCGACGACGAGGAGACGATCCGTCGCCGGCTGGAGCACGCCGACGAGGAGCTGGCCGCCGAGCAGGAGTTCGACGTCACGGTGGTCAACGACGATGTGACGCGAGCCGCAATCGAGCTGGTAGGATTGCTCGGTTCGTCATTATTGACCGACGCCCAGTCGCACCGCCCGGTCTGACAGCCCGGTCTGACAGCCCGGTCTGGTCTGGCAGCACCGGTTCACGACGTTGGTTAGACGATGACACCCAGCGACAGAGCCCGACGACACAAAGGTTGCATCCCGTGGGATCCATTGCCAGCCCGGAAGGCATCACCAACCCGCCCATCGACGAGCTGCTGGAGAAGACCTCGTCGAAGTACGCCCTGGTGATCTTCGCCGCCAAGCGTGCCCGCCAGGTCAACGCGTACTACAGCCAGCTCGGTGAGGGCCTGCTGGAGTACGTCGGACCGCTGGTGGAGACCACGCCGCAGGAGAAGCCGCTCTCCATCGCCATGCGAGAGATCAACTCCAACCTGCTCACCGCCGAGCCCACCGACCAGCCCTGAGCGCCGGTACGCCGGCCCGCGTCCCGCCCCGGGTCGTTCTCGGCGTCGGTGGCGGGATCGCTGCGTACAAGGCGTGCGAGCTGCTCCGGCTGCTGACCGAGTCGGGCCACCAGGTCAAGGTGGTGCCGACTGCGGCGGCGTTGCGTTTCGTCGGTGCGCCGACCTGGTCGGCGCTGTCCGGGCAGCCGGTCGCCGATGATGTCTTCAGCGACGTCCATGACGTGCCGCACGTGCGGCTCGGCCAGCAGGCCGACCTGGTGCTGGTTGCCCCGGCCACAGCGGACCTGATCGCCCGGGCCGCGCACGGGCTCGCCGACGACCTGCTCACCAACACCCTGCTGACCGCCCGGTGTCCGGTGCTGTTCGCCCCGGCGATGCACACCGAGATGTGGGAGCATCCGGCCACCGCCGACAACGTGGCGCTGCTGCGCCGCCGCGGGGTGCTGGTCATTGACCCGGCGACCGGCCGGCTGACCGGGTCCGACACCGGCAAGGGCCGGCTGCCCGACCCCGGGGAGATCTTCGCCGTCGCCCGCCGGGTCCTGGCCCGCCCGCCCGGTGCTGTCGCCGACCTCACCGGCCGTCGGGTGGTGGTCACCGCCGGCGGCACCCGTGAACCGCTCGACCCGGTGCGGTTCCTCGGCAACCGGTCGTCCGGCAAGCAGGGGTACGCCTTCGCCCGTACCGCCGTCGCCCGTGGCGCGCAGGTGACGGTGATCGCCGCGAACGTGTCGCTGCCGGATCCGGCCGGTGTCCGGCTGATTCGGGTGGGCAGCACCGAGGAGCTGCGGGTCGCCACGCTCGCCGCAGCAGCCGAAGCCGACGTGGTCGTGATGGCCGCGGCGCCGGCCGACTTCCGGCCGGCGAGCTACGCACCCACGAAGATCAAGAAAGACGACGGCGGGCGACCGCCAGTGATCGAACTGGTCACCAACCCGGACATTGCCGCCGAACTCGGCGCGGCAAAGCGACCCGGACAGCTCCTCGTCGCGTTCGCCGCGGAAACCGGGGACCTGCTGACCAACGCCCGGGCGAAGCTGGCGCGCAAGAACGCGGACCTGATCGTCGCCAACCAGGTGGGTGTCGACCGGGTGTTCGGCGCGGATGTCAACTCGGCCACAGTGCTCGACGCCGACGGTCCGGTCGCGGTGCTCGACGAACGGGGCAAGGAGCAGCTCGCCGACGACATATGGGATCTGGTAGTGGCCCGACTGTCGCAGTGAGCTGCGCTACGTCGGTCGGCGAACCGCCGGATTCCTTGGTCGGCACGGCACCAGACCCCAACGTGGATGACTAGACTGCCGGGAACCATTGCTTTCGGATTCAAGGAGTACCGTGGCACGCCGTCTCTTCACCTCCGAGTCTGTCACGGAGGGCCACCCGGACAAGATCGCCGACCAGATCAGCGACGGGATCCTCGACGCGCTGCTGACCCAGGACCCCCGGTCCCGGGTCGCGGTCGAGACCCTGATCACCACCGGCCAGGTACACGTCGCGGGGGAGGTCACCACCCAGGCGTACGCGGACATCCCGGCCATCGTTCGCGAGACGATCCTGGGGATCGGCTATGACTCCTCCAAGAAAGGGTTCGACGGCGCGTCCTGCGGCGTGAGCGTGTCGATCGGCGCACAGTCGCCGGACATCGCCCAGGGCGTCGACACCGCCATCGAGCGCCGGGTCGGCGAGTCGGCCGACGACGCGCTCGACGCCCAGGGCGCCGGCGACCAGGGCATGATGTTCGGATTCGCCTGCTCGGAGACGCCGGAGCTGATGCCGCTGCCGATCGCGTTGGCGCACCGGCTGGCGAGACGGCTGTCGGCGACCCGCAAGGACGGCACCATCCCGTACCTGCGGCCGGACGGCAAGACCCAGGTCACCGTCGAGTACGACGGGCTGCGGCCGGCGCGGCTGGACACCGTGGTCGTCTCGAGCCAGCACGCCGCCGACATCTCGCTGGAGTCACTGCTCACCCCGGACGTGCGCGAGCACGTGATCGCCCCCGAGCTGGAGGGCCTCGGTTTGGACACCGATGGCTACCGGCTGCTGGTCAACCCGACCGGGCGCTTCGAGATCGGCGGACCGATGGGCGACGCCGGCCTGACCGGCCGGAAGATCATCGTGGACACCTACGGTGGGTACGCCCGGCACGGTGGCGGCGCGTTCTCCGGCAAGGACCCGTCTAAGGTGGACCGCTCGGCGGCGTACGCGATGCGCTGGGTCGCCAAGAACGTCGTGGCCGCCGGGCTGGCGGAGCGGTGCGAGGCGCAGGTCGCGTACGCGATCGGCAAGGCCCACCCGGTGAGCCTGTTCGTGGAGACGTTCGGCACCGAGAACGTGCCGGTGGACCGGATCGAACGGGCGATCGGCGAGGTGTTCGACCTGCGGCCGGCCGCGATCATCCGCGACCTGGACCTGCTGCGGCCGATCTACCGGCCGACCGCCGCCTACGGCCACTTTGGTCGGGAAACGCCGGAGTTCGCCTGGGAGCGCACCGACCGGGCTGCGGACCTGAAGGCCGCCGCCGGAGCCTGACCTGTCGCCGCTGGACGACCATCGGGGGTGGCGGGTCGCCGGCCAGTCCGGCAGCCGGGCAGGATGGCCCGGTGAGCACCCGCGCGGCATGCGACCGACAGCCGGCCGACCGGCTGCCGGTCGCGCGCATCTGCGTCGACGTGCCGCTGCCGCACCTGGACCGACCGTTCGACTACCTGGTCCCAGCGGAGCTCGACGACGGTGTGCAGCCGGGCACCCGGGTCCGGGTCCGCTTCGCCGGCCAACTGGTGGCCGGGTGGGTGCTGGACCGGGTGGCCGCCTCCGGCCACGACGGCAAGCTCGCCTTCCTCGACAAGCTGGTTTCGCCGGAACGGGTGCTCAGCGCCGAGATCGCGGCTCTGGCCCGCACCGTCGCCGACCGGTACGCCGGGCACCTGGCCGACGTGCTGCGGCTGGCCGTGCCGCCGAGACACGCCCGCGTCGAGCAGGAGCCCAGCGAACCGGAGCCCGGTCCCGCCACCGCGCCACTGGCCGCCGCGCCACCGGCCGCTGTGCCATCCGACGCTGCGCCGACCGACGCCGCCGGATGGGCGGCGTACCCGTCCGGACCCGCGTTTCTACGTGCCGTCGCCGACGGCCGGCCGGCCCGCGCCGTCTGGGCGCCGCTGCCCGGCGAGGACTGGCCGGCCCGGTACGCCGAGGCGATCGCCGCCACCGTACGGGCCGGTCGGGGCGCGATCGCGGTGTTGCCGGACGGACGTGACGTCGACCGGCTCGACGCGGCCCTGCGCCGGGTCCTCGGTGCCGGTCGGCACGTGGTGCTCACCGCGGCGCTCGGCCCGGCCCGGCGCTACCGGGCGTTCCTCGCGGCGAGACGCGGCCTGGTCAAGGTGGTCGTCGGCACCCGGGCCGCGATGTTCGCCCCGGTCGCCGATCTGGGCCTGGTCGCCATCTGGGACGACGGCGACGACGTGCACGCCGAACCGCGTGCGCCCTACCCGCACGCCCGCGAGGTACTGCTCACCCGGGCACAGCTGGGCGGGGTCGCGGCGCTGCTCGGCGGTTTCGCCCGCTCCGGCGAGGCGCAGCAGCTGGTAGAGACCGGCTGGGCCCGGGAAATCATCGCCGCCCGGGCGACCGTCCGGCGACGTGCCCCACGGGTCACTCCGGCCGGCGACGATGCCCAGTTGGCCCGCGACGCGGGTGCTGCCACCGCCCGGCTGCCCAGCCTGGCCTTCGCCACCGCCCGTACGGCGTTGCAGGCCGAGATGCCGGTGCTGGTGCAGGTGCCCCGGCGCGGCTACCTGCCGGCGGTGTCCTGCGCGGACTGCCGGACCCCGGCCCGCTGCCCGCACTGCTCCGGCCCGCTGGCCCTGCCGGCGGCGACCGCCACCGCACAGTGCCGCTGGTGCGGCCGGCCGGCCGCCGGCTACGCCTGCCCGCACTGCCACGGGCGTCGGTTGCGGGCGTCGGTGACCGGTGCCCGGCGTACCGCCGAAGAGCTGGGCCGGGCGTTCGCCGGCACCACGGT
The DNA here is from genome assembly GCF_030345075.1 of Solwaraspora sp. WMMA2065. Taxonomy (NCBI): domain Bacteria; kingdom Bacillati; phylum Actinomycetota; class Actinomycetes; order Micromonosporales; family Micromonosporaceae; genus Solwaraspora; species Solwaraspora sp. WMMA2065. Next base: position 1,056,541 of record NZ_CP128361.1, read on the forward strand.
GCGGACCTCCGGCCGCGACGAGGTGCTCACCTCGGTGCCGGCCGAGCCGGCGGTGGTGGTCGCCACCCCGGGCGCCGAGCCGGTGGCCGCCGGTGGCTACGGCGCCGTACTGCTGCTGGACACCTGGGCGTTGCTGACCCGGGCCGACCTGCGGGCGGCGGAGGAGGCACTACGCCGCTGGCTGTCCGCCGCCGCGCTGGCCCGCCCGGCGGCCGACGGCGGCCAGGTGGTGGTGGTCGCCGACGGCGGGCTCGCCCCGGTGCAGGCACTGCTGCGCTGGGATCCCGGCTGGTTCGCCGCCCGCGAGTTGGCCGACCGGCGGGAGCTGGGTTTCCCGCCGGCGGCCCGGATGGCCAGCGTGACCGGCCCCGCCGAGGCGGTGGCCGAACTGCTGGCCGCGTTGCGGATGCCGGACAGCGCCGAACTGCTCGGTCCGGTGCCGGCGGCCGACGGCCAGGAACGGATGCTGATCCGGGTCCGCCGGTCGCAGGCGGCCGAACTGGCCCGGCAGCTGCGGGTGGCGGCCGGCACCCGCACCGCCCGCCGTGCCGGCCAGCCGGTACGCATCCAGATCGACCCGCTCGACCTGCTCTAGCTGGCTTTAGCCAGACGAGGGACGTGCACGGGAGTTCGTCTGGGTATGGGCTTGGCATCGGCGTAGGCTGCGCCGGGTGCCGAGGACGAGGCGATCATGGGGTTCGGACAGGGCGGCGGCGGATGCCTCCTACGCGGCGGCGTTCGACCGGTTGTTCGTTCAGGGTCGTGAAGCGGTCCTGTCTGGGACCCACTACCGGGACACGCCGCCGGTTGAGGGTGGCCGGTGGGGGACGTCGGTGGTGTTCGTTCCCGATACGGACAGCGTGTCGAGGCTGGCTGCGGTGACCGCCGAGGTGATGAGGTTGGCCGGTCCGGGTCACTGGCCGACCGGCGCCCCGGAGGCGGTGCATTTCACGGTCCGAGCCATTGAGACTCATCGCCGCGATGTTCCTGTGGGCGATCCGCTGGCGGGTCGGTGTGCGGCTGCACTGGGCCGGGCGGCTGCGGAGTGTCGGCCAGTCCGGTTCAGGCTGCGCGGGGTGACGCTCACGCCGTCCGGGGTGATGATGTGTGCGTTTCCCCTTGACGATGCTGCTGACGGGTTCGCTGATCGGCTCGGTGAGGAGTTGGGGTCCGACGGCTGGTTCGAGGACAGCTATCACCGTGACATCTGGTACGCCACGCTGGTGCACTTCACCGGTGAGGTCCGCGACCGGCAGGGGCTGGTGGACTGGGTCGACAGGCGGCGGGATCTGCATCTGGGCGAGGCCGCCGTCGACAGGGCGGAACTGCTGCGGTTTCGGCACAACGGCCGGCAGCCGGTACGGGTTGGGCTTGGACACGCGCGACTCGACGGGGTGTCTGTCGCGGCTTTCGTTTCAGACTGCCGGTAGCCGGTGGGGCGGCAGGTGCCGCCCCACCGGGGTTGGCGGCTATGTCCGATAGCCGAGGCTGAGGACGGTCCAATCGGCGGCCATCCAGCGGGGTACGGTGATGACTCCCCGGGTGTCGAGCAGGATCGGGGTGCGGATCGGTCGGCGATAGTCTGTGGGTCGAGCGCGCCGAACTCGGGCCAGCCGGTGGCCACAATGACCATGTGGGCGTCCTGAGCGGCGTCAGCGGCGGTCTGGGCATAGGCCAGGTCCGGAGCTGCTTGCCGGGCCTGGGGCATGGCCTGGGGGTCGTAGACGGTGACGGTCGCGCCTTGGTGGTGCAGGCGGGTGGCGACGTCGAGGGCGGGTGAGTCGCGTACGTCGTCGATGCCCGCTTTGAACGCGGCGCCCCAGACGGCGATGCGACGTCCTGTGAGTGTTCCTCCGACGGCTGAGCGGGCCAGGTTGATGGCACGGTGGCGCATGTGTTGGTTGATCGTGTCGACGCTGCGGAGCAGATTCACGGCCGGAGTGATGTCGGCGGCGGTGGCCTGTTGGGTGAAGGCGTGGAGGTCCTTGGGTAGGCAGCCGCCACCGAAGCCGAGTCCGGGTGTTAGGTATTGATGTCCGATGCGGGCATCGTGGCCGATTGCGTCGGCGAGGTCGCTGATGTTGGCACCTACAGCGGCGCTCATCTCGGCTACGGCGTTGATGAACGAGATGCGGGTGGCCAGATAGGCGTTCGCGGTGGCCTTGACCATCTCGGCGGCGCGCTGTCGGCACCGACGACGATGCGGTCCGGGGTGAGGGTGTCGGCCACTGCGGTGCCCTCGCGCAGGAACTCCGGATTCCAGGCGACTTCGATCTGCCCGGCGGCGGGGGCGAGGCTGCGGGCCAGGGTTTCGAGCTTTGCGGCGGTGCCGGGTGTGACGGTGGATTTGCCGACGATCAGGCGGCTGGTGTAGATGCGGTGCGAGTTCGTGGACTGCGCCGGTGAGCTGGGACAGGTCGTAGGTGCCGTCCGGGCCGGAGGGGGTGCCCACGGCGAGGAAGTGGACCTCGCCGTGGGTCGCGGCCTGTTTGAAGTCGGTGGTGAAGCGTAGCCACGGCCCTGACTTCGACCCAACCAACATCATCGATGTGAACGTTGACAGCGACGAAGTAGTACGGCCGGATCACCACGTCGTCAATACCGTCTTCCCGACTTCACGGTCACGGCCGCCCGAGTGACCACCGCGTCCGTCACCACGTCCGGCGTACGCCCGTAGACTGGAGGCACCGTTTGCCCACGACAAGGAGCCTGACCGCGTGACCGTCCAGCCCATCCGACTCTTCGGCGATCCGGTGCTGCGCACTGCGGCCGAGCCCGTGGTCGACTTCGACGCCGAGCTGCGCGGGCTCGTCGCCGATCTGACCGACAGCATGACCGATCAGAACGGCGCCGGCCTCGCCGCGCCGCAGCTCGGTGTCGGGCTGCGGGTATTCACGTTCCACGTCGACGACCTGCTGGGCCACCTGGTCAACCCGGTGCTGGACTTCCCCGACGAGGAGGAACAGGACGGCCCCGAAGGCTGCCTGTCCATCCCGGGGCTCTACTTCGACACCAAACGTCGACAGAACGTCGTCGCGAAGGGCTTCAACGAGTACGGAGATCCGATGCAGATCGTCGGCAGCGGTCTGCTGGCCCGCTGCGTCCAGCACGAGACGGACCACCTCGACGGGGTGCTGTTCCTGGACCGGCTCGACGCCGCCACCCGCAAGGAGGCGATGAAGGCCATCCGCGAAGCCGACTGGTACGACGCCGCCGCACCGCCGACGGTGAAGGTCAGTCCGCACCGCTCACCCGGTGGCCTGTTCCGGCCCGGTGCGGCGACCAGCCCGTTCGGTCTGGGCGGGTGACGGCGATGCGACTCGTCTTCGCCGGTACCCCGGCGGTCGCCATTCCCGCGCTGGACGCGATCGCCGCCAGCGGCCACGAACTCGTCGCGGTGGTCACCCGGCCGGACGCCCCCGCCGGGCGGGGGCGCCGGCTGGTCCGCTCCGCAGCCGGTGCCTGGGCTGACGAGCGGGGGATCGAGGTGCTGACCCCACAGCGCCCGCGGGAGCCGGAGTTCCTCAGCCGGCTGACCGAGCTGGCCCCGGACTGCGTACCGGTCGTCGCCTACGGTGCCCTGGTCCCGCCGACCGCGCTGGCCATCCCCACCCACGGCTGGATCAACCTGCACTTCTCCCTGCTGCCGGCCTGGCGCGGGGCGGCTCCGGTGCAGCACGCGGTGCTGCACGGCGACGAGGTGACCGGCGCGAGCGTGTTCCAGCTGGAGGAAGGGCTGGACACCGGCCCGGTGTTCGGCACGGTGACCGATCAGGTCGGCCAGACGGACACCGCCGGTGACCTGCTGCAGCGGCTGGCGTCCAGCGGCGCGCAGCTGCTGGTCGCGGTGCTCGACGGGATCGCCGCCGGCACCGCCCGTGCGGTGCCGCAGCCCGGTGACGGGGTGTCCCTGGCCCCGAAGCTGACCGTAGACGACGTCCGGGTGCGGTGGACCGATCCGGCGTTCGCGGTGGACCGGCGGGTGCGGGCCGGCACTCCGGCGCCGGGCGCTTGGACCACGTTCCGCGACGAACGGGTCAAACTCGGGCCGGTCCGGCCGGTGCCGGACGGCCCGGAGCTGAAGCCTGGGGAAGCGCTGGCCGAACGTAACCGCCTGCTGGTCGGTACGGCCACCGTGCCGGTCGCGCTCGGCGAGGTCCGGGCCGCCGGTAAGAAGGCCATGTCGGCGGCGGACTGGGCGCGCGGCGCCCGCATCACCACCGGCGAGTTCTTCGGGTGAGCGCGAGGAGTGAGCGAGCGCAGCGAGTGAGCCCCGCAGTCGTGAACGGAGGGCGGTCATGGTGAGCGCGAGGAGTGAGCGAGCGCAGCGAGTGAGCCCCGCAGTCGCGAACGGCAGGGGCGACCGCGACCAGCGTGGCCGTCGGCGGCGGGCGGATCCGGCGCGGGACGCGGCGTACGAGGCGGTCGCGGCGGTGTACCGCGACGACGCCTACGCCAATCTGGTGTTGCCGACGATCCTGCGGGACCGGGAGTTGCGGGGCCGCGACGCCGCCTTCGCTACCGAGTTGACCTACGGCACGCTGCGGATGGTCGGCACCCTCGATCTGATCATTGCCCGGGCGGCCGGCCGGGAGGTGGACCGGATCGATCCACCGGCCCGTGACGCGCTGCGGCTGGGCTCGTATCAGCTGCTGCGTACCCGGGTTCCGGCGCACGCCGCAGTGTCGGCCACGGTGGATCTGGTGCATGACGTGGCGCCGGGGGCGGTCGGGTTCGCCAACGCCGTACTCCGGGAGATCGCCACCCGGGACCTGGACGACTGGCTCGCGGAGCTGGCACCGGACGAGCAGGCCGACCCGGTAGGTCACCTGGCGGTGACCTACCACCATCCGCCGTGGATCGTCCGGGCGTTCGCGGAGGCGCTCGGTGAGGAGCCAGGCGACGGCCTGGCGGAGACGACCCGGCTGCTGATCGAGGACAACGAGCCGCCACCGGTGCACCTGTGCGCCCGACCGGGCCGGGTCGACGCGGTCGAGCTGGCGGACGCCACCGGCGGGGCACCGGGCGCGTTCTCGCCGTACACCGTCTATCTGCCGGGCGGCGCGCCGGGCGAGGTGTCGGCGGTCCGCCAGGGCCGGGCGCACGTGCAGGACGAAGGCTCGCAGCTGGTGGCGGCGGCGTTGGCCGCAGCCGAGGTGTCCGGTTCGGACCGGCGGTGGCTGGACCTGTGCGCCGGTCCGGGTGGCAAGGCGGCGCTGCTCGGCGCGTTGGCGGCCGGTCGCGGCGCCGAGGTGACCGCGGTGGAGGTCGCCGAGCACCGGGCCCGGCTGGTGGAGCAGGCGGTACGCGGGCTGCCGGTCACGGTGCACGTCGCCGACGGTCGTCAGGTGGGTGCCGGGACGGAGCTGCCCGAGGCGGCGTTCGACCGGGTGCTGGTGGACGCGCCGTGCACCGGGCTCGGCTCGCTGCGCCGCCGTCCCGAGTCGCGCTGGCGGCGCCAGCCGTCGGACCTGCCACCGTTGACCCGGTTGCAGCGGGAGTTGCTCGCCGCCGGGCTGCGGGCGGTCCGGCCGGGCGGCGTGGTGGCCTACGTGACGTGCTCGCCACACCGGGTGGAGACGCATGTGTCGGTGACCGAGGCGGCCCGTAGGTCCGGCGTACCGGTGGATTTCGTTGACGCCCGGCCGTTGCTGCCGGCGGGTATGCCGGGGCTCGGCGCCGGGCCGTCGGTGCAGCTGTGGCCGCACCGACACGGCACCGACGCGATGTTCGTGGCGTTGCTGCGCCGGGTCGGTCAGCCCTGACGGACCGGCAGGGCGGCGGTGCCGCCGTCGCGTACCGAGCGGGTCAGCGGTGGTTGGTCGCGCCAGAGCAGGCAGCGTACGGCGAGGTTGCCGTCGTCCCACTCGTCCTTGAACGGGTAGTCGTAGATGGTGCCGAAGCGGTGTCGCAGGTCGTCGTCGACGGGTAGGCCGACGTAGTCGGCGACGACCCGGCGGCACCGTTCGTGTACCTGGTCGGCGTTCGCGGCGAAGTCGTCGTAGGGCAGGTCGGCTTCCAGGTACAGCCCGGCGAATTCGCTCTGGTGTGGTTCGGTGCAGGCCACCGGTGCGAGAACTCCGACGTCGCCGGCGGCGTTGGCGCTCGGGTTGAAGCAGCCCCAGCGCAGCGGGCTCGGCTGGTCGAGGGCGCCGGTGAGGCTGCCGGTGCGGGGGACAAAGGTGCGGTCCTGCATGCTGACCACCTCGCCGACGTCGCACCGGTACCAGCGGGCGCCGCCGTCCCAGGCCGTCGTGGACGGGACGACGACTTCGAGCCGGAGCCGGCCGGCCTGCCAGTCGTCGCCGAGGAACTTGCGGACCCGCTGGTCGCAGTCGGCGCGGGCGGCCCGCCGGCTGGACGAGCCGGGGGCGGGGGAGTGGTCCGGTACGCCGTACACCCCGGTGAAGATCCCGACGAAGACCGTCTCTACCTCGTGGGACTGTCCGCAGTCGACGGGTCGGTACTCGGCGCCCTGGCCGACGGTACCGGCGGCGACCGGATGGCACTCGCCGGCCCGTGGGACGAACACTTTCGGTGTGCCGATCCCCACCCAGTCGTTGGTCAGGTCGCCATCTCCGATGTTGGACCGGACAGCGGGCGCGCATCCCGCCGCTGTCGTCAGAACCGCGACCGTCAGAACCAGCCGTACCCACCACCGCATGTCGTACGCCCTCCCCGTGGTTGGAAGATCGTAGACAGCCAAGTGTACTTCACGTAGTCAAATGACTCTCCACAGTAACCGTGACCTGCCGATTCGACGGACAGCGGCCCGATGCTCCGCAAGGGAGCATCGGGCCGCAGCCGGACAACTGGTGGCGGATCAGGCGGGTTGGATGAACGTGATGCTCTGCGGACCGTTCATGCGAATCGGTTCGCCAGTGGCACTGCTGAAGTCGGTGCCACCGTGCCAGCGGTGCTCACTACTGCAGACACAGCGGATCTTCACCTGCTGTCGCGGCAGTACCATGAGCGACGCGCCGGTCGCCTCGTCGGCCAGCTCGACGATCCCCACCGGGTCTTTCGTGCTGACGTTGAGCAGAACCAGCTGGCCCGGACCCTGCGGCGGGTCGGCGATCTCGATGCTCACCGAGGTCCCGGCCTCCAACTGGTACGCGTACGGCGGGGCGTTGACGTCCGCCGCCACCAGATCGGCGCGCAGCCGGTTGCCGACGTGCCCGCTCCACTGGTACGGGTAGCCGTCCGCTTTGAACAGCAGCGGCCACTCGTACGGCCCCAGCCAGTCGACGACGAACGAGCCCTTGTCGTCGACCGGTGCGTAGCGCGGATCCCGCGAACCGTCGGCGACCGGCGCGACGAGCCCGACCGTACCGTTCGTCAGGGTCTCGTCGTCGGCACCCTGCACGGTGCCGACGATCACTGAGCGCGCGTCCAGTCGGATCGTCGGCCCGGACCGCACCTCGTCGGCGGAGAAGGTGAACCACCGCGCATTCTTCTGGGTGCCGGTGCCGCCGTCCTGGCTGACCCACTGGGCACCGTACCGGCTACCCGAGTCGGGCAACGCGAACAGATTGTAGGAACCCGGCCCGGGAACCGAGACATTCACCCGGCCCCGGGAGTCGCTCCGGGTCGGGCAGACGTCGGTAAAGCTGAACGTGAATACCGGAACGGCGAATACGCAGATGTCGGCCACCGGCTCGCCGGTGATCGCGTCCACTACGTCGGTGCGGATACCCGGCCCGTCGAAAGCCGTCGTCGCGTACGCCTGCGGTGCGATCGTGGCACCGCCCAGGAGGGCCGCAGCGACCACCGAACCGAGCACGATCCTCCGTTTCCGGTTGCCGACCGAGCGTGGTTGGACGGCGCGGTGGGCCCCGCCTTTGCCGCCTGTGGAAAATCGAATGATTCTCAACGAGGTTGCCCCTTTCGCATTTGCACTGCACTGCTAGGTGCCAGATGAGTTTGTAGCACGGATCATCGTCAATTCCCGGTTGCGGATGCCGGTGCGGCGAGCGTTTCGCTGTCGATCGGCGCCCGCGATGCTTGGAAACGCGCAACCGGGTTCGGTTCCGGGTGATCCCGCTCAGGCGGACTCGCGCCATACGACGGGGGTCGGCAGCAGCGCCCCGCCGGCTGCGATGTGGTCGCCGTTGATCTGGCGCAGCACCAGGTCGGCGGCGCGGGCCCCGATCTCCTTCGCTGGCTGGTGCACGGTGGACAGCGGTGGGTTGGTGCGGAGCGCCCAGGCGCTGTCGTCGAATCCGACCACGCCGACATCGGCCGGTACGGTCCGGCCGGCCTCGCGCAGGGTCTGGATCGCTCCGGCGGCGACCACGTCCGAGGCTGCGAAGACGCCGTCGAGGTCGGGTGTCCGCTCCAGCAGGGTCTGCATGCCGCTGACGCCGCACGAGTAGTCGTAGAGGGGGACTTCGGCGACCAGCCGGGGGTCGAACCGGTCGCCGAGTGCCTGGCGGAAGCCGGTGAGCCGGTCGGCACCGGAGTCGCGGTTCAGCGCGGCGGCGATCATGCCGATCCGCCGCCGGCCGGTGGCGACCAGCCGGGTGGTGATCTCCCGTGCCGAGCCGACGTTGTCGACCCCGACGTACGGGATCTCCTGCGCCAGGTCGGGCGGGTGCCCGACGAAGGCGGCCGGCAACTTCAGGTCGGTGACGACCCGGGTGATCGGGTCGTGTACGCGGGCCGAGACGATCACCGCGCCGTCGACGAAGCCGCCACTGAGGTAGCGGGCGATCCGTTCAGTGTCCCGGTCGGAGTCGACCACCAGGTTGACCATCTGGTACTCGCCGGCGGAGAGCACCGCGTTGGCGCCCAGCATGATCGCCCCGATGTTCGGGTCCTCCAGAAACAGCGAGTGCGGTTCGAGCACGATGAAGCCGACCGCCTGGGAACGTTGGGTGACCAGGTTGCGGGCGGCGGTGTTCGGTACGTAGCCGACCTCGGCGATGGCGGCGAGGATCGCGGCGCGGGCAACGGGGGAGACGTAGCCACCGTTGAGGACCCGGCTGACGGTGCCCCGGGACACGCCGGCGGCGGCGGCGACGTCGTGCACGGTGGCCCGCTTCGTCATCGGTCTCGGCCGGTTCACGCCGATCACTGTAGCGGCCGGCCCTTGACCTGCGGCGGAACGCGGCTCTAACGTCTGCACGTTCACACATTCGTTTGCCGACTGTACACACGACGAAATGTGTGCACGTGCACACACACGCCCGTATCTGCAGCGAGGACATCTCGATGACACTGCCCCGTGACCGGTCGGCCGCATCACTGCTGCCGTCGATCCGCGGCATCGCGCTGGGCTGTGACTACAACCCGGAGCAGTGGCCGTCGGCGGTGTGGCGCGAGGACGTCGCGCTGATGCGACAGGCCGGCGTCGACCTGGTGGCGATCAACATCTTCGGTTGGTCGAGCATCGAGCCCCGGCCGGGCGAGTACGACTTCGCCGCCCTCGACGAGGTGATCGGCCTGCTGCACGACGCCGGCATCCGGCTCAACCTCGGCACCGGCACCGCCTCCCCGCCGCCCTGGCTGACCACCCGCCACCCCGAGGTGCTGCCGCGGGCCGCCGACGGCACCACCCGCTTCCCCGGCGGGCGACAGGCGTGGTGCCCCAGCTCGCCGGTGTACCGCGGGCACGCCCTGGCGCTGGCCGAGCAGGTCGCCCGACGCTACGGCGGGCACCCCGCCCTGGCGCTGTGGCACGTGTCCAACGAACTCGGCTGCCACAACGCGTTGTGCTACGACGAGCCCAGCGCGGTCGCGTTCCGGCACTGGCTGCGGCAGCGCTACGGCAGCCTCGACGCACTTAACGACGCCTGGGGCACGGCCTTTTGGAGTCAGCGCTACGGCGACTGGGACGAGGTGGATCCACCCCGGGCGAACCTGTCGGTGGCCAACCCGGCACAGCTACTGGACTTCCACCGGTTCAGCTCCGCGCAGTTGCTGGAGCACTACCGCGCCGAGGCGGCGGTACTGCGCCGGTACAGCGCCGCGCCGATCACCACGAATCTCATGGTAACCGCCCATATCAGGAATCTAGACTACTGGTCCTGGGCTCCTGACCTGGACATCGTAGCCAACGACCACTATCTGGACCACCGGCTCGGCGACCCGGTCGCGGAACTATCCTTCGCCGCCGACCTCACCCGTGGGCTGGCCGGGGGAGCGCCGTGGATGCTGATGGAGCAGGCGACCGGCGCGGTCAACTGGCAGCCCTGGAACCTCGCCAAGGAGCCGGGCCAGATGATCCGCAACTCGCTCACCCACGTCGCCCGGGGCGCCGACTCGATCTGCTTCTTCCAGTGGCGTGCCTCCGCCGCGGGCGCCGAGAAGTACCACTCGGCGATGCTGCCGCACGCCGGCACCGACACCACCACCTGGCGGGAGGTGCTGCGACTGTCGGAGGTGCTCGACCGGGTCGGCGAGGTCGCCGGCACCCGGGTGCACTCCGACGTGGCCCTGCTGTTCAGCTGGGAGTCCTGGTGGTCCGCCGACGGTACGGCCCGCCCGTCGACCGAGATTCGCTACCTCGACCAGGTGCACGCCGCGTACACCGGGCTGCGGGAGCTCGGCGTTACCTGCGACGTCGCCGCGCCGGACGCCGACCTCGCCGGGTACCGGCTGGTCGTCGTGCCGTGTCTGCACCTGGTGACCGACGAGCAGGCCACCGCGCTCGCCCGGTACGTCGACGCCGGCGGCCACCTGCTGGTGACCTTCTACAGCGGCATCGTCGACGAACACGACCGGATCCGCCTCGGCGGCTACCCCGGTGCCTTCCGGGATCTGCTCGGTGTGGTCGGCGAGGAGTTCGTCCCGCTGCTGCCCGGGGTCGACGTCACTTTGGACAACGGCGCCCGCGCCCGGTGGTGGACCGAGCGGCTGCGGACCACCACCGCCACGACCGTCGCCTGCTACGCCGACGGCCCGCTGCCCGGCACCCCGGCGGTCACCCGCAACGACTACGGCGCCGGCATCGCCTGGTACCTGGCGACCGCGCTGGCCCCCGACGGGCTGCGTGACGTGCTGCGTGCCGCCGTCGACGGGGCCGGGGTGGTCCCGCATGGTCCGGAGAACGACGGCTCGGTCGAGGTGGTCCGGCGCGTCGGCGGCAACCGCAGCTACCTGTTCGTCGTCAACCACGGCCGTCGGGAGATCCGCCACGCCGCCAGTGGCTACGAACTCGTCACCGGCACCCCGGTCGACGGGCGGTTGCGAGTCGGCCCCGGCGAGGTCCGGGTGGTCAGAGAGGAGTCGGCCCGGTGAGCAGATCCCGTCCGGTGCGGGCGACGGCGACCGGCCGTCGCCGGGCACCCGTGCCGCACAAGAGCGCCATCGCGATCTTCGTGGTGCCGTTCGGGACGCTCTTCGCGCTCTTCTACGCCGTCCCCATCGGCTACGCCATGGTCCAGTCGCTGTACGTCGTGGAACGCACCGGCACCTTCGGCCCGGCCCGGGAGGTCTTCGGCGGGCTCGCCCAGTACCAGCGGGTGTTCGCCGACGGCTCGTTCTGGTCGTCGATCGGCCGGGTGCTGCTGTTCGGCGTGGTCCAGGTGCCGGTGATGCTCGGCGTCGCTCTGCTGCTGGCCCTGCTGCTCGACTCCGGTCTGGTCCGCGGTCGACGCTTCTTCCGGCTCGCCTTCTTCGTGCCGTATGCGGTACCCGGCGTCGTCGCGGCGATCATGTGGGGCTTCCTGTACTCGCCCAACCTGTCGCCGTTCGCCGCGGTGACCGGTCGGGTGGACCTGCTCGGCGCGGACCTGGTGCTGTGGTCCATCGCCAACGTCGTCACCTGGGTCTACGTCGGCTACAACATGTTGATCATCTACTCGTCGCTGCTGGCGATCCCGCCGGAGATCTACGAGGCGGCCCGGCTCGACGGCGCCGGTCCGGCCCGGATCGCCTGGTCGATCAAGATCCCGATGGTGCTGCCGGCGATCGTGCTGACCACCGTCTTCTCCATCATCGGCACCCTGCAGCTGCTGGCCGAACCGCAGGTGTTCCGAACCTTCAGCTCAGCGGTGTCCAGCACCTACACCCCGAACCTGACCGTCTACTCCACCTCCTCCATCCCCAACTTCAACCTGGCCGCGGCCTTCTCGGTGGTGCTCGCCTTGGCGACCTTCGCGCTGTCGTTCACGTTCCTGAAATTCACCCAGCGCCGGGACGCGCGATGAGCGCCCTGGCCAGGACCACCGCCGGCCGCACCCCCGGCGGTACGCCGTCGCGGGAGTCGCTGCTGTCGCGGTCCGCCGCGACCCTGGTGATGCTGGTCTGCACCGCGTACTTCCTGGTGCCGATCTGGTGGCTGGTGGTCGCCTCGGCGAAACCCGAGGGGCGGTTCACCCAGGGTGCGCCCCTGTGGTTCGACGACTTCTCGCTGGTCGACAACGTCGCCGAGGTGCTGACCTACCGCGACGGGGTGTTTCCCCGCTGGATCCTCAACAGCCTCGCCTACACCGGCGGCGCCGCCCTGATCGGTACCCTGCTCGCCGCGATGTGCGGGTACGCCCTGGCCAAGTACCGGTTTCCTGGCCGGGAGACGCTGTTCAACGTGGTGCTCGGCGGGGTGCTGGTGCCGGCGACCGCGCTCGCCCTGCCACTGTTTCTGATCTTCAGCCGGTTCGAGGCGACCAACACCTTCTGGTCGGTGTTCCTGCCCAGCCTGGTCAACCCGTTCGGGGTCTACCTGGCCCGGATCTACGCCGCCGCGAGCGTGCCCGACGAGTTGCTGGAAGCGGCCCGCCTCGACGGCGCCGGCGAGGTACGGACCTTTTTCACCGTCGCCACCCGGCTGATGCTGCCCGCCCTGGTCACCATCTTCCTGTTCCACTTCGTCGCGGTCTGGAACAACTTCCTGCTGCCGCTGATCATGCTCGGCGACGAGCGGCTGTTCCCGGTCACCCTCGGCCTCTACACCTGGAACACCCAGGTCAACCAGCTGCCCGAACTGCGGGGCCTGGTGCTCGTCGGCGCGCTGCTGTCGATCGTGCCGCTGGTCGCGGCGTTCTTGCTGCTCCAACGCTTCTGGCGGACCGGCCTCGGGGCCGGCTCGGTCAAGTGAACCCCGCCTTCCGCCGTACCCGTCCACCCACCGATAACGAGAGAAGGATTTCGATGAGACTCCCCGCCTCGACGGTCGGCGTACTGCTCGCCGGCACGCTCGCGCTGACCGCCTGCTCCTCCGGCGATTCCGGTGACTCCGGTTCCGGTTCCGGCGCCGCCACCGACTGCAGCCCGGCCGAGGGCCCGGTCACCCTCGACTTCACCTCCTGGATCCCCGGCATCGAGCAGGTGGTCGAGGTCTGGAACGAGCAGAACCCCGACATCCAGGTGAACGTGCAGACCGGGCCGAACGGCAACGGCGGCACCTACCAGAACTTCTTCAACCAGCTGCGCGCCGGCAACGCACCGGACCTGGGCCAGATCGAGTACGACGCGTTGCCCAGCTTCCGGGTGCAGGACGGCCTGGTCGACCTCGGCGCCTGCGATATCGTGCTCGACGCCCAGGACCAGTTCGTCGACTGGACCTGGGGGCAGGTCAGCTTCGGCGAGGTGGGCTCGGCGTACGCCGTACCGCAGGACGCCGGACCGATGGCCCTGTTCTACCGGGCGGACCTATTCGAGGCCAACGGCATCGAGGTGCCGACCACCTGGGCCGAGTACGCGGCCGCCGCCGAGACGGTCCGCGCCGCCGGCGGCTACATCACCAACTTCTCGTCCAGCGACATCAACCAGTTCGCCGGGCTGGCCTGGCAGGCCGGCGGCCGGTGGTTCGCCAACGACGGCGACCAGTGGACGGTGGACCTGACCGACCCGCAGACCACCCAGGTCGCCGAGTACTGGCAGGACCTGATCGACCGCGACCTCGTCTCGACTGTGCCGCCGTGGACCACCGAGTGGGACAACGCCTACAACAGCGGCTCCGCCTGGACCTGGGTGTCGGCCGTGTGGGGCGCCAACTCGATCAGCTCCGGCGCGCCGGACACCGCCGGCAAGTGGGCGGTCGCGCCGATGCCGCAGTGGAACGCCGGCGACCAGGTCGCCGGCAACTGGGGTGGTTCCTCCACCGCCGTGTTCCGGGGCAGCGAGCACGTCTACGAGGCCGCTCAGTTCGCCCTCTGGCTGAACACCTCCGAGGAGGCGTTGACCCTGCTCAACGCCGAAGCGAACCTCTACCCGGCGACCACTGCCGGCACCCAGCTGCCGGCGCTGCGCGAGGGCGTGGAGTTCTACGGTGGCCAGCCGATCTACGAGGTCTTCGCCGAGGCGTCGGAGCAGGTCGCGGAGGGCTTCGTCTGGGGTCCGACGATGACCCAGACCTACGCCGACGCCTCCGACGGCTTCAAGGCGGCGGTTTCCGGTCAGGGCAGCCTGCTGGACGCGCTGACCGCCGCGCAAACCTCTACCGTGGATACCCTGAAGTCGCAGTCCATCCCGGTAGCGGAGTGACCATTTGATCGCGTACCTGCGGGCCGCGGGCGCCAGCCTCGTGCTGGACGCCCGTGGCCCGTACCCACCGGTCGTCCTGCACTGGGGCGGCGACCTCGGCGACCTCACCGAGGCCGAGTTGACCGACCTGGCCGACGCGGCGGTCCCACCGGTGCCGCCCAGTGCGGTCGACCAGCCGCTGCGACTCACCCTGCTGCCCACCCCGGGCCAGGGCTGGACCGGCCGGCCCGGCATCGCCGGACACTGGGCCGGCCGGCCCGTTGACGACCTGCGGTTGCACACCGTCGGCCGGACCGGTCCCCGTGACCTGGTAATCGAGTGCGGCTGCGCCGCCGGCGGGCTGCGGGTCAGCACCGACGTCTCGCTCAGCGAGCAGGGCGTCCTACGGCTCCGCCACCAGGTGCGCAACATCGCCGAGGTCGACCTGCACCTGGCCGCGGCGGACGTCGTACTGCCGGTGCCGGAGCGGGCCGAGGAGGTGCTCGACTTCACCGGGCTCTGGGCCAACGAGCGGCGTCCGCAGCGCAGCCGACTGCGCGACGGTACGTGGACGCGGTCCACCCGCCACGGCCGGCCCGGCCACGACGACCCGTACCTGATGGTCGCCGGCACCGCCGGGTTCGGGTTCCGGCACGGCCAGGTGTGGGCGGTGCACCTGGCGTGGAGCGGCGACAAGCAGCTGTACGCCGAACGCCAGGCCACCGGGCAGAGCCTGCTCGGCGCCGGTGAACTGCTCGCCCCCGGCGAGCTGATCCTGCCGCCCGACGGCACGTACACCACCCCGTGGACGGTCGCCGCGTTCTCCGCCGACGGCCTCGACGGTCTCTCCGCGCGGCTGCACGGCTGGATCCGGGCCCGCCGCCCGCTGCCCGGGCCCCGGCCGGTGGTGCTCAACACCTGGGAGGCGGTCTACTTCGACCACGATCTCGACCGGCTGACCCGGCTGGTCGACGCCGCCGCGCAGGTCGGCGTCGAACGTTTCGTCCTCGACGACGGCTGGTTCACCGGCCGGGTCGACGACCGGCGGGCGCTCGGCGACTGGTCCGTCGACCCGCGGCGCTGGCCGGCCGGTCTGGGGCCACTGATCGACCGGGTCCGCGCCCGGCGGATGGACTTCGGGCTGTGGGTGGAACCGGAGATGGTCAGCCCCGACTCCGACCTGGCCCGTGCCCACCCCGACTGGCTGCTCGGGCCGACGCACGCGCCGACCTGGCGGCACCAGCGGGTGCTCGACCTGGACAACCCGGACGCCTACCGGTATCTGCGGGAGCGGCTCGGCGCGCTGCTCGAGGCGTACCCGATCGCCTACCTGAAGTGGGACCACAACCGGGACCTGCTCGCCGCGACCGGCGCGCACCGGCAGACCACGGCGCTGTACCGGCTCCTGGCCGACCTGCGGGTGGCCCACCCCGACCTGGAGATCGAAAGCTGCGCCTCCGGCGGAGGCCGCATCGACCTGGGCATCGGTGAACTGGTCGACCGGTTCTGGACCTCCGACACCAACGACCCGCTCGACCGGCAGCGGATCCTGCGTTGGACCAGTGTGCTGATGCCGCTGGAGTACCTCGGCGGGCATTTGGGCGCCGGCACCGCGCACGTCACCGGCCGGGCCACCGACCTGAGTTTCCGACTGGCCACCGCGCTGTTCGGGCACGCCGGCATCGAATGGGACCTGACCACCGCGACCGACGCCGAACGCGCCGACGTCGCCGAGTGGGTCGCCGCGTACCGGCGGCTGCGGCCGTTGCTGCACACCGGGACGCTGGTCCGCACCGACAGCCCGGATCCGGCCCGGCAGCTGTATGGGGTCGTCGCCGCCGACCGGCGTACCGGCGTGTACGCCCTGGTGGCGCTCGACGCGGCGCGGTCCGCGCTACCGGTGCCGCTGCGGCTGCCCGGTCTCGACCCGCAGCGCCGCTACCGGGTGAGCCCACTGCGGATCGGCCCGGTGCCGGCGACGCTGCAGGTGCGGCCGCCGGCCTGGCTTCAGCGGGGCGAGGCGACCCTGCCCGGCCGGGTGCTGGCCGAGGTCGGACTGCCCGCACCGCTGCTGCACCCGCAACAGGCGGCGCTGTTCACCGCCGAGGCGGTCGGCTGAGCGCACGCCTGAAGATCGTTCCTCAGCCGGGTCGCCGGCGCGTCACCGGCCGCCCACCGTGCCCCGTGCCGCGTTGACGGCCGGGTGACGCGGTGTCGGCGAAGGTCAGGTCCACCGCACGCCGTTCAGGGGGACCACATGATCAGGACGATGCTCCGGGTCCGCGCCCGCAGCGGATTCGAGACGGTTGTGGAGTCAGCGTGGCAGGCCGTCGCCGACGACATCGGTGCGGCGCCCGGCAACCGACTGCGACAGCTGCTCGTCGACGCCACCGATTCGCGTACCTTCGTCGTGGTCACCGAGTGGGCCGACGACGACGCGTTGCGCGACCACCTCGACGGGCCCGTCGCCCGGCAGTGGGCCGACGCCGTAGCGGCCGCCTGCGAACCGCCGACCGCCGGCAGCTACCGGGTGATGCGCGGTCGGGCCGGCACCGACACCCGGATCTACGTCGACGTGCCGATCACCGTTCCCACCGACCGGATCGACGAGTTCCACCGTGGGCACGCCGAGGTCGTCAGTCGACTTTCCGGAGTGGACGGATATATGCGTGAGGAGCTGCTACGCGAACCCGGCACCCCGGTGCACCACATCTTCGCCGAGTGGAGCAGCCCGGAGCAGTTCCGCCGGTGGATCTCCGACCCCGACCACGAGCGGGCCGAAGCCGGCCCGATCGCCGAGTTCCTCGTCGGGATCCGCCCCCGGATCTTCCACCCCGCCGACCACCCCGCCGACCAACCGGCCGATCCGCCCGCCGATCCGCCAGCGGCAGCGGCCGACACCACCGACGTACTGATCGTCGGCGCCGGCCCGACCGGGCTCACCGCCGCGATCGAACTCGCCCGCCGCGGCGTCGACTGCCAGGTGATCGACAAACTCACCAGCCCGCCCGACCAGGCGGACAAGGCGATCGGGGTGCACTGCCGCACCATGGAGATCTGGGAGGACCAGGGCGTCGTCCGGGACGCGATGAACGCTGGCATCTGGCTGACCGGCCAAGCGGTCTTCGTCAACGGTCACCAGGTGTACCGGGGCAGCTGGGAGCTGCCGGAGCTGCCGTACGCACACCTGGGTCTGCCCCAGTACGAGACCGAACGGATCCTCACCGACCGGCTCGCCACACTCGGCGTACGGCCCCGGCGCGGCGCCGAACTGGTCGACTTCACCAGCGACGACGACGGAGTCACCGCCAACCTCGCCCACGCCGACGGCGGCACCGAGACGGTCCGCGCCAAGTTCCTCGTCGGCGCCGACGGCGCGCACAGCCGGGTACGCCAACTGCTCGGCCTCACCTTCACCGGCGGGCTGGGCCGCTTCCCGCAACTGTTCATGCTCGGCGACGTCGACGTCGACTGGGACATGCCCGCCGGCCACCTGCTGCGGTTCATCCACGAAACCGACGGCCAGCTGGACAACATGCTGGTCTGCGTACCGCTGCGGGGTGAATCCCGCTACCGGATCGCGACCATGGCGCCGCCGCGCTACTTCGCCGCCACCCGTGGCGAGAACGCCCCGCCCGGGTTCAGCGCCGAACTCGGCGAACCGACCCTCGCCGACGTGCAGGCAGTGCTGGACCAGCTCGCCCCGGCCGCAACGACCGCGGCCAACCTGCGTTGGTCGTCGATCTTCCGGATCAGTCACGGCATCGTCGACCGCTACCGCG
Source organism: Solwaraspora sp. WMMA2065 (assembly GCF_030345075.1). Classification (NCBI taxonomy): domain Bacteria; kingdom Bacillati; phylum Actinomycetota; class Actinomycetes; order Micromonosporales; family Micromonosporaceae; genus Solwaraspora; species Solwaraspora sp. WMMA2065. The sequence goes on from NZ_CP128361.1 coordinate 1,074,729, forward strand.
ACGGACGGGTCTTCGTCGCAGGCGACGCCGCACACCTGCATCCGCCAGCCGGCGGTCAGGGCATGAACACCGGCATCCAGGACGCCTGGAATCTGGCCTGGAAGCTGGCATTGGCGGTCCGTGGTGTCGCCGCGCCCGGCCTGCTGGACAGCTACCAGATCGAGCGCCGGCCACAGGGGGAAGAGGTCGTCGGGCGGGCGGTGCGGCTGGCCTTCACTGACGAGTTGGAACGCGAGGACCTCGAAAGGCAGTTCCTGCAGGAGATGTCGATGCTGGTCAGCTACGCCGACAGTCCACTCGTCGGCGAGTCGCTGGCCACCGTGGACGCGCTGCGGGCCGGCCCGGCCCCGGGGGAGCGCGCTCCCGACGTGTCCGGCCTACGTCGACGCGGAGTCGGACATTCGATGCGGCTGCACGAGCTGACCCGGGGGACCCGGCACACTCTGCTGCTCTACGCCGACCGGACGGCGGACGAGGCCACTCTGGCCGCCATCGACAAGCTCAGCGCCGACCTGCCGGATCGGACGTACGGCGAAGTCGAGGTCTACCTGCTGCTCAGCCCGGACACGCCAGCCCTGCCAGCGGACCATCCGCCGGTGCTCCACGACGCCGCCGGTGAGTTCCGGGCCGGGTACGGCACCGCCGGTGCCGCCGCTTACCTGATCCGGCCGGACGGGTACGTCGGCTTCCGCAGCCACCCGATCGACGTCGATGCACTACGCCACCACCTGTACCTGGTGTTCAACGGCGGTGTCCGGTGACCGCCGCTCCCCAGAACCAGACAGACCAAGTGAACCGGACAAACCAGATGAGCCGGACAGGCCAGATGAATCGGGCGGACCTGGTGCCGGGTCCCGTCCGCGCCGTGCTGTCGATGCGGACCCGCCCCGGGTGCGAGCGGCGGTTCGAGACCGAGTGGCAGGCCATCGCCGATCAGATCCGCACCCTCGACGGCTGCCTGCGCCAGGACCTGGTCCGCGACGCCGACGATCCCCGCAGCTACCTGATCATCACCGACTGGGCGGACCGGGAACGCCTCGACGCGTTCGGCCGCAGCGCGCAGCGCGACCGGCTGCTGCGGGTGATCCGGGAGCTGCGCGAATCCGCGCAGCGGCACACCTACCAGGTGCTGCACAGCGTGCCGAGCGAACGAGAGGAGCACCGATGACCGCCGATCCGCGACCGGCCGAGCCGGTCGGATCCGCTGAGCAGGCCGTCCCGGCGGCGGAGTTCTACACCGACGGGTACGCCGCCGACCCGTACCCCACCTACGCCCGGATGCGTGCGCAGTGCCCGGTCCGGTTGGTCGCCTCACCCCGGTTCGACTCCTATCTGATCACCCGCTACGACGACGCGCGGGCAGCGTTGACCGATCCGCGGCTGTCCAAGGACCTGTACGGCCCGGAAGGCCACTACCTGCGGTTCTTCGGGCCGAACTCGGAGGGCCTGAACAAGAACATGCTCAACTCGGATCCGCCGGAACACAGCCGGCTGCGCCGGCTGGTGTCGCAGGCGTTCGCGCCCCGGCGTATCGAGGCCCTGCGGCCCCGGATCGGCCAGGTCGTCGACGACCTGCTCGACAAGTTCGCACCGAGGGGCGAGGCGGACCTGATGCACGAGTTCGCCGTACCGCTGCCGATGGTGGTGATCTGCGAGCTGCTCGGCGTGCCGACACCCGACCACGAACAGGTGCTCGGCTGGACCCAGGTGATCCGGACCTCCGGGTCGGCCAGCCGGCCGCCCGACCAGGAGCGGGCAGCGGTGCAGCAGGTGCAGGCGCAGCTGCACGACTACCTGACCGGACTGGTCCGGGCCAAACGCGCGACGCCGGCCGACGACATGCTCACCGCCCTGATCGATGCCTGTGACCACGATGGGGCGCTCACCGAACGGGAGCTGGTCTCCACCGCGTTCCTGCTGCTGTTCGCCGGTCACCAGACCACCGCCGACTTCATCGGCAACGCCATGCTGGCCCTGTTGACCAACCCCGGACAGTACGAGCTGCTGCTGGCCCGGCCCGAGCTGCTGCCAGCGGCCGTCGAGGAGCTGCTGCGCTTCGACGGCCCGCTGCCGATCGCCAGCCCCCGGGTGGCTACCGAGGACGTCGAGTACGACGGTGTCCGCATCCCGCGCGGGGCGGCGGTCGGGGTGGTGCTCAACTCGGCCAACCGCGACCCGGACCACTTCACCGACCCCGACCGCCTCGACGTGACCAGCGAACGTGGACCCCACCTGGGCTTCGGCCACGGGGTGCACTACTGCCTGGGTGTTTCGCTGGCCCGTATCGAGGCCCGGACCGGCATCGGCGGGCTGTTGCGCCGGCTGCCGGACCTGCGGCTGGCCGTACCCGCCGCCGAACTGCGCCGACTCCCGGCGGCCTCGCCGTTTCGCGGGCTGCTCGAGCTGCCGGTCCGGTTCACCGCCACCGGCTGACGTACCACCGGTCACCGGGCGAACCGACCCGGCCGATCCACCACCGACCACCGGGCGAACCGACCCGGCCGATCCCCACCGTTCTGCGAGGAGTTGTCATGGTCTTCCGCAACGTGATCGTCTGCCGCATGGTGCCGGGCAGCGAGGACAAGATCGCCAAGACTTTCGGCCACTACGACAGGGCCACCCGGCCGCAGGACTTCGGCGTCATCGGGCGCATCCTGCTGTCCCACCACGACCTCTACATTCACATCGTCGAACGCAACGAGGACCCGGCGATCTCCGGGCAGACCCGGGGCCTGCCCGCGTTCAAGGAGATCGCCGAGGCGATCGGCCCGTACGTCACCCCGTACCCGCGCAACTGGCAGAACCCGTCGCACTCGGTGGCCAAGGAGTTCTACCGCTGGACCGCGGAAGGGACCGGCCCGGCGGAAGGGACCGGCCCGGACCCGGCCGGCCGGCATCTGACCGTGATCGTCGGGCGGATCAAGCCCGGCGCGGAGGACAACGTCGCCCGGATCTTCACCGAATCCGACGCCGGCACGCTGCCGGTCGAGATGAGCGTGACCGCGCGCTGGCTCTACTCGATCGACGACGTCTACGTGCACCTGCTGGAACGCTCGGTCCCGCACACCGCCGACGACGCGCGGATCCACGACAAGCCGAAGTTCGGCAAGATCATGGAGGAGCTGAGCCCGTACATCAGCCCGTACAACCAGGACGCCTGGCGTGGCCCGGTGGACGCGGTCGCCAAGGAGTACTACCGCTGGCGGGCCGAGGACTGACTCCGACGGCGCCGCCTCCCGGTCAGCACCGGCCGGCTATCGGGAGGCGGCGACCAGTCGCCGGGCCTCGGTGACCAGCCGGCTGGACCCGCCCCGGGCGGCGACGTCGGCGAGCCCGGGCACGTCGAGGCGCACGCCGGTCGCCGCCGCTGTCTGCGCAGCCAGCGCCAGCAGGTCCGGCAGCCCGCGCGGCGCAGGCTGGACGGTCAGCAGCGCCGGCAGCGCGGCGGCGAGAATCCGCCAGGTGGTCAGCGGCGCACCGGCCGCCGCCGCGTCCCGCAACGGCTGGACGACCCGGGACAGCGTGATCATCTTGTCGGCGGTGAGCGAGCCGAGGTGACCACCGACGGCCAGGGCGTCGAGCCCGCCGGCGGCCGCGAGCAGCAGCAGCGCGTCGACGGCCGCCACCCGGTCGGCCTCGTGCCGGGCGGCCAGCCCGTACGCCACCGCCAGGTCGAGCGCCGGCGTGGTCTCGCCGGTGCACTCGGCGAGCATCGGCAGCAGCGCGGCGCCGCCCGGCTCGTCGAGGTCCGCGCTGCCGGCGACCAACGGCAGGACGTACGCGGCGACCAGCCCTCGGTAGCCGGGCAGCTGCGCCGGCCAGTGCCGCTCGTCGGCGATCGACGCGATGTCAACCGCTCGGGCCGGGACGCTGAGCAGACCGTGCTGGTCGGTCACCCCGGGCGGTACCGAGGCTTCGACGACCCGACGCTGCGTCGGCAACCGGTCGTGCCAGTAGTCGTAGCTGCCCTGCCGGCGCCGACGGACGGCCGTCACCACCCGGTAGTGCGGCCGGGGCAGCCCGCCGCAGCGCAGCCAGTCGGCCAGGGCCTGCCCGGCCGGGGTGCCCAACGCCGTCGCCTTCGCCGCCAGCGGCTCGTCGACGACGGACGGCAACCGCAGCAGCGCCTGGGTGAGGTCCGCCGGCCACGGCTGGCGCTCACCGAGGCGGGCCAGCCGGTCGTACAGCTCCTCCGCCGCCACCGCCCCGGTGGCCAGCGACGGTGCGGCGACGAGGCCCACGGCCCCGAGACTGGCGAGCTCGGCCGTCTCGGGACCGGTGAACTCCGCCGCCCCGGGACCGGCGACGGCCCGGCCGATCTCCGCGACCCGGGTGCGCAGCAGTCGGCGCAGCACCGCCTGCTGCGGGTCGGCGGGCCGCTGACCGGAGGTCTGCCGCTGGCCCCAGGTGGACAGCAGCACCTGCCAGCTCCGTGGCGGGGTCCGATCCTCGCTGCCGGCGAGGATCCGCAGCACGCCGCCGAGGCCACCGAGCCGCTCCTCGGGCCGCGAGGACCAGGCCAGCACACCGGCCCGGTCGAGCACCGGGGTCAGCGCCGCCACCGTGGCGGTCCGATCGGCGGCGGTCGACCGGATCAGGCCGTCGAGGATCCGTTCCAGGCCCAGTGCGTCGGTCGAGGACCCGCCGAACAGCGCGGCGATCTCCTCGGCCAACTCGTCCGGGTGGGTGATCGGCGGCGGCGCCGGGGCCGGCGGTGGCACCGGGGGCAGGACGTCGCCGACGTGGCGCACCTCGGCGGGCGCCGCCATCCGGTGGCCGTGTTTCGCGGCCAGCGCGGCCGCCCGGTCGGCGACGTCGACCGCCGGGTGCTCGGCGGCGACGGCCAGCACCGCAGCGATCCGCGCCGCTTGGGCGCGGTCCCGGCGGGCCAGCTGATCGAGCCAGCTCAGCTGGGCCCGTACCAGGGTTTTCTCCGGTCGGCCCAGGACGGCCGGCGCCGTGTCGAGCAGCGTGTCGAGGTCGATGTCCGGCAGCTTGCGCAGCGTCCGTTGGGCCAGTGCGGCAGCCGTCGACAGGCCGTCGGCGAGCAGCCGCAGGTACGTGGGGAGTCGGTCGCGTACCTCGTCGCCGGTCGGCGCCAGTGCGTCGTGCAGGCCGAGGAAGACGCGCAGCGCGGCCGGGCGCTCACCGCGCAGCATGCGGCTGAGCGTGCCGTCCAGCAGCATCGTGCGGTCCAGCCGCCGTTCGGCGGCCAGCTGCGCCAACGCCAGTGGCATCCCCGACCGGCCGTCCGGCTGCTGGTCGGTCCAGGCCCACTGGCCGCCGACCCCGTCGACGTCGAACATTCGGGGGGCCAGCGCGTCCAGGAACGGGTGCCGGCGCATCCGGTCGACCAGCGCGACGCTCCACTCGTGGTCGCGGGGTCGGCTGGCCGTCACCGCCCAGCCGAGGACGAACAGGTCGTCGGTCGGCGGCGCGGCCTGTTCGGCGGTCAGCAGCTCGGCGATGAACCACCAGTTTTCACCGGGTGACTCACGGTCGATCCGCCCGACGAGGCGGTACGCCAGGTCGGCCAGCCAGGTGACACCCCGGCGTCTGGCCACGTCGATCACCGGTGCCGCGGGTGTCGCCAGCAGCGAGAGGTTGCGGCGCCCCAGCACCTCGGCTGCCTGGGCAGCCGTCGGCAGGCAGCCGACCGCCGCGACGGCCAACGCAGTGGCCCGCCAGCGGGACCACCACTCGTCGCGGTGCCGGCGCACGTACGCCGTCAGCTCGATGCCGAGCTGGCGGCGCTGTTCCTCGTCGAGCCCGGAGACGGTGTCCACGGCGGCGGTGATGTCGCCGTTGACGAGACGGTGGACCGTGTCGCTCGCCTCGGTCACGCCGTCACCCCCACCGGGGCGGTGACCATCGCGGCGGCGAGGGCGTGCCGGCACGGCCCCCGCCCGCCCCGGTGCCGCGCCCACCAGGTGCAGGTGCAGGTGCGGGTGCCGTCGGGCAGCTGCCGCACCCGGTAGACCTGGTCACCGGCGCGTACCGTCGCCCCGTCCGGGTCCGGGGTCACCGCACCGGCCTCGACCAGCGCCCGGGCCGCGGTCAGCCGGGGATTGTCCCGCTCGGCGCGGCCCGGATCGTAGGGCAGCACCCGGTGGAAGTAGCCGGCCCGCGCGACGTCGTAGCCGACCCGACCGGCGGTGCCGAGCAGCGTCAGCGCCGCGCGCACCCGGGCGGCGGCCAGGCCGGACGCCTCGGCCAGCGCGTCGACGTCGACGCTCGGATCCCAGTCGAGCAGTCCGCCGATCAGCTCGGCGTCGTCGGCGACCTCGTCGCCGGCCAGGGCGGGCAGGACGCCGCCCTCGCCGGAGAAGCCCCGGGCCGGCTCCGGTGACAGGGCCAGCGACAGGCTCATCCCGGCCAGGTCCAGCTCCCACACGCTGGCCACCGGTGCCGCGCCGGCGGCCACCGGCGGCCCGTACACCCGCAGCGCCGACGCGTGCCGCAGCAGGCCCCGCAGCGCGGCGAGCCGACCCGCGCCGGACAGGCACACCGCGCCCGGCGCGGCGCGCGACGTCAGGCGCAGCGCCCGGCCGGCCGGCACCGCCCACAGCACCGACCGGTCGCCGGCACCGGGCAGCCGGCGCAGCAACGTCGCCGCCTCGGCGGCCGGGATCTGCGCCCGCAGGTCCATTCCCGCCGCGGTCACCTGCACCTCGGCGAAGCCGCGCAGCCAGCGGCGGGGCAGCGGCACCTTCCGTTCGACGACCGAGGAGTCCATCGTCGACACCGTCAGGTCGTCCGGGCCGACCGCCAGATGCAACGGGTCCAGGCCGCCGACCCGGGCCAGCGCGTCGCGCAGCGGCGGGTTGACGTCCACGTTGGTGGTGCCGTGCGCGACGATGTCGCCGTCCAGCCCGTCCGGGGTGACGTCGAGTCGGGCGTACACGCCGCAGCAGCCGGAGAAGGACTCGAACCGCAACCGGTCCCGGCCGCCGGTGACCACCGGGTCGAGGCTGGCCGGGACGACGGGTCGGTGGTAGCGGGTGCGGGCGACCTCGGCGACGGCCAGCAGCCCGGCGGCGGCCGCCACCGGGCGGGTGAGGAACCCGGTGAAGAACCGGGGGTTGGCGGCCGGGCCGCCGCTGGTCTGCAGGGTCAGCGCCCGGCCGGCCAGGGCGGACGGGTTCAGGTACCGGTAGGTCGCGACGGTGTTCACGGTGGCGCACGCTACCCGCCCCGACCGACATCGCCGGTGTCGCCGTAGGTAGCGCCGGCCGCCCGGCCGTCGGGACGCGGTGCGGACACACGGCGGCGGCCGGTGGCGCAGCCGTACCGCAGCCGTACACTGGTCGCCGGTGTCGGCCGGCCGCGGCGGCGAGTGACAGCGGGGGAGTGCGTACTGATGAGGTCAGGCCTGCCGATCCTGAAGGCGCACGGCTCGCAGAACGACATCCTGGTCGTAGAGGGCCGGCCGGGTGACTACGCCGCCGAGGCGGACGTGCCGCACCTGGTCCGCCAGCTGTGTGACCGGTCCGGGCCGCTCGGCGGCGGTGACGGCGTGTACTTCGTCGATCTCGGCCCGGCGGTGCCGCAGGCGGCGTTCTTCAACCCGGACGGCTCGTTCGCGAAGCTGTGCGGCAACGGGATGCGCTGCGTCGGGCGGCTGGTGCTGGACACCCGCGACGCCGAGCGGGCGGTGGTCCGGGCCGGGGACAGCGACTTCGTGGTGCTGCGGGCCGAGTCGACGCCGGAAGGGGTCCGGCAGACCGCGGTCGAGATGCCGAAGGTGGACTTCGATCCCGTCGAGCCGGTGGTCGCCGTGGCGCAGCCGCACGTCGACACCCCGCTGCCGGTGCTGCACCCGACGTACGGGTTGACCGCGCTCGCCGTACCGAACGACCACCTGGTCGCGGTGGTGGAGAAGTTCGACGAGGCCGAGCTGGTCGCCACCGGGGAGCGGATCACCGCCGCCACGGACGTGGTGCCGCGTGGGGCGAACCTGTCGTTCGTGTTCCCGCTCGACGACGGCGAGATCTACGTGCAGACGTACGAGCGGGGCGCCGGACTGACCCCGTCGTGCGGTTCGGGTGTAATCGCGTCCCGGGCGGTCTGGTCGCGGCTCGGCCTGGCCGGGTCGGGCGAGCGGATCACCGTCCGTAATCCCGGTGGGGTGGCGACGGCCTGGCTGACCGGCGACCCGGCGGCCTGGCAGGCCACCCTGCAGGGCAACGCGTCGTACGTCTACCGGGCCGATGTCGACCTGGCGGCGGTGATCGCCGGCAGCCTGGCCTCGGTACGGCGGGACACGTTCGTCGACGAAGTCGAGGCGTTCGCCCAGTTGCGGGAGAACAACCACGCCGTGCTGCACGCCGCCGGCGTACACCCTTCGGTCGGCTGATTTCTGACCCGACGCGGCCCGGATCCGGCCCGTATCCCGCCCGGATCCGGCCCGAAGTCGGGCACTTCCGATTTTCTGACCGGCCACCGACCGGGTGGCGACTGATTCCAGTCTGGTCAGGGTCAACTTCATGACGATGGACATCAATGTGATGTTGAGTGGATCCGGAGTTCGAGCGGTATTGGCAGAAGGTGGCAGCGTCCGGCAACACGAGACAGGATCACATATCTCTACATCAATCTGTTCTAGGCCTAACATCTGTGTCAGTCAGGTACCCGGTCACCGGTCGGCCTGTCACAAACCGGCCTGCCGTGCATCGAAAGGAGGCGGGAGATGACACTCTCCCGGCCATCCCGGCGCCGCTGGCGCCTCGGGCTCACCACTGTCGCGGTAGTGGCCGCCGCGCTGGCGTTCGCCGCACCGGCCAACGCCGAACCAGCGGAAGGCCAGATCCTCTACGCGGGCGGTGAGGACACCGTCGCCGGCTCGTACATCGTCGTCTTCGACGAGGACAAGGTGGACAGAGGGACGGTCGGGCGCACCGCCCGTACCCTCGCCGCGAAGCACGACGGCGCGGTGGCGCGCACCTACTCGACCGCGCTGCGTGGCTTCGAGGCCCGGCTGACAGGACTTCACCCTCGCGGTCACCCCGACCAGCGGTGCGGTCGACCCGGGCGACTCGGTGACCGCGACGGTCAGCACCACCACCACGATCGGGGCCCCGCACACCGTCACCCTCGGTGTCACCGGGCTGCCGAGCGGTGCGACGGCCACCTTCAGCCCGTCGTCGGTCACCTCCGGCGGGTCGGCGACGCTGACCATCGCCACCACCACCGGGATCGCCACCGGCGTCTTCCCGCTGACCGTGGTGGGCACCGGGCCGGAGACGGCCCAGTCGGCGCCGTTCACCCTCATCGTCAACGGCCCGCCGGGCTGTTCGCAGACCAACTCGACCGACGTCGCGATCAATGACAACAGTACGGTGGAGAGCTCGATCACCATCACCGGCTGCTCCGGCAACGCCAGCTCGAGCAGCACCATCGAGGTGAACATCTACCACACCTGGATCGGTGACCTGACCGTGTCGCTGATCGCCCCGGACGGCAGCATCAACGTGCTGCACAGCCGGTCCGGCAGCAGCACCGACAACATTGTCGAGACCTACACCCGGGACCTGTCCGTTGAGGTGGCCAACGGCACCTGGAAGCTGCGGGTGCAGGACTCGGCCAGCCTTGACACCGGCTACCTGGACAGCTGGACGCTGAGCCTGTAGCCGAAACAGTGACGGACCGACCGGGACACGTCCCGGTCGGTCCGCCGCTGTCGCTGGTGCGTCGCTGGTCAGCCGTCGAGTTCGTCGGCGAGGTCCTGCAGGTCCTGCATCAGCTCGGCGAAGTCCGCCGTCTCGGCGGCCGGCGGTGCCTCGATGGTGACCGCCTTGCCGTAGTCGGTGTAGTTCATCGTCATGTCGGACATCGTGCCCATGACGAGCTTCACCCGACGTGGCTGGTACTGCTCGTCGACCCACACGTCGACGGCGACCTCGGTGACCTCGGCGGTGGCGAGCTGCTCCTCGATGCCTTCGCGGATCTCGGCCTCGAACTGCTCCAGGTAGCTGTCCACCGGGGTCACCGACGTGTAGTGCACGGTCGGCACGCCGTCGATGGTCTCCTCGCCGACGACGGTGACCTCCGCACCCTCCAGCAGGGTCCGGACGTTCTGCACCGGGTCCAGGCCTTCGAGCTGCTGAGCGAGGTCCTCCGAGGTCGCACCGAGGGCAGCGAAGTCCATCTTGAACCACTTCTTGCCGTCCATCGATGCCTGTTCGGCCTCGGGGATGCTCACGTAGAACGCGCTGCCGATCACCCGTACGGTGATCTCGCCGTCCTCGGGGTCGACCTGGGTCAGCTCGGCGGCCGGTGAGTCGCCGAAGCTGATGACGCCGCTGACGTCGACCGGTTCCCCACCGCTGGTGCCGGTCATCGTCACCGCCGCCGAGTTGGCGCTGGTGGTAGTCTCCACGGTCTTCTGCAGCGAGCCGGTGGCGTCGCTGGCGAGCTGCGCCAGTACGCCGGACGTCTCGGTGCCGCCTTCGTCCGTTGTGGCTGATGAGCCGCCACACGCGGTGACGGCGAGGACCGCTGCCGAGGCACCCGCGAGCAGCGCGGTCCTTATTGCAGTGTGCACGAAGTGAACTCCCAGTCGGTGTGTGCGTGGTTCTGCCGGGCGAAATCCTAGCCGCCGTGCCGTTGGTCCCTGTCTACCGGGCCTGCTGGGTCAGGCCCGGGAGCGCCGGGGTCCGGTGCTGGGATGCGGTGTCGGATTCGGCGTCGTTGGGGCAGCCACCGGTCGCCCTCAGTTCGCGTGCGAGAACCAGTACACCGAGGTTCCAAAGGCAGTGGCGGCGAACGGACGTCGGATGCTGACCATGGAGCCTCCGCCGGTACGGTGACGAGACCGCCAAAGCCTAGGGCGACGCATCGACGCGCTCCACTTCCACCGTCGGTTGTTCCGCGATTCGCATACCTCGACTGCCGTTGTATGTCCGGCATGAGCGAACAGTCAGGTAGCTCCCCGAAGAGTGGGCACGCACCGCCCGATGTAGAGAGCCGTGCGTGCCCACTGGGGAGCGAGTCGGTGGTCAGGAGACAGTCGGTGTCAGCTTGATCAACTCCCAGCCACCCTCCGGCACGTCGTCGGTCGGATCGGTCCGCAGGTTCATCGGATTCGCCATGCCGAGGTACAGCGTCGATCCGTCGGCGACCATCGTGCGGACGCCGTAGTTGAGGTAGTTGCCGCCCAGCCCCTGCGTGTCGACCGCCGTGGCCGGCCGCAGATTGGAGCCGAACATCCACAGGTCACCGCCGTACAGCTGCGGATCGATGGTGATCGGGTCAGGCCCGTCGGTCAACGCGGCGGCCGCCTGCGGATAGCCCATCTCGGCTACGGACTGCGGCAGCAGGTCCTTGGCGAGGTAGCTCCAGTCCATCGTGCCGACGAACAGCCGGCCACCGGACACCGCCATCGTCCAGGTGTAGTTGTTGTAGATGTTGCCGAACCCCATGTGGCCGTACCTGGCCCGGTAGCCGGTGAGCGCCCAGCGCCAGGCACCGGCGCCGTCGTTCGCGCTGGCGTCGTACGCCGGCAGCACCGCCTCGCCGTACAGCAGGTCGACCCGCTGCGTCGCGGTGCCGAACCGCTTGCCCCGGAAGATGCTCACCGCCCGCTGCGACCGCTCCAGCGTCGTGCGGGCCGCCAGCTCGTCGACCGGCGGGTACGCCTCGGCCACCATCGCGGTCGACTTCATCGGCACGTGCATCGTGCCCCAGTAAAGGTACCCACGGTACGAGGCCAGCGCGCCGAGCCCGTACGAGCCGGCGATCACCGGATCCGGCTCGTAGGAGGCGGCACTCCAGACCTGCGTCCACCCAGCGGTGTCGTCCGGGGTCAGACCGGGTTCGGCGGCGGCCAGCGGAGGGCTCATCCACACCCCGGCGACGCCGGGGTCGGCCTCATCGGTGACCCCGATCCGGCCGGTCCGCCGACCGTCGGCGGTACGCGCGCCGGCCGACCCGCTGCCGGCGGCCGACCAGGTGCTGACGAAGACCCGGCCGTCGTGCAGCTCCAGGTCGGCGACCTGCGCCGGCAACTGCCCGACCTCGACGAAGTTGAACGGGTCGGTCCGGTCGCCGGCCCAGCGCAGGATGTGCCCGCCGTCGCGGCCGTTGGGTCCGACACCGACCCCGGCGTACAGCACGTCGTCGGCGACCAGGAAGTGGCGGATGTTGCCGTACTGGGTGAAGTTGGCCGAGCCGAGATAGTCGCCGGTCACCGTGTCGAAGGCGAACATGTTCACCGTGGCTCCGAGCGCCGGCCCGGCCAGCAGCACCACGCCCTGGTGCGTACCGCCGGCCCGCAGACCCAGGGTGCGGCGCAGCCGGGACAGATCGTCGGGCGACGCGGAGGTGATGTCGCTGGTCTTCTCGGTCAACGCGCCGGAGGCCAGGTCGTAGACGTACGCCCGGGGCTGCCGGTGGTCACCGACGCTAACCGGCATGATCGGGTTGTCCTTCGCCACCTGGCTCTCGGCGAACTCGCACACGTAGTCGTCGGTCATCCGGGGATTCGGCAGGGAGAGCGTCGCCCCGGTGACGATGCAGTTGACGTTCGACCCGGTGCCGAACCACAGCCGGTTGTCGGCCTGGGCGAGCGACCACACGTACGCCTGGTTGACCTTGGCCTGGCCGGACTCGCACGCCGGGCCGGCCGGGTAGGGCAGGCGGATACCGGCGAAGCATTCGTCCGGGGTGGCCTTGGCGAGCAGTTCAGTGCCGAATGCCGCCTCGCTGGGCGGCAGTAGCGGCTTGCCGGTGGCCGGTGACGGGGCCATGGCCAGTGCGGCGGGCAGAGCTATGAGGACGGCGGCGGACAGCAGGCGCCGTCGTGATGTCTGAGGCCAGCGCATCGATTCCCTTTCGGTCAGTGCGACCCGACCCGGTGCCGAAGGGCGAGGCCCGGGGTGGACGCTGCGCTGACAGTAAGCTAGATCGATTACCGGTCCATGTCCGACCTCCGGAAAGGTCCGTCGTGGCAGCCGCCGAGCTGTACCCCGGCCGGCCAGCGACGGCGTCGCCGGCCGGGGTACAGCTCAGGTTGGTTCCCGAAGGCTCAGCCGCAGGCCGCGCCGTCAAGGGTGAACCCGCTGGGTGAGGAGCTGTTGCCGGTGTGGGTGGCCTGGAAGCCGATGCTGACCGAGCCTCCCGGTGGGATGACCGGGTGTCTGGTGGGGTGTCCGGCGGGGTGTCCGAGCCGCCTCGTGTCGCGCTGTCGGGTCTGGCGGGGCTTTGGGTGCCCTTCGGAATGCGCGGGTGAAACTCGTATATTTCCTATGGTGGCCCGGTCTGTCATGCGATTCGCGCATCGCTTTATGCTGCAAGAAGAGCCATTGAGGCATGGCTATGTGAAGCCGTATGGTCATGTCACCTGGCAGGACTAACGGATGGTGGTGGTCTCAATGCGGAAGCTGCTCGGCTTCGTCGCGGCACTGGCAATCGGTGTTTCCGCGACATTGTTCTTCGCGCCGTCGGCGCAGGCGACGACGGCAACATTTACCCAGACAAGTTCCTGGTCGACCGGTTATGTCGCCGAGGTTGTCGTCACGAACGACTTCACTGTGCCGATCACCGGCTGGGAGTTGGCCTTCACGCTGCCGGCGGGGTCGACCGTCTCCAACGTATGGAATGCGCAGATCGCGACCAGTACGCCGCACTACACCCTGATCAACACAAGCTGGAACGGATCGCTCGCGCCGGGACAGTCCGTCGCCGTCGGGTTCGTGGTGACCGGCACCGGCCTGCCGACGATCCTCTGGCCGCTGTAGATTCCGCACTCCGGCGTCGGAGCGCCCGCGACGCTTCCGGTCGCTACCGGCCCGACCGGTCACCCGGTCGGGCCGGTGTGATCTCGCCCATCTTCCGCCCCCGTGGGCGCCGGAAGATCTGCCCGGGGGATTGCGTACGCCGGTCAAGTGGTTACGGTCGGCTGACCGTACCGGTGGAAAAGCGGCGAGGTGACCTTGTCTGAGGTAGAACGGAATCGGCCAACCGTGGCGCGACGCGCCCGCCGTACCGTGGATGTGGCACGTTTCGCGAGGTGGCTGGCGGGTCCGGCCGGCACCGGGTTCATCGGCGTCTTGTTCACCGTCGGCACCGCCGCGTTCAGCGCAGCCGGCGGGATCGTCCCGGACCTGGCCGCCGAGGGCTGGTCGCAGGGGCGGGACCGAGTCTGGTGGCTGGTCGTCTTCCTCAGCGTGGCGGTGGCTGCGGTCGCCGCCGGTGCGACGCTGTGGTGGTGGCGCAACCGGCTGCGGGAAACCCGGGGCATCGCGTACGTCGTCAACGAGACGGCCGCCGAGTGGACCCCGGAGCAGAAGGAAGGCTTCCTGAGCGACGTACGGGACCAGTTCGCGGTGTTCCGACCGGTGCCGCCGCTGCGCAGCTTCGATCGGACGGCGGTGTGGCCGCACGGTGAGGAGGCGACCCGCTGGGGGCGTGACATGGACGCCGTGGTCCGGCACTTCCAGGTCGCCAACCACGACCCGGACGGCCGGGACGCCGCGTTGGACCGGTCGCTGTTCGTGTGGGCACCATGGCCGGTGGCGGTCGCGTTCGGACAGCGGACGACGGCGCTCAGCCGGGGCCGGGCGGTGCGGGTCCGCCAGCGGGACAGCTTCGGCCGGCAGGGGCCGGTGCGGGCACGACCGCTGCAGGACGACGGACATTCGTTCCAGCAGCAGATCGAGCGTCCCGGCGACGGGCTGTTCGGCGAGTTGAACGTGCGACGTCACCAGGTGCGGCTGCAGATCAGCCGCAACGGTCAGCCGGACCCGGTAGCCGGGCAGGAGCCGGTGCCCGATATCGCGCCGGGGACCGCGTTGGAACCGGTGCCGGAGGTGCTGCTGCTGGTGCTGCGGACCAACCACAACCGGTTCGGGCTGCTGCCGAGCCTGCCGGTGGACGTCACCGAACGGGCCGCCCACGACGACGCGGCGGCGGGCAGCCGCGAACCGGTCGTCTTCGAGCTGCACGACGCGGTCGGGCTGGGACTGCCGGCGACGATGTCGACGGAGCTACGGGAGTGGCGTTACCTGCCGCCGCCCGGCGAGACCCAGCACCGGTGGGCGGACTATCCGGCGATCGTCGCGGCGGCGGCCCAGTGGGTGGCGGATCAGGCCGCCGCCGCTCCGGAGGCGATCGTCCTGCTCGGCGCGCAGCTGCCGCAGGAGATCTCGGTCGGGCTCGGCATCTGGTCGGCCCGGCAGTACCGCTGGCCGCGGCATGTGTGGCCGATCTACTTCCAGCTCGGTGCGCAGTTCACGATCCCGCAGCTCGATCTGGGTCGCCCCACCTGACACCGGGTCCCGGCCGGTCCTTGCCGGTCGGTTGTCGCTCGTCGGTCAGAGGCGGAACCCGGTGCAGTCCTCGGTCACCACGATGTGGAACGCGACGCTCTGGGTGTGTACGCCGTCGGTGACCTCGAACTCGGCGGTGCGCTGTGTGCCGAGCGGCAGCGCCGGCAGCAGCACGTTGACCGCCGAGCTGATCTGGGTGGGGCTGTCGTTCGACCCCGGGTAAATGGGATACGTCGCGACCGACGACCCGGCGGGCAAGTGGTTGGTGTCCGTTGCCAACTGCGGCCAACTGCCGACGAGCCTGATCAGGACGAAACTGCGCTGCCCGACGGTCGGCCGGGTGCAGATGGTTTGACCCTCGTCCACCAGGCCGGCGGCCTTCCAGGTCGCCGGTCCGGCTGCGTCGGCCGTGGACGGTGCCGTCGACCAGGCGGTGCCGCTCGCGGCTGCGGCCGGCAGGCCACCGTACGTCACCGATGCCAGCGCGGCGGCCAGGCCGAGCGCGTACGCCGTCGCGCGGTGCTTGGATCTCATGGCTGATCTCCTCAGGTCAGCGGCCGACTGCACGCCGATCGCATCCTCCGACCGGATGGATCAGGTGATCGCTACGGCCGGACTGTAGTGGACCTTTAGTCCATAGCGGCCACCTGTCTGTGTCAACGGTCGACCGGGGGTATCCCCTTGGACGCGCCCCGGCCGACGGCAGCGGAGACATTTCTGACTATAGTCAGAGATTGTGCGCTTGGAATCCCGGATCCAGACCATCCGCGCGTTCAACCGCGACGTCACCGAACGACTCGGCGTGCTCGAGGACCGCTACCTGGCACGCGACCGACCGCTCAGCCTCGATCGTCTGCTGTGGGAGATCGGCACGGAGGGCATCGAGGTCCGTGAGCTGCGCAGCCGCCTCGGACTCGACTCCGGTTACACCAGCCGGCAGCTGCGCGCGCTCGAGCAGGAAGGGCTGGTCGTCGTGTCCCCTTCGGAACACGACAGCAGGGTCCGCCGGGCCACCCTCACCCCGTCGGGGTTGGCGGAGGTGGCGGTGCTGGACCAGCTCTCCGACGAACTCGTCGGGACGATCCTGGCGCCGCTGACCGAGCGCCAACGCGACGAGCTCGCCACCGCGACCGAGACCGTACGCCGCCTGTTCACCGCCTCCACGGTCGCGATCGCCGCTGCCGACCCGGCCTCGAAACCGGCACGACGGGCGGTCGACGCGTACCGCCGCACGCTCGACGACCGGTTCGACGGCGGGTTCCGACCGGACCGGGCCGTCCCCACCACCGACGACGCGCTGCGTCCCCCGTCCGGGCTGTTCCTGCTCGCGACGCTGAAGGACCGCCCCGTCGGCTGCGTCGCCGTCACCAGGGTCGACGACACGTCAGCGGAAATCCGCCGGCTCTGGGTGTCGTCCGAGCTGCGCGGGCTGGGGATCGGACGGCGGCTGCTCGCCGCGGCCGAAGAGGCTGCGGCGTCGCTCGGGGCGGGCGTCGTACGACTGGACACCAACCGGACCCTCACCGAGGCGATCGGCCTGTACCGGGCTGCCGGATACGACGAGGCCGCCCCGTTCAACGACCAGCCGTACGCGCACCACTGGTTCGTCAAGTCGCTGACCGGCGAGCCGCTGCGCGGCGGCGGCGCCGGCGCCCCACCGGGTCGGGTCGGGTTCGTCGGCCTGGGCATCATGGGGCTGCCCATGGCCCGTCGGCTCGCCCGCAGCGGCGTCGGGCTGACCGTGTGGAGCCGTACCCCGAAGTCCGACGACGAACTCAAGGCGGCCGGCGCCCGTACCGCCGCGAACGTCCCGGAGGTGTTCGCGCAGTGCGACACGGTCATCGTGATGCTGCGTAACGCGGACGCCGTCGACCAGGTCCTCCGTGACGTCCCCGGCGGACTCGCCCACCTCGTCGCCGGACGCACGATCGTCAACATGGGAACACTTCCCCCCGAGTACTCCAAGGCGCTGGCCGACGAGGTCGAAAGCGCTGGCGGACACTACGTCGAAGCCCCGGTCTCCGGCTCCCGCCGCCCGGCGGAGGACGGCAAACTGGTCGCGATGGTGGCGGGCCGCCCCGACGTCGTCCGGCGCACCGTCGCGCTGCTCGACCCGCTGTGCGCGCAGATCACCACCTGCGGGCCGGTGCCGTCCGGGATCACGATGAAGCTCGCCGCCAACGTGTTCCTGATCGCCCTCGTGGCCGGCCTCGCCGAGGCGTTCCACTTCGCCGACCGGCACGGTCTCGACCGGGACCTGCTACGCGGCGTCCTCGACGCGGGTCAGATGTCCTCGGCGATCTCCCGGGTCAAGACCGCGAAGCTGGTCGCCGACGACCTCTCCGCGCAGGCGGCCATCGCCGATGTGCAGATGAACGCCGAGCTCATTGTGGACGCGGCCGCCGCAGTGGGGGCAGGCGTCCCGCTCAGCGAGCTGTGCCTGGCGCTCTACGCCGACGCGGTCAGCCGCGGCGATGGGGACCTCGACATGGTCGGCGTCATCCGTACCATCGCCGGCGGACAGCAGGGTCACTGTCGGTGAGAGTATGGCCACGTGTGCGCCGCACTTGCGGGTTACGTCCGTCATCCGTGGCGGCGCCGCCAGTCACTCTCCTCCCGTTCCAGGGCCTGCTGCTCGGCGAGCCGGTGTTCGCGCAGGTGGTGCCGCCAGACCCCGGACCGCCGGCTGTCGGCGGCGACCCCGGTGACGGTGATTACGGTGAGAAGCAGCAGCGCCGCGAACGCCGGGATCCGGTCGACCACCGGCAGCAGCGCGGCGAGCAGCAGGGCGGGTACGGCCAGGCTGGCGGTGACGCTACGGACGGTCCGTAACTGGAAGGCCGACAACGCCACCAGGTAGAGCAGGACCCCGCCGTACAGCGCACGCAGGTGGATCGACTCGAGCGGGGCGTCATCACCGGTCGACGACGCCCCGGCCAGGAAGGCCAACGTCTGCTTCAACCCGAGGGAGAGCAGGATGATGCCGAACAGCATGGGCAGATGCAGCAGGGTGTAGGCGTCGCGGGCGAGCCGGTCGCGGCGTACCCCGTGAGTGTGGTGCAGCACCTGCTCGGCGGCGTACGACCGGGCGTCGAAGTACGCCCACCACATGGCGCAGATCAGGGCGATGCCGAGCAGCGTCGCGGTGATCACCGGGACGGTGCCCGGCGCCCCGATCGAGGCGCCGGAGCCGAGCCCGAGCGACAGCAGAGCCTCACCGAACCCGATGAGGATGAACTGCGCATGCCGCTCAGTCCAGTGCCCGGCGGAGACCACGGCGAACGGTTCGAGGCGGACGGTGGTCAGGTACGCGACGCCGACGCCGAGGGTCCAGAGCAGAAGGAGCGTGACGACGCCCTCGCTGGGCCACCCCAGGAGCGGTACCGCCGCGGCGACGAACAGCAACGCGGTGCTGGTGGCCAGCACCGGTGTGTCCCTCCACCAGGTGCCCAGTAGTTCGGGGTGCGTCCTCGCGGCGACGCGTAGCGCTGCGGCTTCCAGCAACCAGATCAGCAGGTAGCAGGTGGGGAAGATGAACTCGCCGGGAATGACCTGCGGGACGCCGGGCTGTGCCTGCGGCGGTTCGTCGCCGAGGCCGGGTAGCGTCGCCACGGAGATGAAGACGATCGCCATGATGGTGAAGCCGTGGATCGGCATGATTCCCCAGTCGGCCCGGAGATTGTTCCCCAGCAGGGCGAACCGGGACCAGACCAGCCAGAGCACCGACAGGAGCAGAAAGATCGCCACCAGTCCGAACGGCTTCAGATCCTCGACCGAGGCAGTGGTCACGTGGATGAAGGCGAACACGAAGACCAGGTCGTAGAACAACTCGAGGCGAGAGACTTTCATGCCTGGCGCGGCGGGCATGACCGAAAATGTCGGTTTCGTGGCTTCCACGACCGACAGTATGCGACGGAGGCTGGGGCTTCCGAGCCCGGAACGTTTGCTGCGCGAAGTCGAGGGAACCGCCGTCGTCGTCAGGATCGGGGGCGGAGACCGTCCAGGGACATCAGCGCGGTCGCGGCGGTGCTCGGGTGCCGGCCGCTCGCGGTCGCCACCGCGACGTTCCAGCATGGCGGGTCGGTGATCGGCGCGAAGCGCGCGGCGGTCCGCTTGGTGGTGAAAAACTGCGGTACGACGGCGACGCCCAGCCCGTGGCTGACCAGGTCGAGCAGCCAGTGCACGTCGTTGACCTCGAAGGCGACCCGGCGATCGACACCGGCGACGGCCATCGCCTGGTCGACGACGTCCCGGCTTATCCAGCCCGGGGAGAAGTCGACGAAGGTCTCACCGGCAAGCTCGCCCAGGTCGACCTCGGCACGTTCGCGCAGCGGATGGTCCGGCCCGCAGGCCAGCACCATCGGCTCGGTGCGGATCGGGGCCAGTGTCACACCGGTCGGCGAGCTGGCCGGCATCGACACGAAGGCGAGATCGAGGTCGCCGGTGCGGACCCGCTCGACCAGGTCCGCCGAACCGCCCTGCCGGAGCCGGATCTCGACGCCAGGATGGGCGGCGTGGAACCGGGCCAGCACCGCCGGCAGGTCGACCGCGCCCAGACACTGCAGGGTGCCGACCGCCAGCCGGCCGCGCAGCAGCCCTCGAACCGCGGCCACCGCGTCCTTGGCGGCGGCGACGTTGGACAGGGCATGTCGGGCCTCGGAGAGCAGCGCCCGCCCCTCGTTGGTCAGCTCGACGCTTCGGGTGTTGCGGACGAACAGGCTGGCCCCCAGCTCCCGTTCCAGCGAGCGGATGGACGCCGACAGGCCGGACTGCGCGACGTGCATCCGCTCGGCGGCCCGGGTGAAGTGCCGCTCCTCGGCGACCGCCACGAAGTACTCGAGCTGACGCAGCTCCACGATTCATCACCAAAACTGATCGCCGGGATCGGATCCTTCTGTTGGACAGCTTAACCGCAGGGTAAGAGGGTGGAACCCGGGCGCGTGGGGTACGACAACCGCGCCCACGGACCATCCCGTAGAGGAGACTTCATGCACACCCGTCACATCGGTGACGTCGCCGTCGGGGCGATCGGCCTCGGCGGCATGCCGATGTCCATCGAGGGCCGGCCCGACGAGCAGAGGTCGATCGCCACGATCCACGCCGCGCTGGACGCCGGTGTCACCCTGATCGACACCGCCGACGCCTATCACCTGTACGCCGACGACGTCGGCCACAACGAGTCGTTGATCGCCCACGCCGTGGCGACCTTCGGCGGTGACACGTCCGACGTGCTGATCGCCACCAAGGGCGGCCACCTGCGACCCGGCGACGGCTCGTGGACCAAGAACGGCTCGCCCGACTACCTGAAGAGCGCCTGCGAGGCGTCGCTGAAACGGCTCGGCGTCGAGGCGATCGGCCTCTACCAGTTCCACCGGCCCGACCCCACCGTGCCGTACGCGGACTCGATGGGCGCCATCCGGGACCTGCTCGACGCCGGGAAGATCCGGCTCGCCGGCATCTCCAACGCCGACCCGGAGCAGATCCGGCTCGCCAACGACATCCTCGGCGGCCGGCTGGTCAGCGTACAGAATCAGTTCTCCCCGGCCTTCCGCTCCAGCGAGCCGGAGCTGGAGCTCTGCGCCGAGCTGGGTATCGCCTTCCTGCCGTGGAGCCCGCTCGGCGGCATCGCCAGCGCCGCCGACCTGGGGTCGCGGTTCGCGGTGTTCGCCGAGGTCGCGAAGGAGTACGGGGTGAGTCCGCAGCAGGTCTGCCTGGCCTGGCTGCTGGTGAAGGCGCCGGTCGTGGTCCCGATCCCGGGGGCGTCGCGCCCGGAGACGATCCGTGACTCGGCCGCCGCCGCCGACCTGAAACTGTCGGCCGGACACCTGGCCCGCCTCGACCAACCCGCCTGACCGACCAGCCCGCCCGCACCATGCGCAAGATCAAGTGAAGGCCAGATACCTGACAACCGCCGGTTGAGGTATCTGGCCTTCACTTGATCTTGTCTCGACCCCCGCCCCCGACGACGATCCTGGCTTGTCGAAGGTGGACCGTCTGGCCTACGTTAGTGGGTTCGGCGGGCGGAGGGGAGTGCGTGATGCCGAGCAGGTGGCAGTTCGTGGTGCCGGGGGTCGATCCGGCCGGGGTGCGGCTCGAACACGTCCACGCGGTGGTTTCCCGCTGGTTCGATGTGGACGAGGCGGCGCACCGGTCGCATGCGAAGGCGTACAGCGTCAGCCTGCCGGTGGCGCACCCGGCCGGCACCCTGGTCGAGGTCGGCCTGCTCGACGACGCTCTGGTCGACAAGCTGCGAGCCGGGGCGGCGACGGGGGCGGTGATCCGGATCGGTGGTTAGCTCGGCGCGTTGGTCACCGGCGCACGGCAGGTGGCCGGGGTGTCGTGGCTGGAGCTGGGCCGGCCGTCCGGCAACGCGTCGTGGTCGCTGCGGTTCCTGACCCCGACGACGTTCCGGCGCGGCAACGGGTTCACGCCGTGGCCGGACCCATGGTCGGTGGTGGCCGGGCTGCGGGCGGTGTGGCGGGCGAGCGCGCCGGCCGGGCTGCCGGAGCTGGTGCTGCCGCTCCCGGGTGTCGGTGGGCCGGGCATCGGCGGGCCGGGGGAGCGGCCGGACCGGGACGCGCTGTGGGTGAGCGACATCGACGGCACCAGCGACGTGGTCAAGGTCAACGGGCGTACGGTGTCGGGCTTCCTCGGCCGGATCCGCTACGTCTGCGACGGGCCGGCGAGCCTGGTCGGAGCGGTGGACCGGTTGCTGCGGCTGGCCCCGTACAGCGGGGTCGGCGCGCAGCGCGGCCGGGACTTCGGCCTGGCCTGCCTGGAGCCCCGACCCGGTGGTGGCGTCAGGTTCTCCGCCTGCGATCGGCGTACGAACGCAGCGCCCGCAGTAGGTCGATCTTGCGGAAGCCGGGCCAGTAGACATCGCAGAAGTGCAGCTCGGAGTGGGCCGCCTGCCACAGCAGGAAGCCGGACACCCGGCGTTCCCCGCTGGTGCGGATGACGAGATCCGGGTCCGGTTGCCCGCTGGTGTACAGGTGGGCGGCGATCTGGTCGGCGGTCAGCCGCTGCGCGATGTCGTCGAGGGTCGCACCGCGCCGTGCCTGGTCTTCCAACAGCGACCGTACGGCATTGACGATCTCCTCTCGGCCGTCGTAGCCGATGGCCACGGACAAGTGGTGGCTGGTCTCCCGCTGCCGGGTCGCCTCCTCGGCGAGCTTCAGCGCGTGCCGGGTCGAGTCGGGCAGCACCTCCAACCGGCCGGCAAGGTGCAGCTGCCAGATGTTGTCGTCGCGGGTCAGCCGACCCGCGACGACGGTCTCGATCATGCCCATCAGGTTGTCGACCTCGTCTGAGGCGCGCTTGCGGACGTTGTCGACGGAAGCGACGAACACCGTGACGTGTTGGATGCCGATCTCGGCGCACCAGCTCAGCACCTGGTCGAGGTGCTCGGCACCGTGCCGGTGCCCGACCTTGGGGTCGTCGAAGCCCATCTGCCGGGCCCACCGCCGGTTGCCGTCCATCACCATCGCCAGGTGGCGGGGCAGCTCGGCGGCGGTGAGCTGGGCGCGTAGCCGGCGGGCGTAGAGCCGGTGTCCGGTATCGAGCAGCGGTCGCATCATCGCCTGATCTCACCACGCTTGCTCGCCCGGGCACAGCAGCGCAGGTGGTCTGCTGATCGGCCAACGACCGGGTATCGGCCCGTGCCGAGATCACTGAGCTGCTGGCCTGGTGGATGCCTGTTCGCCATGTGATGCCCCGGCGTTTCGGGCACATTAAGGCCCTTCAGAGCATCGGGACTGCCCGCAGACGCCATGACCTGGCCGGCGGCCTGCCCGCGGCAGTCCGAACGACTACCGCGGGCGCTCGCCGGCCAGGTCGTGACCCAACTCGACCAACCCGCCACCCTGAATCGATGGGCCATCCCGGATTACTGGCTGGTCACGGTCATTTTCGTACGCTTCGGTCTGCGGATCACCGACGAGCTGTGGCTGGCGCCGCGACCCGGGAACGGTGCGATCGCGTCAGCCGGTGCTGACCCGCAACGCGTGATCAGCACACGCCTCAGCAGGACCACCGGGCGATGCGCGGCGGCTGCCACTCGCCGGTCAGCACGTCGTCGGTGGGTAGGTAGACCCGCATGTAGACGTGGAAGACGCCGGCTGGGGCGGGCAGCCAGTTCGCCGTTCCGCCGGGTGGGGCAGTGGCGGACAGGAACAGGTCGAGTGATCCGTCCTGGTTCATCGTGAGAGCGGAACGATCGCCGAGGGCGTACCGGCTGAGCTCGTTGGGAACGAGGAAGTAGTTCTCGTCGTACATTGTCACCGACCAGAATCCGTCCGCGCTCGTCGGCGGGAGAGCGCCCGGCCGGAAGTGCAGTCGGTAGGAGCGTTCACCGCTGAGTGGCTGGCCGAGCAGATCGGACTGGGAGAAATAGTACGTCGACTCGGCGGGCACGTTGGCGCCCAGGCCGCCGGCGGCGATGCCGGCTCGGAGCAGGTAGTCGGTGCCGTAGGTGCCGGCGCTCAGGCTCGACCGCCACGTCCGCCCGGCGGCGGGGAACGCGGCTTCCGCGTGGCCGGCGACGAGGTACGCCTGCCCGTCGGTCACCGCCGCCTCCAGGGTGGCGACGGCCTGCGGATCCCCTTGGCTCGGGTTCCCGCCCGGCTCGACGCCGAGCGCGGCGAGACCGGCGAGTGCCGACGCGTCGGCGGCCGGGGGTGGGTCGGACGCGAGCACGGCGGCCAGTTCGTCGAAGAAGGCGGCGCCGGCGTCGTAGGGGGTCTGTGGCCGTGGCAGGTTCGCGCAGTCGGGCGTAGGCAGCGCCGGCGGCGTGTCGGTGGCGGGCGTTTCGAGGACGGCAAGCTGGTACCCGGCCATGACAGCCCTGGCGGCGGGCACGTCGTCGGGGTTCTTCACGAGCGTGCGGCCCAGCAGCCATACGTCCCAGGTCGGTCCGGACACCGACGTGACGCCACTCGGAAGTTCACCGGACCATCCGGGCGGAACGATTGCATACCTGCCGCCCGCAGGGTCCACGGTGCTGGTGCCGATGTTGGTGAACACGTTGGTGTACATGTCGAGGAACTGGAAGTTGTAGTACCGGTCGTCGATCGCCGGTACCGTCAGCACGACCGGTCCACGACGCAGGTCGAGCCACGCGATCGAGTAGAGGGTGTCGACGTTGGGTGCCACCACATCACGGCTGGCGGGAGTGGCGAGCTCAGGCGAGCTCACCAGCGTGTTGACGTTCCCGATGGCGCACAGTTGGTTGGCCCGGGTGCGGGCGGCGACGACCGGAGCGTAACCGTAGAGGTAGGCGTCGATGCCGGGCGTCGTTGTCGGCGCGGTGGCTTGGGCGCCTGACGGCACCGCGAGGCACCCGACGAGCGCTGCGATCACGGTCACCGGCATGGCTACCAGAAGGCGGTTACGCACGCGAATCTTTCTGATCGATTTGATCGAGGAATCGATGATCGGGATGGGATCCCGACCGCCCTCGCGGTCCACCTCGGTGGGGGTATGTCCCTCAACGGAGCCGGCGGCGTTCCCACCGGCCGGGCGGTCCAGTGCGACACCCTCCACGTCCATGGCGGGCAGCAGACGGTCGAGGCGGGGCGGCAGTGTCCAGGCGTGTGTGCCGAGCAGCCCGAGTGCGGCAGGGACCAGCGTCATCCGGACGAGGAAGGCATCCAGGAGCACGCCGAGGGCCAGCGCGAAGGCGATCGGGCGGACCGTTGCCGTCCCGCTGACCACGAAGCTGGCAAAGACCCCGATCATGATCAGTGCGGCGGCCGCGACGACTCTGCCGGCGTGCCGTGCTCCCTCGTGTACCGCGTCCCTCGGCTCACGGCCGTGAATGACCGCCTCGTGGATCCGGGAGACGAGGAAGACCTGGTAGTCCATTGCCAGACCGAACAGCACGGCCATCACGATGATCGGCATGAAGCTCACCAGCGAGCCGGTGGCGCCGTCGCTGAGGATGCCGCCGAACCAGCCCCACTGGAACAGCGCCACCGTGACGCCGAGGGTCGCGCCGAGGGTGAGTAGGTAGCCGACCGCGGCGATGAGGGGCACCAGCAGGGAGCGGAAGACCATCGTCAACAGCACCATCGACAGGCCGACGACGACCAGGGCGAACGGCAGGATAGCGGTAAGCAGCCGGGCGGAGACGTCGACGCCGAGCGCGGTCGTCCCGCTGACCTGGATGGTTGCGCCGGTCGTGGCGGTGATGTCCGCGGCCTCGTGCCGGATCGTCTGCACTACGTCGGCGGTCGCCGGGTCGGCGGGTCCGGTCGTGGGGATCACCTGGACCAGCGCGTACCGGGCGTCGGCGGAAATCCGCGGCGGCGCTACCGACGCTACACCGGGAATGTCGCTGAGACCTTCGGCGACGGCCGTGGCGGCCGTGTCCGGCTGGCTGGACCTGGAGAGGTCGGCGAGCACGAGGACCGGACCGTTGAGCCCGGGTCCGAACTCGTCGGAGACCGTGTCGTAGACCTGGCGCGCCTGGTCGCTGTTCGGCAGGCTCCCGTTGTCGGGCAGCGCCAGTCGCATGCCCGTCACCGGCACCGCCAGGACGAGTAGCGCGCCGACCCCGGCCGCGAGGATGACGACGGGCCGGCGCAGCACGCCCCGCACCCAGCGCTCGGCGCCGGGGACCGCGCGGCCCTCGGCGACGGCCGCGGCCCGCCTGCTGTCCCGCCCGCCCGGGCGCGGCGCCAGCCGCCGCCCGGCCACCGACAGTAGGGCCGGCAGCAACGTGATCGCCACCAGCACCGCGAGGAGCACGGTCGCCGCCGAGGACACCCCCATCACGGTGAGGAACGGCACCTGCGCCACGGCCAGGCCAAGGAGGGCGATGATCACGGTCGACCCGGCGAACACCACCGACGAGCCCGCAGCGGCGGTGGCCCGGACGACGGCCTGCGCGACGTCCGCCCCTGCGGCCAGTTCGGCGCGGTGGCGGACGACCAGCAGCAGGGCGTAGTCGATACCGACCGCGAGCCCGAGCATGAGCGCGAGCGTCGGGGCGGTCGTGGAGATCGTGGTCAGGGTCGAGGCCACCCAGATACCGACCAGCCCGGCGGCGACGCCGACGAGCGCGGTGAGCAGGGGCAGCCCGGCGGCGACCACCGACCCGAGAGTGACCGCGAGGACGACGACCGCCAGCAGGAGGCCGATCACCTCCGCCGCGTGCGAGGCGGAACTCGGCCCGCCGGAGAGTGCGTTGCCGCCGAGGAACACGGTCAGCCCGGCCTGCTCGGCCGGGGCCATCGCGGCCCGGACATCGTCGCCTGTCGAGTCGGGCAGTTCGCCCTTGAGTACGTCGAACTGCACGATGGCCAGCCCGGATCGGCCGTCGGCGCTGACCGTGCCCGGGGCCTGCGGTGGCGCGACGGCCCTCACGTGGTCGATTCCGGACACCGCCGTCAGCGACCGCTGGACGGCGGCGGTGTAGGCCGGGTCGCTCACCGTCCCGCCGTCGGGTGCCTCCAGCAGGATCTGCAGCGAGGTCCCGCCTGCACCGGGGAACTCCTCCTGCAGCACGTTCAGGGCCGCCTGGGACTCCGAACTGGGGATGGTGAACTCGTCGGTCAGGGCGCTCCCGCGCGCCGCGAGGCCTCCCACGAGGGCCAGGAGCAGCAGCACCCAGCCTCCGATCACGATGAATCTCTGCCGGTGCGCGAACCTGCCTACGCGCTGCAACAACCGGGCCATCAGTTCGTCATCCCTTCCGCTGTCCGGCGGGCCGGATGCCCGCTCGCCGTCCAGTCGACCGGCATGAGCTGACGGTGCGCCTATCCGGACCCTGACGAGCCCCTGCCGGGAACCTGACGGTTGGCTGACGGCAGCGCTGTGGGTGCCGCGACCGGGAGCCGGACGGTGATCGTGGTGCCCTCGCCGACCACGGACCGGCCGGTGACCTCGCCGCCCTGCGCGGTCACCAGGGCTCGGACGATGGACAACCCCAGCCCGGAGCCGGATCCGTCCCGGGACCGGCCGGCGTCGACCCGGTAGAACCGGTCGAACACCCGGGCCAGGTCGTGCTCGGCGATGCCCGGTCCGTGGTCGACGACCTCGACAGCGACCTCGCTGCGGGCGGCGGGGCCGACGGCCAGTTCGACGGGCGTGCCGGCCGGGGTGTGCTGGACGGCGTTGCCGACGAGGTTGCGGAACACCTGCTCCAGCCGCGGTGCGTCGCCGAGCACGGTGACCGGTCCGGCCGCATGTAGGGTGATCGCCCGGTCCGGCTTGATCACGCGCGCGTCCTCGATGACGCCTTCCAGCAGGGGCAGCAGGGGGACCGGTTCAGCGGCGAGCGGCCGCCCGGCGTCCATCCGGGCGAGCAGTGCCAGATCCTCGACGAGCAGGCGCATCCGGCCCACCCCGGCCTCCATTCGGCCCATCGCCCGGTCCAGGTCGTCGCGGTCCTCCAGGCCGCCCTGCACGTATAGGTCGAGCCAGCCGCTGATGCCGGTGAGTGGAGTGCGCAGTTCGTGCGAGGCGTCGGCCACGAACGAGCGCAGGGCCTGCTCGGCGCGGCGCCGGGCTTCGAACGCCTCGGTCAGGGCTGCGGCCAGCCGGACCGTCTCGGTACCGGAGCCGTGGGCGAGATCGCCGAAGTCGTGGTCCCCGGCGCCTCCGGCGATCTGGTCGGCGGCCTCAGCCATCCGTTCCAGCGGGCGCAGGCCGCGACGCAGGCTCAACGCGGCCACCGACCCCAGCACGATCAACGCGGCGACGGCGAACCCGAACCCGGTCCGCCGCAGGCGGACGATCACCGCCACGTCGTCGGTCCTGTCGACGGCGACGACAAGGAACCCGAGCGGGATCGACGTGCCGTCGCCGGACTCCACGACCAGTCCCGTGGCCCGGGCACGGGCCACCAGGAACGTACGGCCCCCGGCGGTCAGGTCGGCGGGTTCCCCGATCGGCAGGTCGCGGGTAGCTGCGACGAGGTCGCCCGCCGGTGGTGGTGGGCCATCTTGGAGGCGGTCGAAGGTGAACGCCGGCCGGCCGCTCGTGTCCAGACCGACCACGACCACGCCGGCGAAGGCGGGCAACGCGTCCGGCTCGATCACCACCCGGTCACGTCCGCTGAGGATCCCGCCGACGGAGGCGTTGATGTTCCACAGCCGCTCCTCGGCCCGCTCGGCGAGGTAGCGCTGCAGGAACAACGAGGTCAGGGCAGGACCGCCGACCAGCCCGACGAGCAGCAGGACGAGCAGATGGACCAGGAGCCGGCGACGGATCGACAGCGGCCGCACGGGCCGCCGCAGCCTCACCGGGGCTCCCTCACCGCGTACCCGAAACCACGCACGGTGTGGATCAGCGGCACGGACGCACCGTCATCGATCTTGCGGCGAAGATTGGCGACGAACCGCTCGACGACGTTGGCGTCCCCACCGAAGTCATACCCCCACACGTGCTGCAGGATCTGGCTCTTGGACAGCACCCGCCCCGCATTGTTGAGTAGAAAGACAAGCAGCCGGAACTCGGTCGGCGACAAGTGCACCGGCCGCCCCGCACGAGTAACCAGGTGAGCATCGAGGTCGACGGCCAGGTCGGCGAGCAGCAGCCGGTTGTCCTCGGACGGCACATCGGTGCCCGCCGTCCGTCGCACCAGCGCCTCCAGCCGGGCGACGACCTCGGCAACGCTGAACGGCTTGGTGACATAGTCGTCGGCGCCCAGCCGCAGCCCCTGGATCCGGTCCTCCACCTCCTGCCGCGCGGTCAGGAACAGCACCGGCGTGGTCTTGCCCCGGCCGCGCAGCAGCCGGACGGTCTCGAACCCATCCAGGCCAGGCATCATCACATCGAGCACGACAACATCGAACTCCTGGCCGGTCAGGCGCACCAACGCCGTAGCGGCGTCGGGCACGGCGTGCACCTCCCAGCCGGCGAACCGCAGGGTCGACTCGAGTAACTCGCGGATCTGCGCGTCGTCGTCGACGACCAGGACTCGTGGCACCGGCACCCGCACATCCTCCTCCACTACCGGCCCAAGGCGAAGCACACAGCTGAAGTGCGCAGGCACGCACGCATGCCGGCCCGCCCGGACGTCCGTGAACCTCCAAATCAGAGACTGCCGCAGGAGGACGCCTCGCCGCTATCCCGTTGCGTTCACGGAGCAATTGCGTCCGCGGTTGCTCATGGCTACTCAATCACCTCGGCCGAGCCGGCGAACACCGCATCCCTCCGGAGCATGGCGATGGCACCGTCCACGAACGTCACCATCTGGAGACACGCGGCGTTGGCGGCGTACGCCCTCGTGGTCAGCGGCCAGCACCCGCACCAGCTGCTCATCAAGTGCCGTCCAGTACCGCACGACAGCCACGAGACCACATCCGTAGAGACCCGCTGCCAGACGATCAACGGCCACGCCGCTACAACATCGCGCAACAGGTCGCCGGGCCCCGAGGTCGACCCAACAAACAGCTCAGACGGCTACATCGATGTACGCATCCTCGACCTCCAAACGGGTGGCGGACCGTTCGTACCGGCCCCCGCAGGGCAGGTCACAGTTGCCGGACACCGCAGCCCGGCGGTACGCCCGACCGGCAGCAGTTGAGGATGGGCGAATGGTTAGGCTCTGCACCCATGGCGCGCCACGAACTCAGGAAGTCAGCTGCGTCAAGTTCAGGTTTGCCGGCACCGTGGAAGCGGAACCAGACGTCGTCGTGACAACGGCTGCTGGTGACCGGGAAACCCTTGATCCCCGGTGCCGACGGAGGCGACGGCGATGAAGGTTCGGTCGGGGACTCGCGGTCGTTGACTGATCTGAGGTCCTCGTCGCCTAAGTCATGGCTCACGATCGGGAAGAGCTCGACGAACCCGAACCTCCCGCCGCCATAACGGACCATGAAGGCCTTGTGTAGCTCCGGGAGAATGACGTCCAGATGGGTCTCGACCTCGGAGATCTCCCTCTCGGTGACTGCCTACCCCTCGATGAGTGGGAAACCGTACTTGGCCAGCGAAGCGGCCGACTCCTGGCGCAGGGACTCGGCCAGCACGTCGAACCGCATGATGTCCATGCTGCTCAGCATATGTATCCGACGGCAGGTCGGCGGGGCGGGCGCACCGAATCGGCTGCACAGCTTGCCGCCCGGCTCTGCCGCCGACCAGCCTCTGGACGCAGACAGCGACAGAAGGGCGATGGAAGCTGCGAGTGAGTGGTCCCCGGCGCGGCCGAGCGATGGGTTCGAGGTGGTGTACGTTCCTCCCGCCCACGGGCGTGCAAGAACGTTGGAGTGGGGCAGGTGGCGGTGCGGTAGGTGCCCGCAGCGCGAGGAACGGCCTGGCCTGCGGCACGGTATGGTCCTACAGCATGTATCCGGACAATCGGCGCGTCGCGCTCGTCGCGGTGCTCGGCGGCTTCCTGCTGGGCTTCGTCGATTTCGTATGGATCAAGTTCATGCCCTGGTGGCCCCTTGCCGACCTGGGCAACTCGTCTGCGGTGTGGGCGGTCGCCGCGTTCTTCTTCGGGTACTGGGTCCGTACCGAATGGCTGCGGGCCGCTGCCGGTGCCGCCGCCGGACTGGTGATCGCCGTACCCGCCTACTACGTGGCGGCGGCGCTGGTCCAGGGCGACGACTGGTCGCTGCTGTGGGCGCCTACCTCTCTGCTCTGGATGGCCTTCGGGGTCCTCGCCGGAGTGGTCTTCGGCGTCGGCGGCATCTGGGCACGTGGCTCAGGCTGGCGGCAGACCATCGGTACGGCCCTGCCGGGCGCGGTGTGCTTCACCGAGGCGGCGTTGGAGGCGGCCCGAATCGGCGATCCGAGCTACGGCAGCGAGCGGATCCCGCATGTCGTGGTCCGAGCGGTGCTCGGCGTACTGGTGATCGTCCTGGCCGGTGGGACTACCCGTAACCGGCTCCTCAGCCTCGCCACGGCGCTGCCGTTGGCGCTGCTCGGCCTCGGAGCGTTCCTGGCGGCCGGCTTCCGCTGAACCAAAGGAACCTTCCCGTGCTTCGCCCGGAACCAGCATGCCTCTATCGCCGACTATCTATCTGCTGACGTTGGTGACGGAGGGACGTAGATGAAGCGACGGGCGATGTTGACGGGTGGGGCGGCGGTGGGCGTCGGAGCGCTGACCGGCGGACCGGTCGCGGCTGCGGCTGCGGCCGCGCCGCCGCGTGACACCAACAGACCCTTGCGGGTACGGATCGTAATGTTCGACGGTGTCGAGGAGCAGGACTTCATCGCCCCAAAGGAAGTGTTCTCGCTGGCCGGCTGGTACAGCGAACGGGAGATCGACGTCAACTACATGGTGCACGGTCGGCCACGCCTGGTCACCGCAGCGTTCGGCACCGAGGTACGGGTCAAGCATGGTTGGCAGCCCGAGACGGCCGACGTGATCATCGTTCCCGGTGGTGGTCGACCCGGCGAGCCCGGCATCTGGGCGGAGATCGAAAACGGGGCGCTGCCCAGCGCGCTGGCGGCGGCTCCCCGGCCGAGGCTCATCATGTCGTCGTTGTGCACCGGCGCGGTGCTCCTCGCCGTGGCCGGCCTGGTCGACGGCCGCCCCTGCACCACGCACACCGTCGCGAAGCAGCAGCTGACCTCGCGCGGCGGCATCGTCAAGAACGCCCGCGTGGTCGACGACGGCGACCTCGTCACCGCCGCCGGAATCACTTCCGGCCTGGACCTGGGGCTGCACCTGGTGAAGCGCCTGCTGGGTGCGGACGTCGCCATCCGGGTAGAGGAAGCCCTCGAATACCAGGCACGAGGCACCGTCTGGACCGATCCAGTCCGAACCTAGCCACAGCCATCGCTCGGCCGGCCGGGTGTCTACTCGTCGAGCAGTGCGGCCGTGTCGAGCGTGAACCGAAACGGTTGATCGGTGGTCAGCACGTCGCCCTTGGTCGCGGTCACGTGCTCGACGTAGTGCTCGTTGTCAAGCCGGAAGAGCCGGAGTGTCACTGCTGACGGACCCGGCAACTCGGGCTCAACCAGCAGATACCACGAGATTCGGGCGGCGGCGTACAACTGCATCTTGAGCAGTCGATCGGTGGCGGCGTTGCTCGGAGACGTGATCTCGCAGATCAGCACGACCTCGGTCGCATCGGTAACGGATCCTTCGCTGCTGGTGTCGGCGACGACAAGGTCTGGGATCACGATCCGATCGGTACGCAATCTGACGTTGATCGCCTCGTACGCCTTGAGACCGGCAGACCGGGCCGCCGGATACAGCGCGGACATCAGCAGGAACGAGAGCTGTCGATGACGCTTGCTCGGTGCCGGACTGATCCACAGACGACCGTCGACCAGCTCGGTCCGGTCAGGTGTCTGGCCCAGTGCGAAGTACTTCGCTTCGTCCCAGGTTCGGTTGAGATCAAGGACGTTCACGCGTCACCAGTGTCAGAAGGAGGACGAGCGTCCCCCACCCCAGGGATAGGGGTGGGGGACAGGGCGATCGGCGGTGGTCAGTGGGGGAGGGTGCCGGTCTGTAGGGCGGTGGTGAAGGTGCCCCACTGCCGGGTGGTGAAGGTCAGGGTGGGGCCGGTGCGGTCCTTGCTGTCGCGTACCTCGGCCTGTCCGGCGTGCCGACGGGCTTCGACGCACGCTCCGCCGTTGCCGGCGCTGCGGCTGGAGGTGAACCAGGGGGTGTCAGGCTTCATCGCAGATGCTCCTCGATCGGGACCGACTGCCCGCGGATCAGCCGGAAAATTCGACGGTACTCCGCCAACTCCTCTGGACGCTCCA
This sequence comes from Solwaraspora sp. WMMA2065, assembly GCF_030345075.1. Lineage (NCBI taxonomy): Bacteria > Bacillati > Actinomycetota > Actinomycetes > Micromonosporales > Micromonosporaceae > Solwaraspora > Solwaraspora sp. WMMA2065. The sequence goes on from NZ_CP128361.1 coordinate 1,107,659, forward strand.
GGTAACGAGCACCCATATGAGACTCGACGTAGGCGATGTCCGGGTCGTCCGGGTCGGCGAAGTCGAGCAAGATGAACTGGCCGGAGAACGCAGGGTGAGCGCCGACGGACCAGGGCAGGACGCGGACCTCCACCCGTACCCGTCGGCCCAGGCTGGCCAGGTGGGCGCGCTGTTCGGCCATCACCGCAGGGCCGCCGACCTCGCGGACGAGCGCACCGGCCCCGAGAATCGCGACGATCCGGGCCGGCTGCTCGCGGTCGTAGTAGGAAATCTGCCGGTCCAGCCGCAGCGATACCAGCCGCTCGATCTTTTCCTGCGGCGCATCCGGATAGGTGGCGCGGAACACCGCGCGCATGTAATCCGGCGTCTGCAGCAGACCGTGGATCACCTCGGGGTCATAGACCCCGATCTCGGTGGCGGCGGCTTCGAGGCCGACGTACAGGCGGAACCAGTCCGGTACGGCGTCGCCGTGCGACTCCCACCAGCCGTGCTCGTCGCTTGCCCCGGCGAGCCGGGTCAACGCGTCCGTCGTCTCCGGGTCGGCACCGTAGAACCAGCAGAGACCGCGAACGGTGTTCATCTTGACCGGGAACTTACCGTTCTCGATGCGCCACAACGTCGTACGCGAACAGACCTTCGCCCGCTCCACCTCCTGCTCGGTGCGGGACGACTCCTCCCGCAGTCGGCGCAGCCGTCGCCCCAGCTGACGGCGCACCACAGTCGGTCCGGTGACCGGCATCGCTTCACCTTCCTCTCATCCGACACACCCACCACCCGCGCCAATGTTTCAGAAAGCAACCGCTGGCCGGGCTGGTCGCCGAAATCGCCACATCACAGTGGAGACAAGCCAGCGTCCACGATTGAGTCTGCCGTACGCCGGCTGGAAATGTGGTCCGCCACAAGGGTGAATTCACGAAATCCGGTATCTCGTGACGGAGGTTTGCGAACATGAGTGAGCGCACCGCCAGCGGTGGACACGTACCGCCGACCGGCATGTCCCGCGTCGACCGCGCGGGTCGGTCCGAGTTTTCCCTCGACGGGCTGTTGACCTGTGCCGGCTGCGACCGTCGGCTGGTCTGCCTGCAGACGTTGAGCGGCCGGGCGTACGGCGCACCGTGCGGCTGCCGGCCCGGCCCGGTCAACGCCGAGAAGCTCGAACGCCTCGTGCTCGACGCCGTCGTCGCGCACGGACGCGGCATGCTGATCCAGATCGAGGACGCCGCCGACCCGGGCAGCCTGATGCGCCGATTCCTGGCCGAGGTCCACGTCGGCAACACCATCGACGAGTTGGAATTCAGCTGGATCTACTGACCTGTACTGACCGGTGTGCTCATCAGAGCCAGCGGGGCGCGGGGACCGGTGCGGGCGTCACGTGGGTCAGGGCCGGCGGTGGACGGCGAGGAACGTGACTGCGGTGAGTACGGCCGCCGCGCCCAGGTAGACGCCGGACTCGGCGACCTGCAACTGCCAGTACGTCCACGAGCTGGCCTCGCGCACCACGCGTGCACCGCCCAGTTGGACGATGCCCAGCACCGGCACGCTGAGCGCCATCGCGACGTGCGTGTTGCGGGTCACCGCGCCCAACGCCGCGCCGAGGGTGAGCGCGAACAGCACCCGGGCGAGCGGGATCAGATCGTGCGACTCGTAGGCGAACCAGCGCATCGGGTCGCCGTCGGTCGTCGGCAACCCCCAGGTGACGGCGGCGGTCACCACGGCGGCGGCGGTCAGCGACCCGGCCGCCGCGACCGCCAGCCGAGCCGCCAGCCAGTGGCCGCGCGGCCGGCTCCGCGTCCAGGCCAGCCGGTGGGTGCCCTGCTCCAGGTCGCGGGCCACCAGCGGCACGCCCCAGAACATGCAGACCCCGATGGTCAGGTAGCCGGCGAACAGCTGGGTGATGGTGACGAACTCGGCGTCGACGTGGGCGGCCGCCGTCAACCCGCCGTAAAGGCAGATCAGGATCGCAGCGGCGATGAACGGGAACCGCTGCTGACGCCAGGCGAGCCAGATCATCGGACGTCCTTCCCCGCCGGTTGACCGGCCGCGACGAGGGTGGGCGCGGGCAGGCAGACGGCGTCCGGGTTGCGCAGGTACGCCAGCACCAGCTCCTCCAGGCCGGGCACCTGCCCGTCGTCGTGGCTGGCCGGCTGCCCGCGTACCGTCGCCGGCTCTCCGCGTACCACTGTCGACGCCTGCCGGACCAGCGCGGTGGTCTGCCGGGCCGTGACGCTCAGGTGTACGGGCGGATGGTCCGCCGCCCGCAGCCGCTGCGCCAGCTCGGCCGGCCCGGTCAGCACCCGGTGCGCCTCGGTCAGCTCGTCGAATCCGCCGGCCACCTGCAGCCGGCCACGGTTGAGCAGCAGCAGGTAGTCGCAGGTGTCGACCAGGTCGGCCAGGATGTGCGAGGAGAGCACCACGGTGGCGCCGGTGTCGGCGACGGCGGCCATCAGCGCACCCATCACCTCGGTACGAGCCAACGGGTCCAGGTCGGCGAGCGGCTCGTCGAGCAGCAGCAGTTCGGCGCGTTTGCCCAGGGCGAGGGTCAACGCGACCAGGGTGCGCTGCCCACCGGAGAGGGTACGGATCCGTTGCCGCAGCGGGATGCCGTAGTCGTCGAGCCGGGCCAGCGCCCCGCCGGTGTCGAAGGCCGGGTTGGCGGCCTGGCCGAAGTGGAGCATCTCCGCGACGGTGAACCCGGCGAACAGGGGTTTGTCCTGGGCGACGAACGCGACCCGGGCCAGGTCGTGGCCGTGCCCGGTGAGTGGCCGCCCGCCGACCCGGACCTGCCCGGCGCTGGGGGTGAGCAGGCCGACCGCCAGGTGCAGCAGGGTGGTCTTGCCGGCACCGTTCGGGCCGACGAGCGCGGTGACCGTGCCGGCCGGTACGGCGAGCGTGCAGTCGCGCAGCGCCCAGCTGCGGCCGTACCGTTTGCCCAGGCCGGTGGTCTGCAACGTGGTCATCCGGTCCGCTCCGGCCGGTTGTCCGCCGCTCGGGGCGAGGCGTTCTCGGCCAGTTCGGCCGCGAGGATGGCGCGCAGGTCGTCGTCGTCCAGGCCCGCGGCGCGGGCGGTGGCGACCCAGGCCGCGAGCTGGGTGCGGATCGCCGGGTCCCAGGCCGCGCGGCGGGCCGACAGCGACGCCAGTATGAAGGTGCCGACGCCGGGCCGGGACTGCACCACGCCGTCGCGTTCCAGTTCGCGGTACGCCTTGTGCACCGTGTTCTGGTTGATCCCGAGTGCGGCGACGACCTCCCGGGCGGTCGGCAGCCGGTCGCCCTCCTGCAGCCAGCCGAGCCGCACCGCCTGGCGTACCTGCTGCACCAACTGCAGGTACGGGGTGACGCCGGACCGGCGGTCCAGCCTGAACTCGATCACGCCGACTCCTATTCTGCTAGGCCGCTAGCAGAATAGCACTATGCCTGGTCGGGGGTCGGGCGCGCCAGGGATCGTGAGCGGCTACCAGACCGGGAACAGGTCGGGCCCGCCGCCCTTGGCGGAGCGGACCAGCGGGGTGGTGAAGTCGGGTACGTACAGGAAGCAGCGGACCCGCAGGTCGCCTGCCCACACCGAAGGGTTCCCCGTCCGGAACCAGAACGTGGCCACCCGGTAGGGCAGGTCCTCGTCGACCGGCAGGTCCGCGTAGTCGGCGATCATCAGCAGGCAGCGCTCCTGAATCGCCTCGTCCCCGGGCCAGCTGCCGGGCAGGGTGCCGCCGTCGAAGACGCCGACGAACTCGCCGTGGTGCGGCCGGGCGCAGTCGACCGGCTCCAGCGCTTCGAGGTGGTCGTCGCCCCACCGCACGTCGTGGCAGCCCAGCCGCAGCGCGCCACCGTCGGCCAGCGTGCCGCGCAGACTTCCGGTCCGGGGCAGCACCTTGTCCCGGAACACACTGCTGATCTCGGTGAGGTCGCAGCGGAACCAGCGGGCCCCGGCGCTCCAGGCCGCCTGCGGCGGCACCAGCACGGTCATGTCGAGCAGGCCGTGCTGCCAGATGTCGCCGAGGAACTCGGCGGCCCGGGCATCGCACTCGACGCGGGCCGTCTCGCGGGCCGGGACATTGCCCACCGGGGCGGTCGTCCGTTGCGCGTCGGCACCGGTGAAGGTGCCGACGTGGACTGTCTCGACCAGGTGCAGTTCGTCGCAGTCGACCGGACGGTAGTACCTGCCGCTGCCCGAGGCAGCCTCGGCGCGGTGGCAGGTGCCGGCCTGCGGGACGAAGGTGGTCGGCTCGTCGAACCCGGCCCAACCGTCGGTGAGGGTGCCGTCGGTCCCCGGCGGCGGTGCCGCACAGCCGGCCGTAACGGCCAGCGACGCGGCGGCCAGCAGCGCGACCATCCTGGTCCGTAGCGGCTGCAAGATCATGAGAATTTGCCGATTCACTGGTACTGGATGGGCAGGGCGCTGGTGCCGCCGGCGCGCACCGAGCCGGTCAACAGCGGGTCGGCCCGCCAGGCGAAGCAGCGGATCGCCCTGTCGCCCTCCGCCCAGTCCAGGACGTCGGAGTAGGTGTAGATGGTGCCCACCCGGTACTGCAGGTCGCCGTTGTTCGGCACCTTCGCGTAGTCGGCCACCACCTTGCGGCACCGGGTGTGAACCCGATCGTCGTTCAACTCCACCTCGTCGTACCCCAGTTTGTCCTCCACGTACGTGCCGGCGAACTCGGCCTGGTGCGGGGTGTCGCAGTCCAGCGGCTCGGTCAGCGGCTCGTCGTCGACACCGACCGCCGCCGAGTCGTAGCACGTCAGAAGCAGCGGATGGCCGGGAGCGTGCAGCGCACCCTTGATGGTGCCGTACCAGTCGACCAGTGGGCCGCCAGGACTGTCCACGACCCCTACGTCGCAGCCGAACCAGCGGGCCCCGCCGGTCCAGGCGGCGTCGGACGGCGACACGACCGTCATCTGCAGCCGGGCGGTTTGCCAGGGACCGCCAAGGAACTCGTTCACCCTTCGGTCACACTCGGCCCGGGCGGCCCGCCGGGCCGGAATCAGACCGTCCGCCGCGCCGTCCTCGTCGAACGGCACCGCCGGCTCGTCGCCGAGCGTTCCGACGTGCACGGTCTCCACCAGGTGGTACCGGACGCAGCCAACTGGTCGATAGCTCTCCCAGTCAATGAAGCGCCGACTAGCGTTATGGCAGCTGCCGGCCTCGGGTGCGAAGTGGACGGGTTCGTCGAACGCGGCCCAGCCGTTGACCAGATCCCCGTCCACGCCCGGCGACAGCGGCACACAGCCGGCCATCGTGGTCAGTGACGCGGCGGTCAGCAGCGCTGCCAGCCTCGCCCGGACACCCCACCGTCGCGCCATGATCCTGCCGCCTCCCCGTTGTCCACTCAAGCCGACGAGGCTACGACACCGGGTCGACCGCCGACCGGCCGGGCCCCGGAGCACTGTCTAGCACGGTCAGTGGTCCCGATGGGTGGCCAGGTCGGCGAGCTGGGCGAGCGCCGTACCCGCGCCGGCTTCGGGCCGGGCCGTCGCCAGCCGGTCGAGCGCCGCCGCCCGGTGCCGGTCCGCCTCCCGCCTCGCCCAGTCCCGGCCGCCGGCCTGCTCGACGAGCAGCGCGGCCCGGGCCACCTGCCCGTCGGTGAACCCGCCCGGTATCGCGTACAGCAGGGTCAGCTCGGCGCCGGCCGGCGTGCCGCTGCCCATCGCGAACACCACCGGCAGCGACTTCTTGCGCTGCCGCAGGTCGGCGCCGACCGGTTTGCGGGTCACCGCCGGGTCGCCCCAGATGCCAAGCAGATCGTCGACCAGCTGGAACGCCATCCCCAGGTGGTGGCCGTACCCCTTCAGCCCGTCGATCCGGTCCGGGGCGGCGCCGCCGCTGATCGCGCCGACCGCGCAGGCGGCGCCAATCAGCGACGCCGTCTTGCCGGCCGCCATCGCCAGGCAGGCGTCCAACCCCACGGCGGTACGTGACTCGAACGCCACGTCGGCGCTCTGCCCGGCCACCAGATCCAGCAGCACCTGGCACAGCTCGGCGGCGGCTGGGGCGGCCTGCCCGCGTACCGTGTCGAAGGCCAGCGCGAGCAGCGCGTCACCGGCCAGGATGGCCTGCGCGTCGCCGAACGCGGCCCCGGCGGTGGGCCGGCCACGCCGGGTCCGGTCGCCGTCCATCACGTCGTCGTGCAGCAGGGTGAAGTTGTGCACCAGCTCCACCGCGACCGCCGCCGGCACCGCCCGGTCCGCCGGGGCACCGACCGCCTCGGCGCAGGCCAGTGCCAGGCCGCCGCGCAGCCCCTTGCCCCAGCCGGCTTCGGCCGGGCTGCCGTCGGCGGCGTACCAGCCGAAGTGGTAGCCGGCGACGGTGTGGATCGGGTCGGCGAGCCGGTCGACGGCGCGGCGCAGCTGCGGCTCGATCAACGTCCGCGCCGCCGCCAGTCGCGCCCAGGCGTCGCGTTGTGCGGTGGTCGTGGCGGTCAACCCTGGCTCCCGAGCAACGTGGCCTCCAGATACTCCTGTGGCGCCGGTTCGGTGGTCGCCGGCGTCGGCTGGTAGCGCTTTGTCCGGCTGGACCAGTCGACGTTGCCGCGCATCCAGCTGCGCATCCCGGCCAGGTACGGCTCCAGCACCGCCGGCCGGCCGGGGAAGGTCCGCCGCAGCTGCGCCTCCGCCGCCAGGTACAGGTCGGTCTCGGCGTCGATCGCCCGGGTCACCCGGTCGACCGCCGCGTCGCGGTCTAGCCCATGGTGGTAGCCGACGATGTACGCCAGGTTGTGTACCTCGCCGAGGGCGCGTTCCTTGTCCAGCGAGTAGATGTCGTTGGTCCAGCAGACCACGTTGCAGGCGGCGTCGAGCGCGGTGCGAAACGGCGCGCTGTCGTACACCTCGTCGGGCATGTCGATTCGTTCGACGACGTCGATGAAGTCCATGCAGACGTAGATCGCCCCGGTGTGCCGGCGTTTCTCGATGTAGGTGGCCTCGTCCGGCACGGTGCCGGACAGCCGGTTGCCGGCCTCCCAGGTGGCGGCGGTGGTCAGGCACTGCTCCAGGTGCCGTACGAACAGTTGCCGCCAGCGGGCGGTGGCGTCCGGCGCGGTACGCCGCCACAGGTCGGCCAGCGACGACACCGCCCGGGGCAGGTCCCGGCGCCGCGCGTCGGCGGCGCCGAAGTCGTCGGCGGACAGCACCCGCCGCATCGCGGCCATCACCTCGGCGAGGTGCTGCGGGCTGCGTCCGTCGGCACCGTCGTCCAACTGGTCGTCGACCAGGAACAGCCAGGCGAACCAGTCGGCCATCAGCTCGGCATGCGCCGCGTCGGCGGTCGGGTAGACCATCGACGCGAACCAGCCGAAGTCGGCGTGGTCGAATCGGGCGCGGGCCTGCTCACGCAGCACCAGTCCGGTATCGCGTACCCAACTGGTCAGGTGCGCGCGGGCCTGTTCGACGTGCGGGTTGAGCTGGTAGGGGAAGCGGTCGAGGGTCTGCTGGACCGGGTCGAGGCTCAGGTGGCTGGCCGTGTCGTCCGTGAAGGTCACCGGTACTCCAGGTTGAGGTGGACCCCGCCCTTGGGGTGCAGGGTGATCAGCGCCTCCGGCCGCACCTCGGGTGCGTCCGGTGGCAGTACGAGCCGGTGCCGACGGGCCACCGAGGCCAGCACCAGGACCAGCTCGGACAGCGCGAAGTGTTTGCCGATGCAGATCCGGTGGCCGCTGCCGAACGGCACGTAGACGTGCTTCGGGCGCCGCGCCACCTGCTCCGGGGTGAACCGCTCCGGGTCGAAGCGTTCCGGGTCGTCCCAGAAGTCGGGGTGCCGGTGCAGCAGGCAGCTGTTGATCAGCATGTTGGTGCCGGCCGGCACCCGGTAACCGTCGATCACGTCGGCCGAGCTGGCCCGGCGCATGAACTGGTACGCCGGTGAGTAGATGCGCAGCGTCTCGTCGGCGACCATCCGGGTGTACGGCAGCCGGGGCAGGTCCTCGAAGGTCGGCGTCCGGCCGGCGAGCACCGAGTCGACCTCGGCGTGCAGCTTCGCCTCCACCCTTGGGTGCCGGGCGAGCAGGTAGAACGCCCAGGACAGGGTGTTCGTGGTGGTCTCGTAGGCGCCGATGCAGATGTTGAGCACCTCGTGGTGCAGCTGTTCCAGGTCCATCCGCTGGCCGTCGGTCTCGTCGACGGTGTGCAGCAGCAGGGTGAGCAGGTCGGTCTCCTCGCCGGTGGGCACCTCCTCGTGCAGCCGGCGGTTGATGAACGTTGACACGAAGGTGTCCATGTCGGCGATCGCGGCCCGCAGCCGGCGGTGCCGGGGGGTCGGCACGCTCAGCGGCGGGAACGGGAATCGGAAGAACGCGCCGAGGATCGCGTTGGCCTCGCCGAATGCCCGTTCGAAGGCCTGCGCGATGTCGCCGACCTGCGCGCTGAACAGCGACCGGTTGACGATTCGTAGGGCGAGTTGGCCGATCTCGTCGGTGACGTCGAGGGTGCCGCCCCGGCCGTAATTCTGCTCCCACCGGACGAGCATTTGTTCGGCTTCGTCGGTCATGTTTCGGGTGAAAGAGCTGACCGTACGGGGTGTGAAGTGCGGTGCCATCATCCGCCGTTGCCGTCGCCACAGATCCATGTCCGGGTTGGCGATGAGCCCTTTGCGCAGCACCGGCCGGACGACCTTGAACAGGACGGCGTTCTTGTCGTACTTCTCGCCCTCGTCGACCAGCACATGCCGGATGTAGTCGGGATGGTTGACCAGCACCATTGGGATACCCAGGGGCCGGAACCGGAAAATGTCGCCGTAGCGGTCGACGCCCCGGCCGAGGAAGGCGAGCTGGTCGCGTTTGAAGGCCAAGGTGCCGCCGACGCCGCTGCCCGGCGTGACGGTGGGTATCTCCCGGGTGCCGCCCGGGGCTCGGCTGCGTACCTGCGGGGACATGCTCTTCTCACTTTCCACGGGTCGACGCGGTGGACCGGTCAGCGATGGTGCAGGTCAGCGACGGTGCAGTCGGAGCCACATGCCGCCCGCCGGGTGCAGCGTGACCAGCGGTGCGAAACCGACCGGCGGCGCGCCCTCGGGCAGGCTGACCGCGAACGTCTGGGCGAGCATCACGGTGATCAGGTGCAGCTCGGTACGGGCGAAGTGTTTGCCGATGCAGTGCCGCGGGCCGCTGCCGAACGGCTGGTAGACGTGCCGGGGCCGGGCGGCGACCGCTGCCGGGGTGAAGCGGTCGGGGTCGAAGCGGTCCGGGTCGGGCCAGAAGTCCGGGTACCGGTGCAGCAGGAGCAGGTTCATCAGCACCTCGGTGCCCTGCGGGATGCGGTAGCCGCCGACCACATCGTCGGTCGCCGCCCGCCGCATCGTCTGCCAGGCGGGGGTGAACAGCCGCAGCGTCTCGTCGATGACCATCCGGGTGTACGGCAGCCGGGGCAGGTCGTCGAAGGTCGGCACCCGCCCGTCGAGGGCGGTGTCGACCTCGTCGTGCACCCGTTGCTGCACCTGCGGGTGGCGGGCCAACTGGTAGTACACCCAGGAGATCGAGTTGCTGGTGGTCTCGTACCCGGCGATGATCATCGCCAGGATCTCGTTGGAGAGCTGGTCCGGGGTGAGCCTGGTGCCGGTGACCGGGTCCACCGCGTGCCGTAGCAGGCTGAACAGGTCCCGGTGGTCGCTGTCGCGCTCGTGCTGGCGGGTGTCGATCAGGTAGCGGACGAAGCCGTCCAGCTTCCGGGTCAGTGCACGGATCCGGTTGCGGGACGGGGTGCGCCAGCTCAGCGGCGGGAAGGGGAACCGGAGGAAGTCGCCGAGCCGGCGGTTGACTTCCAGGAAGTCGCGTTCGAACTGGTGGCTGCGCTCGTCGGGCTCGACGCCGAACAGCGACCGCAGGACGATCTTCAGCGCCAGGTCGGTGAGCGGTCCGACGACGTCGACCGGCGCACCGGAGGCAGCCTCCGGCGCCCATCGGTGGATCATGTCCGCGGTCAGGCCGGTCATGTTCGGGGCGAAGCGGGCGACGCTGGCGTGGTTGAACGTCGGCTGCATCAGCCGGCGGTTACGTTGCCAGGTCTCGTCGCCCCGGTTGCCGATCAGTCCTTCCCGGAGGATCGCCCGGACCGTACGCCAGAGAAAGCTTTCCTTGTCGTAGTTGGCGTGTTTGTCGACCAGGACATGGTGGATGTGCTCCGGGTTGGTCAGTACCACCATCGGTATACCACCGAGACGTATCCTGAAGATGTCACCGTGGTTACGGACCGCGTCCTGCAGGAATGCAAGCTGATCCCGGCGCATAGCCCGCATCCCGACGAGATTTTCCCGCAGGCTGAGCCGTGGAACTGGCCTGGATCTGCTGCGGGCAGCCGGATCTGCGTCGACGCGACGCGGGTCGGTCATGGCGGCCACCTTACCGAAGGTGCTGTCGTGGCTACAATCGGAAATTTTGCATTGCCGGTGGTGGATCTTGGAGCTATTCGAGCCACCACCGGCGCCGTTGCGTATGTCGGTAAATGGCAGTCAATAACGCATTCGCGCGGATTGTTGGGCCGGCGTACCCGCCTGCGACGCCCGGTCGCGGGCCCGGTGCCGACCGCCCCGCCGACCGCCCCGGCTACCCGCCCGCCGACCGCCGGGTCGGCCGTCCATCGGCGGGTCGGCCGTCGGGTCCGCCGTCGGGCGGGCGATCGTCGTGGCGGGTGTGGAACGCTTGCTCACGTTCGTAGACTGGCGCGGTGACCGCACCAGCGCCGCTCATCGCGCCCAGCATCCTGGCCGCCGACTTCTCCCGTCTGGCCGACGAGGCCCGCGCGGTCGAGGGGACGGCGGACTGGCTGCACGTCGACGTGATGGACAACCACTTCGTGCCGAACCTGACCATCGGGTTGCCGGTGGTGCAGAGCCTGCTGCCGGCCACCTCACTACCGTTCGACGTGCACCTGATGATCACCGACCCGCGCCGCTGGGCACCGGGCTACGCCGACGCCGGCGCGTACAACGTCACCTTCCACGCCGAGGCGTGCGACGACCCGGTGGCGCTGGCCAAGGAGCTGCGGTCGGCCGGGGCCAAGGCCGGCCTGGCGGTCGACCGGGACACCCCGGTGGAGGACTACCTGGAGCTGCTACCCAGCTTCGACACCCTGCTGGTCATGACGATCAAGGCCGGGTTCGGCGGCCAGCGGTTCATCCCCGAGATGCTGGAGAAGGTCCGCGCCGCCCGCCGGCACGCCGCCAGCGGCCATCTTGAGCTGCGGATTGAGGTCGACGGCGGGATCGCCGCGGACACCATCGAGCAGGCCGCCGCGGCCGGCGCGGACGCGTTCGTCGCCGGCACCGCCGTGTACGGCGCCGAGGACCCCGCCGAGGCGGTCCGCAGACTGCGGCAGATCGCCGAGCGGACCGCGCCACGGTGGTGAGCCCGGAAGGGGCCGAGTCCCGGCCGGACCTGATCCTTGTCGTCGACGACGATGTCGACATCGCCCGGTTCGTCGAGGTCAACCTGCGGTTGCACGGCTTCGACGTGATGCTCGCCCATGATGGTCAGGAGGCTCTGGAGATCATCGAACGGCACCGCCCGGACCTGGCCGTGGTCGATCTGATGATGCCCCGTATCGGCGGGTTGGACCTGACCCGGCGGCTGCGGGCCGACCCGATGACCGCCGCATTGCCGATCATCATGCTGACCGCCAAGGGGATGACCGTCGACAAGGTCGTCGGGCTGACCGCCGGCGCCGACGACTACCTGGTCAAGCCCTTCGACACCTCGGAGCTGATCGCCCGGGTCAGCTCCACGCTGCGGCGCAACCGCGAGTACCGCGAGGTGTCCCCGCTGACCGGGCTGCCTGGCAACACCCGGGTCAGCCGGGAGATCACCGACCGGGTCCGCAGCGGCGCCGACTACGCCGTCGGCTACGTCGACATCGACCGGTTCAAGAGCGTCAACGACGTGTACGGCTTCGCCCGCGGCGACGAGTTCATCTCCGCGTTGGCCCGCTGCATGCACCGGGCGGTGGTGTCGATCGGGTTGCCGCCGGCGTTCCTCGGCCACATCGGCGGCGACGACTTCGTGGTGGTCTGCGCGCCCGAACAGGTGCGGCCGATCATCGAGCAGGCGATCCTCGACTTCGAGAAGGCCGCCGACGAGCTGTACGACCCGTCCGACGCCCGGCGCGGCTACGTGGAGGTCAAGGACCGGCGCGGCAAACTGCAGAAGGCTGCCCTGGTCACCCTCTCGGTCGGGGTGGCGGTGTCGGCGGGCAGCCGCCGGTTCAGCGACCCCCGCGAGATCATTACGGTGGCCAACGAGATGAAGTCGGTTGCCAAGAGCCAACCCGGCTCGTACATCGCGGTCGACCGCCGGCTGTCCACCAACTGACCTGCCAGAACAGGCCGACGACCGACCTTCTGTCGGGTATCCGACAGCTGTGAGGTCGGTCGCGTCTCTGGCGATGATCCCCGTGCACTGTGTAACACTCGGAGAAGCACCCACCACGCGCTGGCGGGACTCGGTGAAATTCCGAACCGGCGGTGATCCACGGCGCGAGCCGTGGCCAGCCCGCGACCCGGTCGTAGTCGCAGACGACGCCCGGTGGATCCGGTGAGACTCCGGAGCCGACGGTTGGGCCAGACCGTGCCGACGTGGCACGGACCGGCCCAGACAGTCCGGATGGGAGACAGCGCGCGGAACGGACGCTCAGGTGTGGCGTGCCGACTGGCACCGCCGTACCCGTGCAGCGCCCCGGGGCCGGTCCGTCGTGGCCGGGCGCCGAGGCGTTCCGCCGCCGCCATGCTGTCGCCGGCCACCCCCACCGGGCCCGGCACCTCCCGCCCGCCGCGCACCCCGGCAGGCGAGGAGAAGAGAAACGGCCATGGCGATCCTCTCCGAAGACGAGGCGATGCGGCGCGCCATCGACCTCGCGGTCCGTGGCCTCGGCTCGGTCAGCCCCAACCCCATCGTCGGCTGCGTCCTGCTGGACACCGCCGGCCACGTCGTCGGCGAAGGCTTCCACGCCTACGCCGGCGGGGCGCACGCCGAGATCGCCGCCCTCGCCCAGGCCGGCGACCGGGCCCGTGGCGGCACCGCCGTCGTCACCCTCGAACCGTGCAACCACGTCGGACGCACCGGACCCTGCTCCACCGCCCTGGTCGACGCCGGGCTCGCCCGCGTCGTGCTGGCCGTACCCGACCCCAACCCGATCGCCGCCGGTGGCACCGAGACGCTGCGCGCCGCCGGCATCGACGTCGAGGTCGGGCTGCGCGCCGCCGAGGCCGAGAACGCCAACATCGCCTGGCTGACCGCCGTCCGTCGGCGCCGCCCCTACATCACCTGGAAGTACGCCGCCACGCTCGACGGCCGCTCCGCCGCCGCCGACGGCACCAGCATGTGGATCACCTCGGAGGCGGCCCGCGCCGACGTCCACACGCTGCGCGGCACCGCCGACGCGATCATCGCCGGCGTCGGCACCGTACTCGCCGACGACCCTCGGCTCACCGTCCGGACCCCGGGCACCGGCGGACCCGCCGTCCGGCAGCCGCTCCGGGTGATCGTGGACAGCTCCGGGCGTACCCCGGCCGACGCCCGGGTCCGGGACGCTGCCGCCGGCACCTGGATCGCCACCACCGCGGACGTCGGCGCCGACCACCGCGGCCGGGTCGACCTCACCGCCCTGCTGACCGCCCTCTACGACCGGGGCATCCGCTCCGCGCTGCTGGAAGGCGGCCCGGTGCTCGCCGGAGCGTTCCTGCGCGCCGGCCTGGTCGACCGGGTGGTCGGCTACCTCGCCCTGAGGCTGCTCGGCGCCGGCCCCGCCGCGCTCGGCGACGCCGGAGTGCACACCATCGCCGACGCCATCGACCTGACCATCGTCGACGTCACCCAGGTCGGCCCCGACCTGCGGATCACCGCCGTACCCCGGCAGAAAGAGGGCTGAGTCGATGTTCACCGGCATCATTGAGGAGCTGGGCGAGGCCGGCCCGCTCGACTGGCACGGCGACAGCGGCGTGCTCACCGTCCACGGCCCACTGGTCGCCGCCGACGCCCGGCACGGCGATTCCATCGCGGTCAACGGCGTCTGCCTCACCGTCGTCTCCGTCGACGGGCAACGGTTCGTCGTCGACGTGATGAAGGAGACCTTCGACCGTAGCTCACTGGGGACACTGCGGCCCGGTGACCCGGTCAACCTGGAACGCGCCGCCACCCTCGCCACCCGCCTCGGTGGACACCTGGTGCAGGGCCACGTCGACGGGGTCGCCACCGTCGTCGGGCGCACCCCCGGCGACCGCTGGGAGCAGGTCCGGTTCAGCCTGCCCACCGGCCTGCACCGGTACGTCGTGGAGAAAGGTTCAATCGCGGTCGACGGCGTCTCGTTGACCGTCATGGAGGTGTCCGACGGCGACACCACGGCGGCGGTCACGGCCGCGACCGGGTCCGGCACGGCCGGCTGGTTCGGCGTCGGGCTGATTCCCACCACTGTGCAACTCACCACCCTCGGCCGGAAACCGGTCGGGGCCCTGGTCAACCTGGAGGTCGACGTGATCGCGAAGTACGTGGCGAAGCAACTGGACGGGGCACGGTCCGTCGGCGGAGTCCGCCCGTGACCGCCGCCGGGTTCGGCACCGTCGAACAGGCCCTCGACGACCTGGCCGCCGGCCGGGCCGTGGTGGTCGTCGACGACGCCGACCGGGAGAACGAAGGCGACCTGATCTTCGCCGCCGAACACGCCACCGCCGAACTCGTCGCGTTCATGGTGCGCCACACCTCCGGCTACATCTGCGCGCCGTTGCCCGAGGCCGAGTGCGACCGGCTCGACCTGCCGCCGATGTACCACACCAACCAGGACCGGCGGGGCACCGCGTACACCGTCACCGTCGACGCCCGCGACTGCGTCAGCACCGGCATCTCCGCCGTTGACCGGGCACACACCCTGCGGCTGCTCGCCGACCCCGCCGCCGGCCCGACCGACCTGTCCCGGCCCGGCCACGTCGTGCCGCTGCGCGCCCGCGCCGGCGGTGTCCTGCACCGGCCCGGTCACACCGAGGCCGCCGTGGACCTGGCCCGGCTCGCCGGGTTGCGCCCCGCCGGGGTGCTCTGCGAACTGGTCAACGACGACGGCACCATGATGCGCCTGCCCGACCTGGAGAAGTTCTCCGCCGACCACGGGCTCACCCTGATCACCATCGCCGACCTTATCGCCCACCGGCGGCGGAACGAGACCCACGTCGAGCGGGTCGCGCAGGCCCGGCTGCCGATGCCGTACGGGGTGTTCCGCGCCGTCGGCTACCGGGTCGCCCACGACCCGGCCGAACACATCGCCCTGGTCCACGGTGACCTCGACGACGGTCGTGACGTGCTGGTCCGGGTGCACTCCGAGTGCCTCACCGGGGACGTTTTCGGCTCGCTGCGCTGCGACTGCGGCCCGCAGCTGGACGCCGCCCTGGCCCGGGTCGTCGCCGAGGGCCGCGGCGTGGTGCTCTACCTGCGCGGCCACGAGGGCCGGGGCATCGGTCTGGCCCACAAGCTGCGCGCCTACCAGTTGCAGGACCAGGGACGGGACACTGTCGACGCCAACCTGGAACTCGGCCTGCCCGCCGACGCCCGCGACTACGGCACCGGTGCGCAGATCCTGCACGACCTCGGGGTCCGATCGATCCGGCTGCTCACCAACAACCCGGACAAGGTGTCCGGGCTGACCGGGTACGGCCTGAACGTCGTCGGGCGGGAACCGTTGACCGTCCATCCGCATCCGGAGAACGTGCGCTACCTGCGTACCAAACGGGACCGGATGGGCCACCTGCTCGACGGACTCGATCAGCCGGCCGGCACAGCACCGGCCGACCTTGACGGCGTCGACGGCGCGGCCGACCTCGACCCGGTCGGCGAACTATCCGGAGGGCGGGCCTGATGGCCGGATTCGGCGAACCCGGAGTCTCCACCGTCGACGCCGCCGGGCTTGCCGTCGGCGTCGCCGCCGCCCGCTGGCACACCGACCTGGTCGACGCGATGCTCACCCGGGCGCTCGCCGCCGCCGACGCCTGCGGCGTCGCCGCCGTGCAGGTGGTCCGGGTCGCCGGCTCCGTCGAACTGCCCGTCGTCGCCCAGGCCCTGGCCCGGCGCTGTGACGCGGTGGTCGCCCTCGGCGTGGTGGTACGCGGCGCCACCGCCCACTTCGACTACGTGTGCCGGTCGGTCACCGACGGCCTGACCCGGGTGTCACTCGACGAGTCCACCCCGGTCGGGCACGGCGTGCTCACCGTCGAGACCATCGACCAGGCCCGCGACCGGGCCGGGCTGCCCGGCTCGGCCGAGGACAAGGGCTGGTCGTCGATGGTCGCCGTGCTCGACGCCGCGCTTGCCCTGCGGGCCGTCCACGCCGTACCGGTGGGCTGAACCTGACCTCTCGAACCGCGGTACCCCGACCCGTCACGTTCCCGCCGCTCGCGCGGTAAACCAGATGCGCTGGTGACACGTCGTAGTGGCGTGACACCCGAACTGGTCACCGACCTGGGCTCGGGGAGGACGATGCCACGACAGCGGGCACAGACGACGACGTGGGCGGCGGACGAGGCGGTCACCCGCCTGTTCGCCGCGCACTACCGCCCGCTGGTGCGCCTCGCCACCCTGCTGCTGCGGGAACCGGGCATGGCGGAAGAGATCGTGCAGGATGCCTACGTGGCCCTGCACAGCCGCTGGTGGCGGCTCCGCGACGCCGACAAGGCACTCGGCTACCTGCGGGTCACCGTGGTCAACCGGTGCCGGTCGGCGATCCGGCACCGACGGGTCGTGCAAGCCCACCTGGCCGCCGCCCGGCCCGACCCCGACGCACCCAGCGCCGAAGCCGGCGCCCTCGACCAGCTCCGCCACGCCGACGTGATCACCGCGCTGCGCGCCCTACCGCCCCGCCAGCGGGAGGCGATCGTGCTGCGCTACTACGCCGACCTGTCCGAGGCGCAGATCGCCGACGCGATGGGGGTCAGCCGAGGCGCGGTGAAGAGCCACACCGCACGCGGCATCGCCGCACTGCGAACCAGCCTGGACGGCCTGTGATGGACACCGACCACGACAACCTGCCCGGCGACGCCGGTACCGCCGACCTGCTGCGCCGGGCGCTGCACACCGAAGCCGACCGGGTCGACGTACGGCCCGACGGGCTGACCGCGATCCGCGGCAAGATCGACGCCCGCCGACGGCGCCGGATGCCGGCGGTGCTGCTCGGCGCCGCCGCCACGACCGTCGCCGCCAGCCTGGTCGGCGTGGTCGGCTGCTTGCCGCCGGTGTCACAGCCCGGCCCGCCGTCCGGGGCGGTCAGCGCCGGCCCGGCCCCGCCCGGCGCGGCACCGACCGGCGGGCCGACCGACCAGCCGACCGACCGCGACGCCCCGGTCGCCGGCCCGGCGACCGGCGGTCCGCCGACCGCCGGCGCCGCCGGACAGCAGGCCGGCACCCCGGTGTCGACCCTGCCGGTCTACTACGTCGGTACGGCCGACGGCGAGGGGCTGCGGCTCTACCGCGAGTTCCACCGGTTCCAGCTGACCGACACCGGTGTCGTCGCCGAACTGCGGGCCACGCTCGGCGAGATGCTCACCGCCGCCCGGCTCGCCGATCCCGACTACCGCACCCTGTGGCCGTCCGGGGCCACGGTGGCGACCGTGTGGACCCAGTACGACATCGTCGGCGTCAACATCACCGGAGCCGGGGTCGCCAACCTCGACGCCGCCGGGGCCGCCGCTGCGGTGCAGCAGCTCGCCTGGACCGTCGCCGGCGTCACCGGCGGCGACCCCAGGATCCGGCTGCTGCTCGACGGCGAGCCGGTGGACCGGCTGTGGGGTCACGTCGACACCGGCGACGAGATCACCAAGGGGGCCGCGCTGGACACCCTGGCCATGCTCTGGCTGATCGACCCGCAGCACGGCGACACCGTCGGGTCGACCTTCACCGTGCACCTCGCTGGCAGCGTCCACGAGGCCACCGCCCAGCTGCGGATCCGCCAGGGCGGACAGGTCGTGCACCGGCGGTACGTCACGCTCGACGCGGGCGCACCCGGCCGGGGGGAGGCGTTCGTCGAGTTGAGCCTGCCGCCCGGCGACTACACCATCGAGGCGTACGAGGAGTCGATGGTCGCCGACGAAGGGCCCCGGTACCTCGTCGACGCCGCGATCACCGTACGGTGATCAGCAGGTGGACCGGTGCGGACCCGGTGCCGACCCGCCCGGTGCCGGGCTGCCACAATCGGGCACCGTGAAGACGTTCGAGGAGTTGTTCGCCGAGCTGCAGGCCAAGGCGGCGGCCGGGACCCCGGGCTCGTCGACGGTGGCCGCGCTGGAACGCGGCGTACACGCCATCGGCAAGAAGGTCGTCGAGGAGGCGGCCGAAGCGTGGATGGCCGCCGAGCACGAAGGGCCGCAACGGGCCGCCGAGGAGATCTCTCAGCTGCTCTACCAGGCGCAGGTGCTGATGCTGGCCACCGGACTGGAGCTCGAGGACGTCTACCGACATCTCTGACCCGCCCTTGCGACCGTGACCCGCACCCTCGTGTGACCCTCACACCCTCGACAGGAGCGAGACCGAGATGCTGCGCATCGCCGTACCGAACAAAGGCACCCTCTCCGGACCGGCCGCCGACATGCTGCGCGAAGCCGGCTACCGCCAGCGCACCGACCCCAAGGACCTGGTCTGCCGCGACGAGGCCAACGACGTCGAGTTCTTCTACCTGCGGCCCCGTGACATCGCCACCTACGTCGGCAGCGGTGAGCTGGAGCTCGGCATCACCGGCCGGGACCTGCTGATCGACTCCGGCAGCCCGGCCGAGGAGCTGCTCGACCTCGACTTCGCCGGGGCGACGTTCCGGTTCGCCGCCCGCCCGGAGACCCTGACCCGGGTGCCGGAGCAGATCGCCGGGCGACGCATCGCCACCGCGTACCCCGGGGTGGTCGAGAGCTACCTCGGCGAACACGGGCTGAAGGCCGAGGTGGTCCGCCTCGACGGCGCGGTCGAGAACGCCATCCGGCTCGGCGTCGCCGACGTCATCGCCGACGTGGTGGAAACCGGCGCCACGCTGCGCCAGGCGGGCCTGGTCACCGTCGGCGAGCCGATCCTGCGCTCCTCGGCGGTGCTGGTGCACCCGGCCGGCACCGCCACCACCGGCCAGGCCGACCAGCTGATCCGCCGGCTGCAGGGGGTCCTGGTCGCCCACCGGTACGTGATGCTCGCCTACGACGTGCGCGCCGACCTGCTGGAACAGGCCACCGCGCTGACCCCGGGCATCGAGTCGCCGACCATCTCGCCGCTGCACCGCGAAGGCTGGGTGGCGGTGCAGGCCATGGTCCGCCGTGCCGAGGTGCACCGGATCATGGACGAGCTGTACGACCTGGGCGCCCGCGCCATCCTGGTCACCGACATCCACGCCTGCCGCCTCTGACTCACCGGCCGCCACGCCCTTACCCGGCTGGCGGACAAGCGGGCGCGGATCGGGCGTAGGTACTTGGCGGAAAACGCCATTCGGTTGGTAGCGGGACGATCTATGACGCGATTACGTCATGCGTCCTGGCGGACACGTTCCGTCAATTGGGTTGGGCTTGGGTTCGCGTCCGCCGAGGAGGTCACGTGGCGCCGGAGCGGATCGGCGGCTACCGCATAGTCGAGCTGATCGCACCCGGTTCCTCTACCTGGGTGGCGTGTTCGGGGTCATGGTGATGATCGGTCGCGGCTCAACTCCTCGTACGGGTGACGCCGGTTCCTGAGGTGGATCCGGTGCCGGTGCGGGAAGGTAGGGAGGATTCGGATTCCCGACCGGCCGGAGGTTCCTCATGGCACTACTCGACACGACGACGTGGCACGGCATGATTTTCAGCGACGGCTGGACCGAGGCGGCCGGCGGCACGATGGCCGTCATGTCACCGGCCACCCGGCAGGAGATCGGTCGGGTCGGTGTCGGCAACGCCGACGACGTGACGCGGGCCTGCGTCCGGGCCGCGCAGGCGCAGCGCGACTGGGCCGCCACCAGCTACCTGGAGCGGGCCGCCGTGCTGCGCCGGGCCGGTCAGCTGTTCGAGCAGTACGCCGACGACATCGGTGGCTGGCTGATCCGCGAGGCCGGGTCGGTGCCGCCGAAGGCCGAGGTGGAGACCACCACCGCCGCCCAGGAGTGCTACGAGGCGGCCACCCTGCCGTCGCACCCGACCGGCGAGATCCTGGCCACCGGCCAGCCCCGGCTGAGTCTGGCGCGTCGGCTGCCGGTCGGGGTGGTCGGCGTCGTCGCGCCGTTCAACTTCCCGCTGATCCTGTCCATCCGGTCGGTCGCGCCGGCGCTGGCGTTGGGCAACGCGGTGGTGTTCAAACCGGACCCGCGTACGGCGGTCTGCGGCGGGGTGTCGATCGCCCGGATCTTCCAGGAGGCGGGTCTGCCCGACGGGCTGCTGCACGTGCTGCCCGGCGGGGCGGACGTCGGCGAGGCGCTGATCGCCGACCCCCGGGTCCGGGTGGTCAGCTTCACCGGTTCCACCGCCGCCGGGCGCAAGGTGGGCGAGGCCGCCGCCCGCCATCTCAAGCGGGCCCACCTGGAGTTGGGTGGCAACTCGGCGCTGATCGTGCTCGACGACGCCGACCTGGATCTCGCGGTCTCGGCCGGCGCCTGGGGGTCGTTCCTGCACCAGGGGCAGATCTGCATGGCCACCGGCCGGCACCTGGTGCACGAGCGGATCGCCGACCGGTACGTCGAGCAGTTGGCGGCCAAGGCCGACCACCTGCCGGTCGGGGATCCGGCGGCCGGGCAGGTGGCGCTCGGCCCGATCATCGACGAACATCAGCGGGACAAGATCCACTCGCTGGTCACGGCCAGCGTCGACGCCGGGGCCCGGCTGGCGGCCGGCGGCACCTACGAGGAGCTGTTCTACCGGCCGACGGTGCTGGCCGACGCCACCCCGACTACACCGGCGTTCGCTCAGGAGGTGTTCGGCCCGGTCGCGCCGGTCGCCACCTTCGCCGACCTGGACGAGGCGGTCGCGTTGGCCGGCGACACCGAGTACGGCCTTTCGCTCGGCATTCTGAGCCGGGACGTGATGAAGGCGATGGCGCTGGCCGACCGGATCCCCAGCGGCATCGTGCACATCAACGACCAGACCGTCGACGACGAGGCGGTGGCGCCGTTCGGCGGGGTTGGTGTCTCCGGCACCGGCAGCCGGTTCGGTGGGCCGGCCGCCAACATCGAGGCATTCACCGAGACCCAGTGGCTCACCATGCAGGGCGACATCAGCCGGTTCCCGTTCTGACCCGGCGGACCGGCAGCTGCTGGACGGACGTCGATCCGCCGACGGTACGCGATGTCCGTCACAGACATCGTCGCGGCCGGCTGTGACAGTGGCCGGGTGACACCACCGGACCCTACGCCGGCCACCACGTCGCCCCAGCCGGCGCGGCGGAGGCCGGCCCAGCGCCGCCTTGCCGGGGTGCTGCCGCCCTGGCTGGCGCTGGCCGTCGCCGGGCTCGGCGGGGTGGCGTCCGCGTCGCAGAGCGCGGTCAACGCCGAACTCGGTGCCCGGATGGGCAGCGCCGCCATCGGGGCGGTGGTCAACAACATCGGCGGATCGCTGCTGGTCGCCCTCGGGCTGCTGCTCCTGCCGTCGATGCGCGCCGGGCTGCGGACCCTGCGGGACGCCCGGCTGCCCTGGTGGACCTACCTCGGCGGGGTCGGTGGGGCGTTCTTTGTCACCGTCGCCGCCTACGCGGTGCCGGTGCTCGGGGTGGCGGTGCTGACCATCGCCCAGGTCGCCGGCAACAGTCTCGGCGGCCTGGCGGTGGACCGGGTCGGGCTGGCCCCGGCCGGCCGGCTCGCCGTCACGATTCCCCGGCTGGTCGGGGCGCTGCTCGGCATCGGCGCGGTGGTGGTGGCCCAGGTCGGCCGGCCGGTCGGGCAGCTCGCGGTCGGGGTGATCGCGCTGGCGGTGGCCGGCGGGCTGGCGGTGTCGGTGCAGTCCGCGCTCAACGGGCGGGTCTCGGCGGCCAGCACCACCGCGATGGGCACGGTGGCGAACTTCGTGGTCAGTACGCCGCTGGTGCTGATCGCGGCCGGCCTGCTCGGCGGTTACCAGGCGGCGGCCGGCCGGGCGTGGCCGGGCGAGTGGTTCCTCTACCTGGGCGGGCTGTTCGGCGTCTGCATCGTGGTGGCGCTGCTGGTCGGGGTCCGGTCGGTCGGGGTGCTGCGGACCGGGCTCGGGGTGGTCGCCGGTCAGCTCGTCGGGGCGCTGCTTATCGACGTCCTGGTCCCCGGCGGTGCCGGCGTCAGCCCGGGTCTCATCGCCGGCGCCGCGCTGATCATCGTCGCGGTGCTGGTGTCCGGTCGGGGTGCCCGTCGGTCCCGGCCGGTCGGCCGCGACGGTGCGGTGGCAGACTTGACCGGGTGGCAGACGAGCCGACCGACCCGACCACCGAGCTGACCGGCGCGCTGGTGGTGCGTGCCCGCCGGTTGCGGGTGATGTGCTGGTCGCTGGCTGCCGCGCTGCTGCTGGTCTTCACTGCGGTCAGCTTCGGCCTGCAGGGGTCCACCGGCGCGAACCTGGGCAGCTTCCAGCGTGGCGACCAGGCCGCCATGGTCGGTCTCGGCCTGGTCGGGGCCGCCGTGATCCTGTTGTTCACCCGGCCCCGGGTCGAAGCCGACGCCGCCGGGGTGCGGGTGCGAAACGTGTTGCGCTCGTACCAACTGCCGTGGTCGCTGGTCGCGGCGGTCCGCTTCGACCGGGACGCCGCCTGGGCCAGTTTGGAACTGGCCGATGACGAGCTGGTGCCGATGCTGGCGCTGCAGTCCGTCGACCGGGAGCACGCCGTCGAGGCTGTCCGGGCGTTGCGCCGGCTGCACGCTGCGAGCCGCACGGCGACCGCCGCCGGCTGATGCTGCCGGGTCGACCGCCGCTGGCTGGCACTGGTTGTTGACACCGGACCGGACATACGGCTATGGCCGGAGCCTGGTAGTCTTGTCATGTCGACCACGCTGCCCTCGACCGGCGGCGCCGGCGCGAGCCGGCAGCCGGGCGGAGGTAGTCGCGAAAGCGGAGCGCCTGCTCCCACCCGTACCGCGGACCACCATCCAGCGGGCGGGTCCGGTCTTCCGACGGCGGTCCGTCCGCCGTTGGGTCGACGCCGTCGACGGCGTCACCGACCGGTCGAGCAGGCCCTGGCATGTGCCAGGGCCTTCTGCTTTCCCGGGGCGTCCCCAACCGGGGGCCGGCCCGGGGTGACGGCACCATGGAGATTACCGACTCGAGGAGGCCCCATCAGCGTCGAACCACGCGTGAACGAGCAGATCCGGGCACGTGAGGTCCGACTGGTCGGCCCTGAGGGTGAGCAGGTGGGCATCGTCCCGCTGGAGCGCGCCCTGCAGCTGGCCGCGGACGTCGACCTGGACCTGGTTGAGGTTGCGCCGATGGCGCGCCCGCCGGTGTGCAAGCTCATGGACTTCGGCAAGTTCAAGTACGAGAGCGCACTCAAGGCGCGCGAAGCGCGGCGTAACCAGCAGCAGACCGTCATCAAGGAAATGAAGCTTCGGCCTAAGATCGACCCGCACGACTACGAGACCAAGAAGGGTCACGTGGTGCGGTTCCTCAAGGCCGGAGACAAGGTCAAGGTCACGATCATGTTCCGGGGCCGGGAACAGAGCCGGCCGGAGCTGGGCTACCGGCTGCTGCGCCGGCTCGAATCGGAGATCTCCGACCTGGGGTACGTCGAGGCCGCACCGAAGCAGGACGGCCGGAACATGATCATGGTGTTGGCCCCGCACCGGGCCACCAAGGCCGCTGCGGCCGCCGCGACGGCGGCCCGGGGCGGCGGAGCCTCCCGGGACCGGGATTCCGGCGCCGTCGAGGCACCACCACCGGCCGCCACGGCCGGACCCGCCGGGAACACCGGCGAGTGACAGGGGAGAGACGCGACACATGCCAAAGATGAAGAGCCACACCGGTATGGGCAAGCGGGTCAAGGTGACCGGCCGTGGCAAGATCCTGGCCGAGCAGGCGGGTAAGCGCCACCTGCTGGAGGGCAAGCCCTCCACTCGGACCCGCCGGCTCACCGGCACCGTCGAGGTGTCCCCGGCCGACGTCAAGCGCATCAAGAAGCTGCTCGGCCGCTGACGCGCGCCACTGACCTGAAGGAGTAGGTGAAATGGCACGCGTCAAGCGGTCCGTAAACGCTCAGAAGAAGCGCCGTACCCTGCTGGAGGACGCCAGCGGCTACCGGGGCCAGCGGTCCCGGCTGTACCGCAAGGCCAAGGAGCAGGTGCTGCACTCGATGCAGTACGCCTACCGGGACCGTCGCGACCGCAAGGGCGACTTCCGGCAGCTGTGGATCACCCGGATCAACGCGGCGGCCCGCGCCAACGGGATGACCTACAACCGCCTCATCCAGGGCCTCAAGCTGGCCGGCGTCGAGGTCGACCGCAAGGTCCTCGCGGACCTGGCGGTCAACGACGCCACCGCGTTCGCCGCCCTGGTGGAGGTGGCCCGCACGGCGGTCGCCGCCGAAGGCACCGGCGGCGCGGCGGCCCAGGCCGCCTGAACCGGCGCGACCCTGACCCGCACGTGGCACGAATCGAGGCGTCCGGCATGACCGCACCACGGCCAGCCGGGCGCCTCGACCGTGTCCCGGCCACCACCACCGGCGGCGGGGCCGACCACCGGCAGCCGACGTTCACCACCCGTACCCCCAGGATCGTGGCCGCCCGGCGGCTGCACCGGCGCCGCGACCGCGACGCGACGCGGCGCTTCCTCGCCGAAGGCCCGCAGGCCGTCCGGGAAGCGCTCGCCGTGCCCGGCCTGGTCCGCGAACTGTTCACCACCGCCGCCGGGCGTACCCGGCACACCGACCTGACCGTCGCGGCGGCCAGCGCCGGCATCGACGTCTCCATCGTCGACGACGCCGCGCTCACCGCGCTGGCCGAGACCGTCAACCCGCAGGGCGTCGTCGCCGTCTGCGACCACCTCGACGTCACCCTCGACAGCGCGCTGCACCGCCGGCCCGCGCTGGCCGCCGTGCTGGTCGAGATCCGCGACCCGGGCAACGCCGGCACCGTGCTGCGCACCACCGACGCCGCCGGTGCCGGCGCCGTCGTCTTCGCCGGCGCCGCCGTCGACCCGTACAACGGAAAGTGCGTCCGGGCCAGCGCCGGCAGCCTGTTCCACGTCGATGTGGTCCGCCACGACGACCCGGCACACGTCGTCGACGAGCTGCGCGCCGCCGGCCTGCGGGTGCTCGCCACCACCGGCCATGGCGACACCGACCTCGACGACCTCGCCGACTCGGGCGCGCTGGCCGCGCCGACCGCCTGGCTCTTCGGCACCGAGGCGCACGGCCTGCCGGCCGAGCTGGCCGACCGGGCCGACGCCCGGGTGCGGGTGCCGCTGCACGGCCGCGCCGAGAGCCTGAACCTGGCTGCCGCCGCAGCCGTCTGCCTGTACACTTCGGCCAGAGCACAGCGCCCAGGAAGGCCCACGCGATGAGCGTCCGCAGCTACCCGGCGCGCGTCGACGACCATCCGACGCGCCGCGACCGGCGGCCCGGCTGTGGTGTGCCACCTCATCGGCTGTTTACCCGGCCCGCCGGTTCCGGCGGGCGGCAGGGCTGACCGACCCTTCCTGCCTGCGCACCCTACCGGCGGGCTGCGGCAGCGCCGCGCGTCCGTAGACTCTTGCCGGTCATCGGCCCCGGTGACCGCACGCCGCGAGGGAGTGCCCGCACGTCATGACCTACCGCAACGACCCATACGATCCGAAGCAGGTCGCGTTGCTCGACCCGGCCGCGCTCACCGGCGCGGTCGCTGACGCCGAGAAGGCGTTCGCCGCCGCCGCCGACCTGGACGCGTTGACCGCACTGCGACCCCAGCACCTCGGCGACCGCGCCCCGATCTCGCTGGCCCGCCGGGAAATCGGCGCGCTGCCGCCGGCCGCCAAGGCCGACGCCGGCAAGCGGGTCAACGAGGCGCGCACCGCGGTGCAGACCGCGTACGACGCCCGGCGCGGCGAACTCGAAGCCGAGCGGGCTCGGCGGGTGCTTGCCGAGGAACGCGTCGACGTCACCCTGCCGTACGACCGCCGCCCGCGCGGCGGCCGGCACCCGCTGACCACCCTGATGGAACGCATCGCTGACCTGTTCGTCGGGATGGGCTACGAGATCGCCGAAGGCCCCGAGGCTGAGCTGGAGTGGACCAACTTCGACGCGCTCAACATCAGCCCCGACCACCCGGCACGCGGGCTGATGGACACCTTCCACCTTGACCTGCCCGGCCTGGTGCTGCGCACCCACACCTCACCGGTGCAGGCCCGGACCATGCTGACCCGCACCCCGCCGATCCACGTGGTCTGCCCGGGGCGGGTCTACCGCACCGACGAACTCGACGCCACCCACACCCCGGTGTTCCACCAGGTCGAAGGGCTCGTCGTCGACCGGGGTATCACCATGGCGCACCTCAAGGGCACCCTGGACCACTTCGCCCGGGCGATGTTCGGCGCCGACGCCCGGACCCGCTGGCGGCCGCACTACTTCCCGTTCACCGAGCCGTCCGCCGAGTTCGACGTCTGGTTCCCACAGCACCGCGACGGGCCACGGTGGGTCGAATGGGGCGGCTGCGGCATGGTCAACCCCCGGGTGCTGCGAGCCTGCGGCATCGACCCGGAGGTCTACTCCGGATTCGCGTTCGGCATGGGCATCGAACGCACCCTGATGTTCCGGCACGGCATCAGCGACATGCGCGACATGGTGGAAGGCGACGTGCGGTTCACCCGCGCGTTCGGGATGGAGGTCTGAGACATGCGGATCGCACTTTCCTGGCTGCGCGAGCACGTCGACCTGCCGGCCGACCTCGCCCCGCAGCAGCTCGAAGACGCCCTGGTCGGCCTCGGCCTGGAAGTCGAGTCCATCGTCGACCTGGCCGGCACCGTCACCGGCCCACTCGTCGTCGGCGAGGTCCGCGAAGTCGAGGAACTCACCGGCTTCAAGAAGCCGATCCGGTTCTGCCGGGTCGACGTCGGCACCGCCAACGGCACCGGTGAGCCGCAGGAAATCGTCTGCGGCGCCACCAACTTCGCCCCCGGCGACAAGGTCGTCGTCATCCTGCCCGGCGGGGTGCTGCCCGGCGGATTCGCCATCGGCGCCCGGAGAACCTACGGGCGCAACTCCAACGGCATGATCTGCTCCGCCCGCGAGTTGGGCGTCAGCGACGACCACGCCGGCATCATCGTGCTGCCCCCGGACGTCACCGCCGCGCCCGGCGACGACGCCCGACCCGTCGTCGGCCTCGACGACGTCGTGGTCGACGTCGAGATCACCCCCGACCGGGGGTACGCCATGTCGGTACGCGGCATCGCCCGCGAACTCGCCCAGGCGCTCGGCGTACCGTGGCGGGACCCGGCGGCGATCGACGCGCCCGGCGCCACCGACACCCCGGCCTACCCGGTCGAGGTCCGCGACACCGTCGGCTGCGACCGGTTCACCGCCCGGATGGTCCGCGGCATCGACCCGACCGCGCCGACGCCGGCCTGGATGGCCCGCCGGCTGACCACCGCCGGGGTACGCAGCATCAGCCTCGCCGTGGACATCACCAACTACCTGATGCTCGAACTCGGCCAGCCGATGCATGCCTTCGACGCCGACCGGCTCGCCGGGCCGCTGGTGGTCCGACGTGCCGTCGCGGGGGAGAAGCTGACCACCCTGGACGGGGTGGCCCGAATCCTCGACGCCGAGGACATGGTGATCTGCGACGACACCGGACCGATCTCGCTCGCCGCAGTGATGGGCGGCGAGACCAGCGAGGTGGTGCCCGGCACCCGCAACGTGCTGTTCGAGGCCGCGCACTGGGATCCGGTGATGGTCGGGCGTACCGCCCGTCGGCACAAGCTGTTCAGCGAGGCCGCCAAACGGTGGGAACGCGGCGTCGACCCGGCGCTGCCGCTGGTCGCCATCGACCGCGCCGTCGCACTGCTCACCGAACACGCCGGCGGCTCCGCCGGCGCGGAGATCCTGGACATCGACCACGTCGCCCCGCCGGCCCCGATCGTCCTCGACGCCGGGCTGCCCAGCCGCCGGGTCGGGGTGACGTACCCGCCGCAGCGGGTCGTCGACCTGCTGGAGGCGGTCGGCTGCACCGTCGCCACCGGGTTGACCGCCGGGGCGGCCAGCGCCAGCGCCGTCGCCACCGGCGTGGCCACCGCCACCTCGGCGGCGTCGGCAGCCGACGACGGTACGGCGCCGCTGGTCGTCGGCCCGCCGAGCTGGCGGCCCGACCTGACCGACCCGGCCGACCTGGTTGAGGAGGTGGTCCGGCTGGACGGCTTCGACAACGTGCCCAGCGCCCTGCCGCCCGCCCCGGCCGGCCGAGGGCTCACCGCCGACCAACGCCGCCGCCGGTCGGTGGCGCGGGCGCTGGCCGAGACCGGTCACATCGAGGCGCTCTGCTACCCGTTCGTCTCCCCGCAGGTCGCCGACGACCTGGGGCTGCCTGCCGACGACCCGCGCCGCGCCGCGGTCCGGCTGGCCAACCCGCTGGCTGACACCGACCCGCTGCTGCGGACCAGCCTGCTGCCGCCGCTGCTGGCGACGCTGCGGCGCAACATCGGCCGGGGGCAGCGCGACGTCGCCCTCTACGAGATCGGCGTGGTGTTCCAACCTCGGCCGGGTGCCGCCGCACCGCCGCCGATGGGGGTCGACGACCGGCCCGCCGACGAGGTGTTCGCGGCCGCCGACGCCGCCGTGCCGCACCAGCCGTGGCACGTCGCGGTGGTGCTGGCCGGTGAGCTTGAGCCCGGTGGCTGGTGGGGCGCGGGCCGGCCGGCCAGCTGGGCCGACGCCGTCGAGGCCGGTCGGACCGTGCTCGACGCCGCCGGCGTTCCGGCCGATCGGGTCGAGGTCCGCGCCGACGAGCACGCGCCCTGGCATCCCGGCCGCTGCGCCGAACTGCTCGTCGACGGGGTGGTGGTCGGCCACGCCGGGGAGCTGCATCCGGCGGCGGTCACCGCGCTGGAACTGCCCCGGCGTACCTGTGCGATGGAGCTGGACCTGGACGCGGTGCCGGCGGCTCCGGTGGTGCCGGCACCGGACTTCTCCAGCTTCCCGCCGGCGTTGATCGACGTGGCGCTGGTCGTCGACGATGCCATCCCGGCGGCGCAGGTCCGCGCCGCGCTGGTGGCCGGGGCGGGCAAGCTGCTCGAATCGGTCCGGTTGTTCGACGTGTACGCGGGGGAGCAGCTCGGTGCCGGGCGCAAGTCCCTGGCGTACAAGCTGGTGTTCCGGGCCGCAGACCGGACGCTGACCGTCGAGGAGGCGGTGGCGGCCCGCGACGGCGCGGTCGCCGAGGCCGCCTCCCGGCTCGGCGCCACCCTGCGCGGTGCCTGACCGACCGACAAGGGTCCCGGCCCCGGTCCGCCGCGACGACGGGCGGACCGGGTCGGGAAACGCCGGTGACCGTCGGTCAGCGTCGTAGCAGCGAGCCGAGGTCGACGGCGTCGGCCATCGCGGCGCAGCCGGCGTCGTTGGGATGCAGGTGGTCACCGCTGTCGTACGCGGTCGCCAGCCGGGTCGGGTCGGCCGGGTCGGCCAGCGCCGCCGCGAAGTCGATCACCCCGTCGAAGGCACCGCTGGTGCGGATCCAGCGGTTGACGTCGCGCCAGATCTCCTGCCGCTCGGGGGTGTCCAAAAAGGAGCCACCGAACGGTGGCACAGTGCCGCCGAGGATCGGCAGTCCCTGGGCCCGGGTCTGCGCGATCACCTGCCGGTAGCCGGCGATGATGTCGGCGGCCGGGGCGCTGTAGCCGATGTCGTTGGTGCCTTCCAGCAGGATCACCGCCCGGACTCCGGTCTGCGCGTAGACGTCGCGTTCCAGCCGGGCCAGCGCCGGCACCCCCCAGTACGGTTCCCCGTCACGTGGGGCGAGCAGCCGGTTGCCGCCGAGTCCGGCGTTGACCACCGACAGGGTGGGCCCGCGCTGGTCGTGCAGGCGACGGGCCAGGTAATCGGGCCAGCGCCGGTTGGCGTTGCCGGTGGTGTTGCCGGTGTCGGTGATCGAGTCGCCGAGCGCGACCACGGAGCCGACGACCCGGGGATCGGCCTGCACGTCGATCCCGTCGACGAGCATCCAGCATGGCGTGTCGGCGTACCCGTCGGCGGTCGGCGCGGCGGCCCGGTCGCCCGCCGCCAGATGGTTGCCCTGGGCGGTGAACGGATGGTTGGTCACCGGTCCGGTCGGCTCCGGTACGTACACACTGACCAGCAGGGTGCTCAGCGCGGCGACCCGCAGCGGGACCGGGTCGCTCAGCGCCCGACCGCCAGCGGCGACGGTGACCTCGTGGCTGCCGCCGAAGGCCAGCTCCCGCATCGAGCCGGGCACGGCGGTCGCGCCGTCGTGCTGCACGGCGACCGAGGCCCGGCCGACGGTCAGCTCCCGGGTGCCGAACGTGTTGGTGATCCGTACCCGGACGGCCCGGCCACCGGCGCTGACGAAGGCGACGTTGCGCACCGTCTGGTCGGCCAGACCGTCTCCGGCCGGGCAGTCCGACCAGGGGATGGTGCTGCCCTCGACCGGGCTGGGCGCCCAGGCGGCGACCCAGGTGGCCGGGTGCCGGGCGGGGCCGGCCGGGCCGGTGGTCGCAGCGGGAGCCGGCGGTGCGGCGCCGCCGCTGGTCGCGGCGAGCGCGGCCGCGACCGTGATGGCCAGGACAGCACCCCCGCTGAACGCCGCCGTCCGTCCCGCTGATCGGGTACGCCGGTCCGGGACAGCTGAGTTGGACGAGCCGGTGTGATTGTCGCTGGGACGCACGCCACCCTCCTTGTCGGTCGGCCCGACCGGACGTCGGGCCGACCGATAATAATAGAGGCTCGTCGATATCTGTGGTGGGCCGCTGGGCCGCGCGGGGCGCAGGTCCCGAGGTCGGACCCGGGCTCCGATGTGGTCGTCGGGCCGGTCGACCCTCCGACTAGGATGCGGGCATGCCCGAATGGCGGACGAAGCGACTGGCCGTCGGCGCGTCGATCGCCGCGCTGGCGCTGGCGGCGTTCGCCAGCGGCCAGCCGCACTGGGGCTGGTTCCTCACGCTCACCGTCGGGCTGCCGTACGCGGTCCTCGCCATCCCCGCCCGGTGCGGCGAGCCGCTGTGGCGCGACGGCGACTGCCCGTACCTTGGGTATGGCCTGCTCCTCGGCTGTGACCTGCACCGCCTGGACAAGATCGAGCGGCTACTGGGTGCGCAACCACGTAATCCGGTCGGCGACCGCCAGAGCGCTTCGGTCGTGGCGGTGCCGCCGGGTCGCGGTCCGACACTCACCCGTCACACCTGGGAGGGTCTTGGCTTGGTTGCCGCGCTGCTGGGGGCCGTGGCGGGTTTGCTGATCCTGCTGGGATCGGTCCCGTGATCAGCGATCGGTTCCGTGATCAGCGGTCGGTTCCGTGACCCGCACCGGCCGGTCGCTCAGCAGAGGTGCGTGCCGCAGAACTGTCTGATGACGGCGGTGGCTGAGCTAGTAGCGCTCTGGCCGGCTAGCGTATAGGTCACAGTGACCTGAACGGCGCCGTCCGCGTTGGGCATTGCCAGGGCGCAGTCGGAGGACGTCGTGGTGCAGCCGGTGATCACGTACAAGTACGAGCCGCTGATGCTCCAAGAGTAGGTGTATCCGGTGCCGGAGGCGTTCCGCACTGCGAAGCCAGCGTTGTAGGCGCCCGCCGGTTGATTGTTGTAGCAGATCGATCGCCAGACGAGGTCGGCCCCGGGAGCGACGCGGCAGCCGAACGTCTCGCCGCCGAATGCCCGCGCTGGTGGTGCTGAAATGAAGGTCAGCCCGCCTGCGGTCAGTAGTGCCACGGCGATGTACGTCGCGATCCGTCGGAGGTGTCGTGTCAACGGAACTTCCTCTTGCTCGGAGGCCGGCCGTTGTCCGCTTGATTGAGGTGGGGCGGGCACCGGTGGGTGTGGATGAGGACCCAGTGAACGTCGAGACGGTGACGGAGCCGGTCCGGCACGGTTCGACAACATAATACCGACGCGAAGCCCTGCGGTCTACAGTGTTCGCGGGTGCGGGGTTTCTGGTCACCGGCATCCGACGGATGGGCGGGATAACGATCGACGGCCTACGCTGGGTCTCATGCCGAAGGCAATCTGGAACGGACTTGTGATCGCCGAGAGCGACGACACGGTCGTCGTCGAGGGAAACCACTACTTTCCCCGGTCGTCGCTGCGTGACGACCTGGTACGTGAGTCGAACACCCACACCCACTGTCCATGGAAGGGCGACGCGTCCTACTACTCGCTGGAGCGCGATGGTCAACGCAGCGCCGACGCGGTCTGGTACTACCCGGCACCGCTGCCGGCGGCCGACATGGTCCGGGACCGGGTCGCCTTCTGGCGCGACGTGGAGGTCGTCGACACCTGACGGGCGGCGCGGCGGGCACCTGGCAGGCAGGTGGAAAGGGTCTTGTCGGCCCGGATGCATCCTGATACCGTCCTCTGCATAGAAATGCGGAGGTGGGTATGGGCATCCGGGTCGCCGTCGCCGGCGCAAGCGGGTACGCCGGGGGAGAGCTGCTGCGGCTGATCGCCGGGCACCCCGAGCTGGACCTGGTCGCCGCCACGGCGCACAGCCAGGCCGGGGCGCCGGTCGCCGCCGTGCATCCGCATCTGGCCGGCCTCGACCTGGTGTTCGTCGCCACCGATCCGGCCGACCTGGCCGCAGCGGACCTGGTGTTTCTGGCTCTGCCGCACGGCGAGTCGGCCGCGCTCGCCGCCACCCTGCCGTCCGACGTCAAGGTCGTCGACCTCGGTGCCGACCACCGGCTCAGCGACGCCGCCGCCTGGTCCCGCTACTACGGCGGCCAGCACGCCGGCACCTGGACGTACGGGCTTCCGGAGCTGCCCGGCCAGCGGGACCGGATCGCCGCCGCCGACCGGGTCGCCGCCACCGGTTGCTACGCCGTCGCCACCACCCTGGCGCTCGCGCCGCTGATCGCCGCCGGAGTGGTCGCCCCCGACGACGTCGTGGTGGTCGCCGCCAGCGGCACGTCCGGTGCCGGTCGGTCCGCCAAGACCCACCTGCTGGCCAGCGAGGTGATGGGCAGCCTGTCACCGTACAAGGTCGGCGCCCACCAGCACGTCCCGGAGATCAAGCAGGCCACCGGCGCGACCAGCCTGTCCTTCACCCCGGTGCTGGCTCCGATGCCGCGCGGCATCCTGGCCACGGTCACCGCCCGCCCGACCGACGCCGCCGCCGACCCGGCCGACGCCGCGCGCGAGGCGCTGACCGCCGCGTACGCCGACGAGCCGTTCGTGCGCCTGTTGCCTGCCGGCAGTTGGCCGGCCACCGCCGCGACCCTCGGATCCAACGCCTGCCAACTGCAGGTGACCACCGACGTCGACTCGGGACGGGTGATCGTGACCAGCGCCATCGACAACCTCGGCAAGGGTGCCGCCGGTCAGGCAGTACAGTGCGCCAACCTGATGCTCGGTCTGCCGGAGAGCACCGGCCTGACTACTCTGGGGATCGCGCCATGACGGTGACCGCGCCGAACGGGTTCCGGGCGGCCGGGGTGGCCGCCGGGCTGAAGAGCGGAGGCGCCGTCGACGTCGCCCTGGTCGTCAACGACGGACCGGCCACGGCCGCCGCCGGGGTCTTCACCGCCAACCGGGTGCAGGCCGCACCGGTGTTGTGGAGCCGGCAGGTGCTGCGGGCCGGTGCGCTGCGGGCGGTGGTGCTCAACTCCGGCGGCGCCAACGCCTGCACCGGGCCGGCCGGATTCCAGGACACTCACGCCACCGCCGAACACGTCGCCGCGACGCTCACCGAAGCGGGCGGCACAGGGGCCGGCACCGGCCTGGACGTCGGGGCCGGTGAGGTCGCGGTCTGCTCCACCGGGCTGATCGGCGAACGGCTGCCGGTGGACAAGCTGCTCGCCGGAGTGACCGCGGCCGCCGCCGGGCTCTCCGCCGACGGAGGACCGGCCGCCGCCGAGGCGATCATGACGACCGACACCCGGCCGAAGACCACCGTCGTCGACGCCGGCCCCGCCAGCACCGGCGGACCGGCCTGGCGGGTCGGTGGGATGGCCAAGGGCGCGGGCATGCTCGCCCCGGCCATGGCCACCATGCTCTGCGTACTGACCACCGACGCGCTCGTCGACGCCGCCGACCTCGACGCCGCGCTGCGCGAAGCCTGCCGCACCACCTTCGACCGGATCGACTCCGACGGCTGCCTGTCCACCAACGACACGGTGCTGCTGCTGGCCAGCGGCGCCTCCGGGGTCACCCCGTCGGCCGGGGAGCTGACCGCTGCGGTCACCGCCGCCTGCGCCGACCTGGCCCGGCAGCTGATCGCCGACGCCGAAGGCGCCAGCAAGGAGGTCGCCATCGAGGTGGTCAGCGCGGCCAGCGAGACCGACGCGGTGCAGGTCGGCCGGGCGGTGGCCCGCAACAGTCTGGTCAAGACGGCGCTGTTCGGCAACGACCCCAACTGGGGGCGGATCCTCGCGGCGGTCGGCACCACCAGCGCGGTGTTCGACCCCGACCAGCTCGACGTGGCGATCAACGACGTGTGGATCTGCCGGGACGGGGCCGCCGCCGCACCCCGCGACCAGGTCGACCTCACCGGCCGGCAGGTGCACATCCGGATCGACCTGCACGCCGGTGCCGCCACCGCGACCATCTGGACCAACGACCTGTCGCACGCGTACGTGCACGAGAACTCGGCGTACTCGACATGACCG
The DNA here is from genome assembly GCF_030345075.1 of Solwaraspora sp. WMMA2065. Classification (NCBI taxonomy): domain Bacteria; kingdom Bacillati; phylum Actinomycetota; class Actinomycetes; order Micromonosporales; family Micromonosporaceae; genus Solwaraspora; species Solwaraspora sp. WMMA2065. Next base: position 1,142,285 of record NZ_CP128361.1, read on the forward strand.
ACACCGCCCGGCCGCCCGCGCCGCACGACGCGCTGAGCCGCGATCTCAGCCTCGCCCAGACCAAGGCCGCCACCCTGATCGAGGCGCTGCCCTGGCTGGCCCGCTTCCACGGGGCCACCGTGGTCGTCAAGTACGGCGGCAACGCCATGATCGACCCGCAGCTGCAGCGGGCCTTCGCCGCCGACATGGTCTTCCTGCGCTACGCCGGTATCCGACCTGTCGTGGTGCACGGCGGCGGGCCGCAGATCTCCAGCATGCTGCGCCGGCTCGGCATCGCCAGCGAGTTCAAGGGCGGGCTGCGGGTCACCACCCCGGAGGCGATGGACGTCGTCCGGATGGTACTCGTCGGCCAGGTCGGCCGGGAACTCGTCGGTCTGATCAACGAGCACGGACCCTACGCCGTCGGGCTGTCCGGCGAGGACGCCCACCTGTTCACCGCCATCCGCCGCCCCGCGTACGTCGACGGCGAACCGGTCGATGTCGGCCAGGTCGGCGACGTCGACACGGTCAACCCGTCGGCGGTCGCCGACATCATCTCGGCCGGCCGAATTCCGGTGATCTCCACGGTGGCGCCGGACGTGGACGGCGTATTGCACAACCTCAACGCCGACACGGCCGCCGCCGCGCTGGCCGTCGCACTGCAGGCCCGCAAGCTGGTCGTGCTCACCGACGTGCCCGGCCTGTACGCCGCCTGGCCTGACACCGCCAGCCTGATCAGCCGGATCACCGCCGACGACCTGGCCGACCTGCTGCCCACCCTCGCCGCCGGCATGGTGCCGAAGATGGAGGCGTGCCTGCGGGCGGTACGCGGCGGGGTACCCGCCGCGCACGTCGTCGACGGCCGGGTGGCCCACTCGACGCTGCTGGAGGTCTTCACCTCGGAGGGCTTCGGCACCATGGTCACTGACCCGACGAACGACGGGGAGTCCTGAATGGCCTCGCTGCGGGACCGCTGGTCCGCATCGTTGATGGACAACTACGGCACACCACCGCTGGCGCTGGTGCACGGCGAGGGCGCGACCGTCGTCGCCGAGGACGGCCGACGCTACCTCGACCTGTTGGGCGGCATCGCGGTCAACTCGCTCGGGCACGCCCACCCGGCGGTCGTCGAGGCGGTCACCCGGCAGATCGGCACCCTCGGACACGTCTCCAACCTCTACGTCGCCGAGCCGCCGGTGGCCCTGGCCGAACTGCTGCTCGCCCTCACCGGACGCCCCGGCGCGGTGTTCTTCTGCAACTCCGGGGCCGAGGCGGTCGAGGCCGCGTTCAAACTGTCCCGGCGTACCGGTCGGACCCACGTCGTCGCCACCCACGACGGCTTCCACGGCCGGACCATGGGGGCCCTGGCCTTGACCGGGCAACCGGCCAAAGCCGACCCGTTCCGGCCGCTGCCCGGCGAGGTCACCCATGTGCCGTACGGCGACACCGAGGCGCTTGCCGCCGCCGTCACCGACCGCACCGCGATGGTGATCCTGGAGCCGATCCAGGGCGAGGCCGGCGTGGTGGTGCCGCCGCCCGGCTACCTGGCCGCCGCCCGGGAGATCACCAGCCGGCACGGTGCCCTGTTCACCCTCGACGAGGTGCAGACCGGGGTCGGGCGGACCGGTCACTGGTTCGCCCACCAGGCCGACGGCGTCGTCCCGGACGTCGTCACCCTCGCCAAAGGGCTGGGCGGCGGGCTACCGATCGGTGCCTGCATCGCCTTCGCTGACACCCAGGTCGCCGACGTGGGCACGCCAGCCGCGCTGCTGACCCCGGGCAGTCACGGCAGCACCTTCGGCGGCAATCCGGTCTGCTGCGCCGCCGCGCTCGCCGTGCTACGTACCATCGCCGCCGAAGGGCTGCTCGACCACGTCAAGCGGGTCGGTGAGCAACTGCGCCGGGGCGTCGAATCGCTCGGCCACCCGCTGGTCGCCTCGGTACGTGGTGCCGGTTTGCTGCTCGGTGTGGTGCTCACCGCGCCGGTCGCGCCGGCGGCTGCGGTCGCCCTGCGGGACGCCGGCTTCCTGGTCAACCCGGCCCAGCCGGACGTGATCCGGCTGGCTCCGCCGCTGATCCTCACCGGTGAGGAGGCCGACGGGTTCCTCGCCGCGCTGCCGGCCGCACTGGACGCCGCCACCACTACAGGAGAAGGCTCGTGACCCGGCATCTGCTGCGCGACGACGACCTCAGCCCCGCCGAGCAGGCGGCGGTGCTGGACCTTGCCGCCGCGATGAAGGCCGACCGCTACGGCCACCGGCCGCTGGCCGGCCCCCGCTCGGTGGCGGTGCTGTTCGACAAGCAGAGCCTGCGGACCCGGCTGTCGTTCGACGTCGGCATCGCCGAGCTGGGCGGCAACCCGATCGTGGTGGACACCCAGGCCACCCACTTCGGCCGGGGCGAGACCCTGGCCGACGCGGGTCGGGTGCTGTCGCGGTACGTGTCGGCGATCGTGATGCGCACCTTCGGTGACGACCGCCTCGCCGAGGTCGCGGCAGGGGCGAGCGTGCCGGTGGTCAACGCGCTCACCGACGGGTTCCACCCCTGCCAACTGCTCGCCGACCTGCTGACCGTGCGGGAACACTGTGGCGGCACCACCGGGCGGACCCTGGCGTACGTCGGCGACGCGGCGAACAACATGGCCAGTTCCTACCTGCTTGCCGGGGTAACCGCCGGGATGCACGTGCGGGTGTCCGGGCCGACCGGGTACGACCCGTCCCCGTCGGTGGTCTCCCGGGCCGGGGAGATCGCCGCCTGGACCGGCGGTTCGGTGCAGGTCATCCGGGACCCGAAGGAGGCGGTCGATGGCGCCGACGTGGTGGCCACCGACACCTGGACGTCGATGGGTCAGGAAGCCGACGGTCGGGACCGGCGTACCCCGTTCTGGCTGTACCAGGTCAACCTGGACCTGCTCGACGCCGCCGCGCCGGAGGCGATCGTGCTGCACTGCCTGCCCGCCCACCGGGGCGAGGAGATCACCGACGAGGTGCTCGACGGCCCGCGCAGCGCCGTGTTCGACCAGGCGGAGAACCGGCTGCACGCGCAGAAGGCGCTGCTCGCCTGGCTGCTGGGCCAGCCGGGCGGGCCGTCGTGACCGGGCCTGCGACCCGGACCGCCCGGCACGCCCGGATCACCGAGCTGATCCGGGCCAGGACGGTCCGGTCCCAGACCGAGCTGGCCGAGCTGCTCGCCAGCGACGGCATGCAGGTCACCCAGGCGACCCTGTCGCGGGACCTGGAGGAACTCGGCGCGGTGAAGGTACGTGGCCGCGACGGAGGTCCGGCGGTCTACCTCATCCCGGAGGACGGCAACCCGACGCTGCGCCCCGCCGAGCAGGCCCCGGCCCGCCTGGTCCGGCTGCTGCACGAGCTGCTCACCGGAGTCGACGCCAGTGGCAACATCTGCGTGCTGCGTACCCCGCCGGGTGCGGCGCAGTTCCTGGCCAGCGCGCTGGACCGGTCCGGGCTGCCGGACGTGGTCGGCACCATCGCCGGTGACGACACGATCCTGGTCGTCGCCCGCGACCCGGTCGGCGGCGCTGACCTGGCCGGCAAGCTCTCCACCTGGGCCGCCACCCCGCCCGGCCCGACCACTCCCTGATCCGCCCCACCGCCTGACCGACCCGACCACCATCTGATCTACCCGATACGCACATTCAACCGAGGAGCACGACATCATGACTGAGCGGGTGGTACTCGCCTACTCCGGCGGCCTGGACACCTCGGTCGCCATCCCGTACCTCGCCGGGGAACTCGGCGCCGAGGTGATCGCCGTCGCGGTCGACGTCGGCCAGGGTGGCGAGGACATGGACGTCATCCGGCAGCGGGCGCTGGACTGCGGCGCCGTCGAATCCGAGGTGGTCGACGCCCGCGACGAGTTCGCCGCCGACTTCTGCCTGCCGGCGCTGCGGGCGAACGCCCTCTACATGGACCGCTACCCGCTGGTGTCGGCGCTGAGCCGGCCGCTGATCGTCAAGCATCTGGTCGCGGCGGCCCGTGAGCACGGTGGCACCGTGGTGTCGCACGGCTGCACCGGCAAGGGCAACGACCAGGTCCGCTTCGAGGTCGGAATCGGCGCGCTCGCGCCGGAGCTGAAGGTGGTCGCCCCGGCCCGGGACTTCGCCTGGACCCGGGACAAGGCGATCGCGCTGGCCGAGGAGAAGGGGCTGCCGATCGACGTGTCACACAAGTCGCCGTACTCGATCGACCAGAACCTGTGGGGCCGGGCGGTGGAGACCGGGTTCCTGGAGGACATCTGGAACGCCCCGATCGAGGACCTGTACTCCTACACCGCCGACCCGGCCGCGCCGCGCGACGCCGACGAGGTGACCATCACCTTCGACGCCGGCGTGCCGGTGGCGGTCGACGGCGAGACGGTCACCCCGTACCAGGCGGTGGTGGAGCTCAACCGGCGGGCCGGCGCGCAGGGCATCGGGCGGCTGGACATGGTCGAGGACCGGCTCGTCGGGATCAAGAGCCGCGAGGTGTACGAGGCACCGGGCGCGATCGCGCTGATCACCGCCCACCAGGAGCTGGAGAACGTCACCGTGGAGCGCGAGGTGGCCAGGTTCAAGCGGACCGTGGACCAGCGCTGGGGCGAGCTGGTCTACGACGGCCTGTGGTTCTCCCCGCTCAAGCAGGCCCTCGACGCGTTCATCGACGAGACCCAGCGGCACGTCACCGGCGAGGTCCGGATGGTGCTGCACGGCGGGCGGCCGGTCGTCGTCGGCCGGCGTTCCGAGGCCAGCCTGTACGACTTCAACCTGGCCACCTACGACACCGGTGACACCTTCGACCAGAGCCAGGCGAAGGGCTTCGTGCAGCTGTGGGGGCTGTCCAGCCGGCTGGCCACCGCCCGCGACACGCGGCTCGCCGGCCCCGGCGGGCAAACCCGGCTGCCCGGCTCGCAGGCCTGACCCCGACAATGGTCGCTGTGGACGACAAGAGCCTGACCGAGAACACCGCCAGCCCGAACCGCACCAGCCTGTGGGGTGGCCGCTTCGCCGGCGGGCCGGCCGAGGCGCTGGCCCGGTTGTCGGTCAGCGTCCAGTTCGACTGGCGGCTGGCCCCGTACGACATCGCCGGCTCCCGGGCACACGCCCGGGTGTTGGCCGCCGCCGGCCTGCTCGATCCGGACGAACTGGGTCGAATGCTGGCCGCGTTGGACGACCTGGAGGCGGCCTGCGCCTCCGGGTCGTTCCGGCCGACCGTGGACGACGAGGATGTGCACACCGCGCTGGAACGCGGCCTGCTGGAGCGGCTCGGCTCGCTCGGCGGCAAGCTGCGCGCCGGCCGGTCCCGCAACGACCAGGTCGCCACCGATCTGCGGCTGTATCTGCGGGACCACGCCCGTGGCCTGGCCGCACAGCTGGTCGAGCTGGCCGCTGCTCTGGTCGAGCAGGCCGAGCGGCACCTGGAGACTCCGGCACCAGGGATGACCCACGTGCAGCACGCCCAGCCGGTGACGTTCGGGCACTGGCTGCTGGCCCACGTCCATCCACTACTGCGTGACCTGGACCGGTTGCGCGACTGGGACGCGCGTACCGCCGTGTCACCGTTGGGTGCCGGCGCGCTGGCCGGCTCCGGCCTTCCGCTGGATCCGGTAGCGGTCGCCAAGGAGCTGGGGTTCCGGACCTCGTTCGCCAACTCGATGGACGCGGTCGCCGACCGGGACTTCGCCGCCGAGTTCCTCTTCGCCACCGCGATGGTCGGGGTGCACCTGTCCCGACTGGGGGAGGAGGTGGTGCTCTGGACCTCGCAGGAGTTCGGCTGGGTGGAGCTCGACGACGCCTTCGCCACCGGGTCGTCGATCATGCCGCAGAAGAAGAACGCTGACATCGCCGAGCTGGCCCGGGGCAAGTCCGGCCGCCTCGTCGGCGGGCTGGTGGCGGTGTTGACCATGCTCAAGGGGCTGCCGCTGACCTACGACCGGGACATGCAGGAGGACAAGGAGCCGGCGTTCGACGCCGTCGACACCCTGCAACTGCTGCTCCCGGCCCTGGCCGGGATGATCTCTACCATGACGGTACGGGTGGACCGGCTCGCAGCCGCCGCCCCGGCCGGGTTCACCCTGGCCACCGAGGTGGCGGACTGGCTGGTCCGCAAGGGTGTGCCGTTCCGGGACGCGCACGAGGTCACCGGCAAGCTGGTGGCGCTCTGCTCGGCCCGTGAGTGCGCGCTCGACGAGGTCTCCGACGACGATCTGCGGCTGGTCAGCGAGCACCTTGACGCCGGTGTCCGGGACGTGCTCTCGGTACGGTCGGCGCTCGCGGTGCGGACCACGCCGGGCTCGACCGGCCCCGGTCCGGTGTCCGACCAGTTGGCCGCCGTCACGGAGCAGCTGTCCGGGTGGCGCCGGTGGGCGGCGGAGTCGGTGGTGCCCCGCTGACCCAACCGGCGGCCGGGTCCGGGTCACCGGGTGGGCGGCGGGAACCGGTAGGCCCGTTCCACCCGGGCCACGTGCACCGCGAAGCTGGCGTACCACCGGGCCCTGCCGTCGGCCTGGGCGATCAGGTGCTCGACGTGTCGACGCCAGGCGGCGATCGACTCCTCGTCACGCCAGTAGGAGACGGTGATGCCGACCCCGTCGGGGTCCCGGGCGCTGTCCACGCCCAGGAAGCCCGGCTGCGTGGCGGCGAGCTCCACCATCCGGCGGGCGGTGGCCGCGTAGCCGTGGTCGTCGTCGGTGCGGGTGGAGGCGAAGACCACCAGGTAGTACGGCGGTGGCGGGGTGTCGGCGGGACTCATCGGTCGCTCCCGGGCGGTGATGGTGTGCTGGGTCGCTGTGCTGTGCTGGCACCATGAGACCACCCGCGCCGGTCGGCGATCTCGCGACGGTGCTCGCCGGACCGGTCGACGCCGCGGCCCGCGCGTTGCTGGGCTGCCGGGTCGCCGTCAGCGACGTCGAGGTCCGGCTCACCGAGGTCGAGGCGTACGCCGGGGTCGGCACCGACCCCGCCTCGCACGCCCACCGGGGCCGTACGCCGCGTAACGCCCCGATGTTCGGGCCGTCCGGTCACCTGTACGTCTACTTCAGCTACGGAATGCACTGGTGCGGCAACGTGGTCACCGGCCCGCCGGGACAGGCGGCGGCGGTGCTGCTGCGGGCCGGCGAGATCGTCGCGGGTCACGGGTCGGCCCGGCGGCGGCGTGGCCTGTGGGTGTCGGACCGGGACCTGGCCCGTGGTCCGGCCCGGCTGATGGCCGCGCTCGGGCTGGACGGCACGGCGAACGGTACGTCGCTGCTCGACGGCGTCGGTCCGGTGTCGCTGACGCCACCGCCGGTGCCCGTCCCGGCCGGAGCTGTCCGTACCGGTCCCCGGGTGGGGGTGGGCGCGGCCCCGCACACGCCGTGGCGCTTCTGGTTGGCCGGCGAGCCGACGGTCAGCGCGTACCGTCGGGCCGCTCCCCGGCCGCGCGGCGGCCGGACCGGGGCGCCGACCGCGACCGGATGACGGGCGATCGGTGCGGCAGCAGGTCGTCAGCCGGCGCGACGCGACGGCTGCTCCGTCCACGACAGCAGGCCGTCCTCGACCGCCCTCCGGGCAAGCTCCAGTTTCGTCTGCGCGGGGCGGCCGGCGGCGGCGTACTTGCGCTTGACCCGCTCGAGGTACTGCTTGGCGGTGCCGAGACCGACGCCGACGCGGCGGGCGGCGGCGACCATGGTCAGCCCGGACAGGTAGGCGACCAGCACTGCGGTCTCCTGCTGGGAGAGCCGTGGACCGGGGTGGTACGAGGGCTCGGACACAGGCGACCTCCGGAGCGGTTGACTCCGGAAGAGTAGGCAGTTGACTGTCAGGCAGTCAATGAGTTGACAGGATCTGGTGTTCGATTCCGCAGCAGGACGGCCAGCCGCGCGGACCCGACCGACCCGGACAGCGCACCCGGTCCCGCCGTGCCGCCGACCCCGGCCAACACGGCGACGAACGCGACGGCGAACGCCAAGCGGAACAACTTAATCGACACTCCTCGACGGTGGTATAAACCTCCGTGTAGTAGATGAGGGGGCTGGACATGAGTCAACAAGTTCACCCGGACTTCCCCCGACGGCTGCGAGCCCTGCGGGTCGCGCGCAACATGACCCAGCGGGAGCTGGCCCGGGGGAGCCTGTCGGTCAGCTACATATCGTTACTCGAAGCCGGGCGCCGGTCGCCCAAGCCGGAGGTGCTACGCCAGCTGGCGCAGACCCTCGGCTGCTCGGTGGCCGAGCTCGCCGGGGAAGCGGACGCGGTCGCCACCAGGCCCGCCGCACTGACCCTGTCGTACGGTCGGCTCGCCATCGAAGCCGGAGACCCGACCGAGGCGGAACGGCAGTTCAGCAGCGTCCTGGCCACCGCCGCGCCGGACCCGCTGACCCGGACCGAGGCGCAGCTCGGCCTGGCCCGCGCGTTGGCCGAGCAGGGCCGACTGGTCGAAGCCGCCCAGCAGTACGAGTCGTTGCTGCGCGACAACCCCGACGGCCCGGCGTTCGTCGCCTCGCTCGGCATGGTGATCAGCTGGATCCGGTGCCTCTACGAGCTCGGCGAACTGCAGCGGGTGATCGAGGTCGGGATGGGCACCCTGGACCGCGTCGACCGCCTCGGTGCCTGGGAGTCCGAGGACGCCGTCCGGCTGCTCGCCACGGTCGCAGCCGCCCACTGCGAGCTGGGCGACCTGAGACAGGCCGAACGGCTGCTCCACGAAGGCCTGCAGCGCGCCGACCGGATCGGCTCACCCCGGGCCCGGGCCGCGGTGCTCTGGAACGCCAGCCAGGTCGCCTGCGAACAGGGCAGCTACCGCGAGGCACTGGAACTCGCCGAGGAGGCGCTGGCCTTCTTCCGCCAGGACCGGGACCGACGCAGCGCCGCCCGGCTGCTCACCGCGTACGGCTGCATCCTGCTCAGCCACACGCCACCCCGCATCGACGAGGCCCGCACGACGTTCGAACGGGCGCTGCGCGAGCTCACCGAGGTCGGCGGCGGGATCGACCGCGGCTACGTACTGACCGAACTGTCGCGTACCTTGCTACTGGACGGCGACGCGGCCGGCGCGGTGCGCAGCGCCCGGCGGTCGCTGGCCGAACTCGGCGGGCAGGCACATCTGGAGCGGGCCCGGGCGCAGACCGCCCTCGCCGCCGCGCTGGCGGCCGCCGGCGACATCACCGGTTCCCGGGAGATGTTCGCCGGCGCCGCCGCGACCCTCGGCGGGCTGCGCGCCTCGCGGCAGGCGTCCCGGGCCTGGGCCGAACTCGGTGACGTGCTGGCCGACACTGGCGATCCGGTCGGCGCCGTCGAGGCGTTCCGCAAGGCCACCGCCGCGGTGCACCTCGGCCTTCAGTCGTCCCGGCGGGCCGGGTAGCCCCAGCTCTGGGCCACCTCGAACAGCGGAGCCGGCAGCGCCACGTCGGCCGGCAGTTCCCGGGGCGGCTGGACCGTTCCGGTACGGATCCGTCCGGTCCAGTCACCCAGCCCGGCCTTGATCCGGCCATGGTCGAATCGGCCGTACTCCACCATGTCCGGCTCCCACTCCAGACCGAGGAACTCGCAGATGCGCCGGGTCTCGGTCGTCGGATCGTCGGCCAGATCCTCGTAGCGGACCGTGTGTCCGGGAAGCACCCGGCGTGCCTCGGCTAGTTTGGTCAGGTACCGGCCGACGCTTTCAACTGCCTCCTGCGGCGTCTGCTGGGGTCGGGCCCTGGTCCACGAGTCGATGATCGCGGCCGGGTGGCGTAGCAGGAACACGAACCGCGCGTCCGGCCACACCTGGGCGATCCGGGGCCAGATGAACACGTTGTGCGGAGTCTTCTCGACCAGGACCTGTTTCCCGCTGCGCTGCAACGCCGCGTCCAACACCCGGTCCCACAGCAGGTGGGTGACCTCCTGGGCGTCCCAGCCCAACTCGCCCATGCTGTCCGTGATGTAGTGGTCACTGAACTCCACCCGCAACTTGCTCAGATGCAGCTCGTGCGGAGCGTATAGCGAGGAGTGGCTGTTCAGCATCATTCGCAGCAGTGTCGACCCCGACCGGACCGACGACAGAATGAAGACCGGCTGGCGTAGCAGCCGGTGTGGGCGGCGGACGAAGGCGGGACGGCCGCCCCGGCGGGTGATCTGCATTCCGGTCGACCGGGCGATCCGTACGGCAAGGTGATGCTTCCAGCTCATACGACCCGACACTACGAAATCTTCCTGAGAAAATGCTAGGGGTCTTCGCCCACCGGCCGGGCACAGCGACGCCGGATGCCAGGTGACCGGCGGGCCGAGCGGCCCGGAAACCCAGACGGATGGCAGGATTCGCATTCGGCCCAGGTGGGCAAAGCAGGCCGCAGCACACCGGCGACGGAATCCGGGTCACGACGGCGGCGATGGAAGGTGCGTACGTGCAGGGGTACGGAACACAACTCGCGCTGGTCGGGATCCTGGTGGTGCTGAACGCGGTCTTCGCCGGTAGCGAGATCGCCCTGGTGTCACTGCGCGACAGCCAGCTGCAACGGCTGGAACGGTCCCGTCGGACAGGCCGGGTCCTGGCCAAGCTTGCCAAGGACCCGAACCGGTTCCTTGCGACCATCCAGATCGGCATCACCCTGGCCGGGTTTCTGGCCTCGGCCACCGCTGCGGTGTCGCTGGCGCAGCCGCTGGTGCCAGCGCTGGACGTGCTCGGCCGGGCCGCGGAGCCGGCGGCGATCGTGCTGATCACCCTGGTGCTCACCTTCGTCACACTGGTCTTCGGTGAACTGGCCCCGAAGCGGGTGGCCATGCAGCGGGCCGAGCGGTGGGCCCTGGCGGTGGCCCGACCCCTCGACATGATGGCCAGCCTGGCCCGGCCGGCGGTCTGGGCGCTCGGCGCCACCAGTGACATCGTGGTCCGCCTCGCTGGCGGCGACCCGAAGGCGACCCGCGATGAGATCAGCCCGGACGAACTGCGCGACATCGTGGCCGGTCACCGGGCGTTCAGCGCCGAGCAGCAAACCATCATCTCCGGGGCACTGGAGATCGCCGACCGGCGGCTGCGCGCCGTGCTGGTGCCCCGGCTGGAGGTCTTCACCCTGGACAGCGGGACATCCGCCGAGGCGGCCCGAATCGTGCTGGCCACCTCAGGTCACTCCCGTGCGCCGGTAGTCCGCAACGGGATGCTGGACGACACCGTCGGTGTGATCCACCTGCGCGACCTGGTCGGCGTACCCGACGACCGGCCGGTCGACGCGGTCGCCCGCCCGCCCATGCTGCTGCCCGAGTCGCTGCCGGTGGTCGACGCATTGCGCCGGTTCAAGACCCACCGCCAGCACATCGCGCTGGTCGTCGACGAACGCGGTGCCGTCGACGGCATCGTCACCCTGGAGGACGTGCTGGAGGAGATCGTCGGTGAGATCTACGATGAAACCGACCGAGACATCCGCGCGGTACGCACCGAGCCGGACGGCACCATGCTGGTCCCCGGGACCTTCCCCGTACACGACCTGCGGGACATCGGGGTCGATTTGCCCGGCCGGCCGGACGGCGACTACACCACCGTGGCTGGTCTGGTGCTGGCCCGGCTCGGCCACATCCCCACCGACGTGGGCGAGTCGGTCCGGGTCGACGGCTGGGCACTCACCGTCGCTTCCGTCGACCACCACGCCATCAGCGGCGTACGGCTGCGCCGATCCTCGCAGGACGACGGCGACCACACCGACGGCGACCACACCGACGGCGACCACACCGACGGCGACCACACCGACGGCGACCACACCGACGGCGACCACACCGACGTCGAGAACCGCCCGCTCAGCTCGGCCGTTGAAAAACCAGACAGTAGTCGCCGGTCAGCCAGTCGGGCTGGTGGTCCCAACACAGGAACGACTCCTGGAGCAGAGTGAGATGGGCGCGGATCACCCGACCCACGTCCCAGGCGAGGGTGGTCACCCGACCGTCGACCCGCATGTTCGCCACATTGACCACGGCGTGGCCGCCCGGCCGCAGCAACTGGGCGACCTGACCGAAGACCTCACCGATCTCGTCGAGATAGCTGGTGTAGTCACCGTCGAGGGTCTCGTAGGCGTTGAGCGGATTCTCCGGATGGTCCGTCGCGTCCATGTAGGGCGGTGAGGTCAGGCAGAGGTCGAACGGCCCGTCGACCAGGCCGATCAGCTTCCGGGCGTCACCGTCGACGATCTCGGCACCGGCCGCTCCGGCGAGCCGCTGCCGGATCAGCGCGACCCGGTCGGGCAGCAGTTCCACGCCGGTCGCCCGTCGACCCATCCGCGCCGCGGTCACCAGTGTGGTGCCGTAGCCGGCGAACGGGTCGAGCACCGCCTGCCCGGCCGTGGTGTACTCGTCGATCACCGCCTCGACCAGAGCCTCCGGGAAGTGCACCTGCTGGTCCTCGCCTGCCGGGAGTTGGGCGATCAGGTCAGCGCTGGTCAGCTGCAGCCACGGTCTCACCCGACCATTGTCCCTCGCTGCAGTCGCGGCGGCCGGCCGCCCGGGCGTCGGCGGCTGCCGGACTACTCCGACGGTGCCGGACTACTCCGACGCCGCGTCGTCGTGCTGCCCGGACTGGCGACGGTTGCGCAGCGCCACCCAGGTGGCACCGAACACGATCGCTCCGGCCAGACAGACCGCGACCACGTGACCGCTGCCAGTCCAGCCGAACCAGTCCTGCAGCAGCATCCGGGAGCGGGACGTGGGATCCACCAACGTGATCGCCACGAACGCGGCGACCAGCACGCCGGCGCCGAGGGCGAACGCGGTCGCCCACGGCCCGCTCGGCCCGAACCGGCCGTGCAGCACCAGCACAGCGCGCACGATCCGCCGGGCCCGGACCAGCCGCAAGGTGCCTACCGTGTAGATCAAGCGGAACACCTGCAGCGGCCCCAACGCCAGGATGGTGACCGGGACCACGATCAGGGTCAGCGTCACCAGTCCGCGGTTGCGCCGCAGCCAGGCCAGCCGGTCGGCGGAGAAGGCCAGCAGTACGGCGGTCTCGGCGACCAGCACCGCTCCGCTCGCCCAGTGCAGGACCTCACCAACCGTTGCCAGCGCCCCGCCAGCGAGGGTGAGGAACACCGCCGGAACCGAGGCCAGCGCCGCGACCAGCACCGGCACCGCCAGTCGCTGTTCCCACCGGGCGGACCGGTCCCGGCCGGACGCGTCAGCCGGCTGATCGCTCGCAGGTTGGCCGGACGCGTCAGCCGGTTGATCGCTCGCAGGTTGGTCGTCGGCGCCGGTCATCCCGATGCGTCGGCGGCCCGCCGTCCGACTGTCGCCGGCGGAACCCGGACCGCGATCTCCACACCGAGCTGCGCACCGTCGCTCAGCCGGAGTCGGTCACCGCTCCAGAACCGGCCCGGGTCGTACCAGTTGGTGCGCCGGCCCGTTGGCAGCAGCCCCATCGCCTCGTAGGTCACCGCGACCACCTCGGCGCAGTAGACACTTTCCAGATCCGTCCGGCCGGCGGCACTGTCAGCCGACAGTTCGGCGCCGCCCGACACCTCGGCTGCCTCGGCTGCTTCGGCACCGGCCGTGCCCCGACCAACCGGCGGCAACCAGGTGGCCAACCGTTCGCGTACCGCGCCGGCCAGCGGCGCCCGCCGTACCGACGGGGCACGACCCCGCAGCCACCGCCAGGCCAGCGCGGCGGTGGAGGGGAACGGGGTGCCGTCCAACCGGGCGACGGTCCGTAGCACGGCATCCTCCATCGCGCTGTCGGCGGGCGGCTCCAACTGCCGCAGCCAGGCCCGCTGACCGTAGCGCCGTGCCCAGACCGTGACCGCCTCGCGCAGGTCGTGCAGCTGCACACCTCTGTGGTGGGTGCCCGACCACATGTCCGGCAGTGACCGCCCGAGCTCGGCGTGCCACAGCAGCGGCGGGAGATCTTCGATCACCACCGCCATCCCCACATGGTTCACCGGGCTGTTCGTGGTCATCTGGATCGCCCGGTCGGGCATCGTTCGCCCGCGGAACAGCCACAGGTCACCGGTGCGGGTCAGTTCGACCGCCGCGTCGAGGGAGAGTGGTTCGCCGGTCACTCGACTACCCTAGGCGGATGCGTTGGTGGAAGGTAGTGGGCCTGGCCGCGTTCGTCGGGGTCGCCGCGACCGGAGCGGTCGTCGTCCGGGCCGAACGACGCCGTCGGGCCTACACGGCGGAACAGATCCGTGACCGGCTCCGACAGCGGCTCGTCGAGGCCGGGCCAGCGGACGCCCCGCCCTCAACCTGAGTGACCGGTCAGCCGAGCCGACGGCTCGGCTGACCGGTCACAGCAGTCGCGCCTCGCGCAGCAGGTGCGCCAGGCCGGCGCCGTCGGGCGCGGACAACCACCGCCGGCCACCCGGCCCGGCCGCCCTGGAGGTCTCACCGGCCGGTGCCGGCAGATTGCCGGCCAGGACCGCCTGCGTCGGCGAGAGCCGACGGATCGCCACCGCCGCCAGACTGTCCGGATGCTGCGCCGCGAACTCGGCGTAGATCTCCGGGTCGTGCTGCCCGTCGTCGCCCACCAGCAGCCAGCGGATCTGCGGGAACTCCTCCGCCAACCGGGCCAGGCTGGCGCGCTTGTGGTCCCGACCGCTGCGGAACCACCGTTCGGTGGTCGGACCCCAGTCCGTCAGCAGCAGCGGGCCGGCCGGGTAGAGATGCCGGGACAGGAACCGGCGCAAAGTCGGCGCGACGTTCCAGGCACCGGTGGACAGGTAGAGCACCGGCGCACCCGGATGCGCGGTGACCAGGCGTTCGTACAGCACCGCCATTCCGGCGACCGAGGCTCGGGCGTGCTCGTCCAACACGAACGTGTTCCACGCCGCCAACATCGGCCGGGGCAGCGCGGTCACCATGACCGTGTCATCGATGTCGGAGATGATGCCGAACCGGACCTGCGGGTCGACGATGCGTACCGGCGCGTCGACCGGCTCGGAGTCACCGCTGTGCAGCCGTACCGATGTCCAGCCGGGCTCCAGATCGGCCGGCACGACGGTGTCCACGAACCCGCCCCGGTCAGCCTGGACCTCGTGCCGCTTGCCGCCGGCCTCGATCACCACCGGCGCGTCCTTGACCGGCAGGGTGGCGAAACTGCGCCAGCCCCGTACCTTCTTCGCCCGCCGATGCGGGGGATCCGGCCGACCCAGCAGCACCCGCGCCATCACCCGGACCCAGCCCGGCGCCCCGTAGCCGGTGTACGGAATGAGCGTGAGATCCCAACCTCGTCGCCGCAGCCGGCGTTCCAACAGGGCGTGGATGGCATCCTCGAGCCGGACGGCTCGGTGGGCGCCACGCGCCGCCGGGCTCACGGGTGTCATCGCCACGGTGCCACCCTGCCACAGCCGCCCGTTGCGGGCACGGCGTGGTGATCGACCACGCGAAACCCGCTCAGCCGGCCGGTGTCGCCGCCGACACCGGCCGATCCGGCGTCCTCGCCTCAGGTCAGGTAGCGGCCAGTTCGATCTCCACCTCGGGTGGGTCGAGCAAACTGTTGTGCACCGTGCAGTGCGCGGCGACGGCCCGTAGCGCCGCCCGGCGTCCGGCCGGCAGTTCGTCCGGAACGCTCAGCTCGATCCGCACCGCGGCCACCCGGGCCGGCCGGTCGGCCGCCATCACGTACCGGGCACCGACGGCGAGCCCGTCCCGGGACAGCCCGTGCCGGACCAGGTAGCGGCCGGCGTAGTACGCCACACACGACGCGAGCGCGGCGACGAACAATTCGACCGGCGTCGGTGCGCTGTCCGAGCCGCCGCCGCTGACCGGCTGGTCGACCATGATCTGGTGGCCACGGACCTGCACCGCGTACCGCTCGCCGTCGACGTGCCGTACGGTCAGCCCGGGCTGCTTCGCCGGCTGACCAATCGATCCGGTCGGCTCGACCGGGACCGGGACCGGGACCGGCTGCCGGCTGTCGCGCTGCTCGGTCGTCGACTCGATGGTGTTCACCGTCAGCTCCCTCTGCCGGCGCTCGACCGCCCTGCCGGCACTCTCATTGCACCCCGTCCGGCGGTCGGCCGGTCAGAGCCGGGCGGCCCTGCCCGGCGGGCCGGACGCCCTGCCCGGCCAACGCCGGTCAACGACATGTCCCGATGGGCTCGCGGGCTCGGTCCGACCTGCGCCGCAGGTCGGAAACCGGATGTCCGTGCTGGTCCGCGATGAGGGACAATCGCGCCGTGACGGACGAACAAGACCCGGCCGGTACGCCCGACGTGCTGGACGAGCTGCGTTGGCGAGGCCTGATCCAGGATGCCACGGATGTGACCGAACTGGGCCGGCAGCTGCGCGACCCGACCACCTTCTACGTCGGCTTCGATCCGACGGCCCCCAGCCTGCATGTGGGCCACCTGGTTCAGGTGCTCACCGCCCGTCGGCTGCAACTTGCCGGACACCGGCCGCTGCTGCTGGTCGGTGGGGCCACCGGGCAGATCGGGGACCCGAAGGAGGGCGGTGAGCGTAACCTGAATCCGCCCGAGGTGGTGGCGGGCTGGGTCGACCGGATCCGCGACCAGCTCGCGCCGTTCGTCTCGTTCACCGGGCCGGTCGCGGCGCAGGCGGTCAACAACCTGGACTGGACCGGGCCGATGTCGGTCGTCGAGTTCCTCCGGGACGTGGGCAAGCACTTTCCGGTCAACCGGATGCTCGCCCGTGAGGTGGTCCGGGCCCGGTTGGACAGCGGCATCAGCTTCACCGAGTTCAGCTACCAGCTGCTGCAGGCGAACGACTTCTTTGAGCTGCACCGGCGGCACGGTTGCCTGCTGCAGTTCGGCGGCTCCGATCAGTGGGGCAACATCACCGCAGGGGTCGACTACGTGCGCCGGCGTGGAGCCGGCCCGGTGCACGCTTTCACGACGCCGCTGGTCACCCGGTCGGACGGCACCAAGTTCGGCAAGACCGAGGGTGGCGCGGTCTGGTTGGACGCCGCGCTGACCAGCCCGTACGCCTTCTACCAGTTCTGGGTCAACGTCGACGACCGCGACGTCGGGCGCTACCTGCGCTACTTCAGCTTCCGGGATCGCGAGACGATAGCCGAACTGGAGCGGGAGTCGGCGGCCCGGCCGGCTTCGCGGATCGCCCAACGGGCGTTGGCCGAGGAGCTCACCGCGCTGGTGCACGGTCCGGCGGAGGCAGCCCAGGCGGTGGCCGCGAGCCAGGCCTTGTTCGGCCGAGGGTCGCTGGACGAACTGGCTCCGGAGACCTTGCACGCCGCATTGCGGGAGGCAGGCCTGCTGACGGTGACCGGCGAGATGCCGGCGGTGGCAGCGTTGTTGAAGGAGTCGGGACTTGTCGGCAGTCTCAACGAGGCACGTCGGGCGATCGCCGAAGGTGGCGCCTACCTCAACAATCAGCGGGTGTCGGACGTCGAGGCGGTGGTCCAGGCCGAGACGCTGCTGCACGGCCGGTTCCTGGTGCTGCGGCGCGGCAAGCGCACGTTTGCCGGGGTTGAGCTGGTCAGATAGGCGTCAATCGACGTTGTGACGTGGGACGCGTTCGCTCGATTTGACGACTGATCGGGCGGGCGCGTAACTTTCTCTCTGCCCGCAGGGGAACGGACGGAAACACCGGAGCCGCAAACGCAGCCGAGGTGACCGGCCGGAACTGTGGGACAACCTCCAGGTCCGGGTGTTCGCACCGAGCGGAGCTGGCGGGCGGGGCCGCGAGGATCGCACCGGCAGGGCCGGGGCCGATTTGGAGCGGCGGGACCGACCGGCTAGGGTTGATGACCGCAGGGCACCGGGCGAGCCGACGGAGACGTCGCGGCCGGCCTGCAAAACCAGGTTCGAACGCACGGGTAACACGGCGCGCTCGACCAGGTGGTCAAACCGGCACGAAGCACCACGATCCGGAAAAACCCGGGTTGACGGGGCGAAAGAGTCGGAGTAAGGTAGTAAAAGTGCCCGGCGGAAGTCGGGTGGGACGGATGGCCCTGGTGGGGTTGCCTGCTTGGTGTGGGTGGTTCTGCTGGTGTGTGTTTGTTCTTTGAGAACTCAACAGGGTGCTTGATAAGCCAGTGCCAAAGTTTGTTTGGTTCCCGGCTGGTTGACTGCTGCGTTTGTGGTGGTTTTCTGGTTGGTGATTCCTTGGCATTTTATAATGCCGGGTTTGATTTCTTCACAAGTTTTTGTTGGAGAGTTTGATCCTGGCTCAGGACGAACGCTGGCGGCGTGCTTAACACATGCAAGTCGAGCGGAAAGGCCCTTCGGGGTACTCGAGCGGCGAACGGGTGAGTAACACGTGAGCAACCTGCCCCAGGCTTTGGGATAACCCCGGGAAACCGGGGCTAATACCGGATATTACATGCTGCCGCATGGTGGTGTGTGGAAAGTTTTTCGGCTTGGGATGGGCTCGCGGCCTATCAGCTTGTTGGTGGGGTGATGGCCTACCAAGGCGACGACGGGTAGCCGGCCTGAGAGGGCGACCGGCCACACTGGGACTGAGACACGGCCCAGACTCCTACGGGAGGCAGCAGTGGGGAATATTGCACAATGGGCGGAAGCCTGATGCAGCGACGCCGCGTGAGGGATGACGGCCTTCGGGTTGTAAACCTCTTTCAGCAGGGACGAAGCGTAAGTGACGGTACCTGCAGAAGAAGCGCCGGCCAACTACGTGCCAGCAGCCGCGGTAAGACGTAGGGCGCGAGCGTTGTCCGGATTTATTGGGCGTAAAGAGCTCGTAGGCGGCTTGTCGCGTCGACTGTGAAAACCCACAGCTCAACTATGGGCTTGCAGTCGATACGGGCAGGCTAGAGTTCGGTAGGGGAGACTGGAATTCCTGGTGTAGCGGTGAAATGCGCAGATATCAGGAGGAACACCGGTGGCGAAGGCGGGTCTCTGGGCCGATACTGACGCTGAGGAGCGAAAGCGTGGGGAGCGAACAGGATTAGATACCCTGGTAGTCCACGCTGTAAACGTTGGGCGCTAGGTGTGGGGGGCCTCTCCGGTTCTCTGTGCCGCAGCTAACGCATTAAGCGCCCCGCCTGGGGAGTACGGCCGCAAGGCTAAAACTCAAAGGAATTGACGGGGGCCCGCACAAGCGGCGGAGCATGCGGATTAATTCGATGCAACGCGAAGAACCTTACCTGGGTTTGACATGGCCGCAAAACCTGCAGAGATGTGGGGTCCTTCGGGGGCGGTCACAGGTGGTGCATGGCTGTCGTCAGCTCGTGTCGTGAGATGTTGGGTTAAGTCCCGCAACGAGCGCAACCCTTGTTCGATGTTGCCAGCGCGTTATGGCGGGGACTCATCGAAGACTGCCGGGGTCAACTCGGAGGAAGGTGGGGATGACGTCAAGTCATCATGCCCCTTATGTCCAGGGCTTCACGCATGCTACAATGGCCGGTACAATGGGCTGCGATACCGTGAGGTGGAGCGAATCCCAAAAAGCCGGTCTCAGTTCGGATCGGGGTCTGCAACTCGACCCCGTGAAGTCGGAGTCGCTAGTAATCGCAGATCAGCAACGCTGCGGTGAATACGTTCCCGGGCCTTGTACACACCGCCCGTCACGTCACGAAAGTCGGCAACACCCGAAGCCGGTGGCCCAACCCCTTGTGGGAGGGAGCTGTCGAAGGTGGGGCTGGCGATTGGGACGAAGTCGTAACAAGGTAGCCGTACCGGAAGGTGCGGCTGGATCACCTCCTTTCTAAGGAGCGCTCTCCCGGCGAAGGTCGGGTAGGGAGCCTGCCGCCTCCGAGTGTGGGGTGGGGGTGCTCATTTGGCGGAGACACTGGTGAGTTCGTGTCGGCAACGGCTGATGCTGCTAGTACTGCTTCTGCTTTCGGGTGGGGGTGTGGAGGGTGGTGTTGGTGCGGCTGGTGTGGATGGTGGGCATCCTGTTGGGTCCTGAGGGAACAGGCCACGTGGTGGGTTGTTGTCTCTGGTGCCAGGCGCGGCCTGGTCTTGCATACCGGCCATCGTGTGTGGTGGTGCTGGTGTGGGGCTGGGGGTTGCGGGTTGGTCGTTTGTTGAGAATTACACAGTGGACGCGAGCATCTTTGTGGTCAAGTTGTCAAGGGCGAACGGTGGATGCCTTGGCACTAGGAGCCGATGAAGGACGTGGGAGGCCGCGATAGGCCTGGGGGAGCTGTCAACCGAGCTGTGATCCCAGGGTGTCCGAATGGGGAAACCTGGCATCAGTCATGTGGTGTCACCTGCACCTGAACTCATAGGGTGTGTGGAGGGAACGCGGGGAAGTGAAACATCTCAGTACCCGCAGGAAGAGAAAACAATAGTGATTCCGTGAGTAGTGGCGAGCGAAAGCGGATGAGGCTAAACCGGCTGCGTGTGATACCTGTCAGGGGTTGCGTGGTCGGGGTTGTGGGACTCTGCTGATCGGACTGACATTCGGTCGAGAAGTGATAAAGCCAGTTGTTAGCTGAATGGTGTGGAAAAGCCAGCCGTAGACGGTGATAGTCCGGTAGGTGAAAACTTCTGGTCTTCTGTGGATGTTCCCGAGTAGCGGCGGACCCCTGAAATCTGCCGTGAATCTGCCAGGACCACCTGGTAAGCCTAAATACTTCCTAGTGACCGATAGCGGACGAGTACCGTGAGGGAATGGTGAAAAGTACCCCGGGAGGGGAGTGAAATAGTACCTGAAACCGTTCGCCTACAATCCGTCGGAGCCTTTCGGGGTGACGGCGTGCCTTTTGAAGAATGAGCCTGCGAGTTAGTGGCATGTGGCGAGGTTAACCCGTGTGGGGTAGCCGTAGCGAAAGCGAGTCTGAAGAGGGCGTTTGAGTCGCATGTTCTAGACCCGAAGCGGAGTGATCTAGCCATGGGCAGGCTGAAGCGCGGGTAAGACCGCGTGGAGGGCCGAACCCACCAACGTTGAAAAGTTGGGGGATGACCTGTGGTTAGGGGTGAAAGGCCAATCAAACTCCGTGATAGCTGGTTCTCCCCGAAATGCATTTAGGTGCAGCGTCGCGTGTTTCTTGCCGGAGGTAGAGCACTGGATGGTCTAGGGGGCCTACAAGCTTACCGAAATCAGCTAAACTCCGAATGCCGGTAAGTGAGAGCGCGGCAGTGAGACTGCGGGGGATAAGCTTCGTAGTCGAGAGGGAAACAGCCCAGATCACCAGCTAAGGCCCCTAAGCGTGTGCTAAGTGGAAAAGGATGTGGGGTCGCTTAGACAACCAGGAGGTTGGCTTAGAAGCAGCCACCCTTTAAAGAGTGCGTAATAGCTCACTGGTCAAGTGGTTCCGCGCCGACAATGTAGCGGGGCTCAAGCACACCGCCGAAGCTGTGGCATTCACGCGTGTACTTCGCTGATCCTTTTTTGGGTTGGTGCAGGTGTGTGGATGGGTAGGGGAGCGTCGTGCCGGGGGTGAAGCAGCGGGGTGACCCAGCTGTGGACGCGGCACGAGTGAGAATGCAGGCATGAGTAGCGAAAGAAGGGTGAGAAACCCTTCCGCCGGATGACCAAGGGTTCCAGGGCCAGGCTAATCCGCCCTGGGTGAGTCGGGACCTAAGGCGAGGCCGAGAGGCGTAGTCGATGGACAACGGGTTGATATTCCCGTACCCGCGAAGGAGCGCCCATGATGAACCTCGTTGTGCTAACTGCCCGAACTTGGTGAGGTTTTCGGACTGATCTGAGGGAGCGCGGGAACCTGGCGGGTAGTAGTCAAGCGATGGGGTGACGCAGGAAGGTAGCTGATCCCGGCCGGTGGTTGTGCCGGGGTAAGCGTGTAGGCTGCATCATAGGTAAATCCGTGGTGCGTGAGGCTGAGACGTGATGCCGAGCCGATTCAGGTGAAGTCAGTGATCCTATGCTGCCGAGAAAAGCCTCTAGCGAGCTTCTAGCGGCCCGTACCCCAAACCGACACAGGTGGTCAGGTAGAGAATACCGAGGCGATCGGGCGAACTGTGGTTAAGGAACTCGGCAAATTGCCCCCGTAACTTAGGGAGAAGGGGGGCCGGAGACGTGAAGCTCTTTTCGGGTGGAGCGTTGTATGGCCGCAGAGACCAGGGGAAAGCGACTGTTTACTAAAAACACAGGTCCATGCGAAGAAGTAATTCGATGTATATGGACTGACGCCTGCCCGGTGCTGGAACGTTAAGGGGACCGGTTAGCTCTTCGGGGCGAAGCTGAGAACTTAAGCGCCAGTAAACGGCGGTGGTAACTATAACCATCCTAAGGTAGCGAAATTCCTTGTCGGGTAAGTTCCGACCTGCACGAATGGCGTAACGACTTTCCTACTGTCTCAACCACAGGCCCGGCGAAATTGCATTACGAGTAAAGATGCTCGTTACGCGCGGCAGGACGGAAAGACCCCGGGACCTTTACTATAGCTTGACATTGGTACTCGAATTAGCTTGTGTAGGATAGGTGGGAGACTGTGAAGCTGGTACGCCAGTATCGGTGGAGTCGTTGTTGAAATACCACTCTGGTTGATTTGGGTTTCTAACTTCGGACCGTGATCCGGTTCAGGGACAGTGTCTGGTGGGTAGTTTAACTGGGGCGGTTGCCTCCTAAAGGGTAACGGAGGCGCCCAAAGGTTCCCTCATCCTGGTTGGCAATCAGGTGTTGAGTGTAAGTGCACAAGGGAGCTTGACTGTGAGACTGACAGGTCGAGCAGGGACGAAAGTCGGGACTAGTGATCCGGCACTTGCGTGTGGAAGCGGTGTCGCTCAACGGATAAAAGGTACCCCGGGGATAACAGGCTGATCTTCCCCAAGAGTCCATATCGACGGGATGGTTTGGCACCTCGATGTCGGCTCGTCGCATCCTGGGGCTGTAGCAGGTCCCAAGGGTTGGGCTGTTCGCCCATTAAAGCGGTACGCGAGCTGGGTTTAGAACGTCGTGAGACAGTTCGGTCCCTATCCGCCGCGCGCGTAGGATACTTGAGAAGGGCTGTCCCTAGTACGAGAGGACCGGGACGGACGAACCTCTGGTGTGCCAGTTGTCCCGCCAGGGGCACGGCTGGTTGGCTACGTTCGGAAGGGATAACCGCTGAAAGCATCTAAGCGGGAAGCTCGCTTCAAGATGAGGTGTCCCACCCACTTTGTGGGGTAAGGCTCCCAGTAGATGACTGGGTTGATAGGCCGGAGATGTAAGCCAGGTAACTGGTTCAGTTGACCGGTACTAATAGGCCGAGGACTTGACTTCGAAGATGTACGCGTCCACTGTGTGATTCTGGGCAAACGAACACTTGTGTGTGTTTGGTTTGTTGTTAGGGTTACGGCGGTTATGGCGGAGGGGAAACGCCCGGTTACATTCCGAACCCGGTAGCTAAGCTCTCCAGCGCCGATGGTACTGCACTCGTGAGGGTGTGGGAGAGTAGGTCACCGCCGGACATCTTTACAGTTGAGGGCCGCTCCCTGCGGGGAGCGGCCCTCAACTGTGTCTGCCCGCCGTACTTCGGTTGGGCGGCATCAGGGAGGATGGAGTCGTGAACCCAACTGGGCAGGATGGCGACCGACCTCGGCGCGCCGACGAACGATCCGGTCGTGCCGGCGGCTCCAGCCGCGGCTACGGCGGCAGCCGAGCCGACCGTGGCGACCAGACCCCGCGCCGGGACGGCCACGACACCGGGCGGCGCGGTGGTGAGCGCGGTGCGGGGCAGTTCCGTTCCGACCGCCGGCAACCGTTCCCCGACGAGCGTCGAAGTGGTGCCACCGGTAACGACGGTGACCGCCGCCGGGGCGGTTGGGACAGTGACCGCCGACAGCCCGACGACCGCAGGGCCGGCGGCCGTGACCGTGGCTACGTGCGCCGCGACGAGTCCGGCTCAGGCCGCGAACCGTCCGGTTTCCGCCGCCGCGACGATGGCGGTTTCCGGCGACGCGATGACAGCGCATCACGGGCGCCGCACCGGGACCGACGCGGCGACTGGGAGCCGGCCAGCCGCCGTGACGACGACCGCCGGGGCGGCCGAGGGGAACCCGGTGGCGCTGCGGGGGACCGAACCGGCGGTTTCCGCGGCGACCGTGGGCACCGGGCCGACGACGGCCGCCGCAGCGGGCCCCGCGACGACCGCGGCTTCCGCGGCGACCGCCGGACCACGGGTGGGGACGGTGGCGACCGTCGGCCCGACCGTGGCGGGTTCCGGGCCGGGGGACCTCGCGCACAGCATGCCGACGGTGAGCGTCGCTTCGATGCTGGGCGGGGACGGGATGAGCGGCGCTTCGAGCAGCGGGGCGGTGACCGACGCGCCGGGCAGGGAGACGAGCGGCGCGACCGTTCCTACGGTGATCGCCGGTCGGGCAGCTTTTCGACCCCCGGCCGACCGGTTGACCGGCGAAGCCCCCGCTCCGAGGAACGGCGCCCCCGATTCGGTGACGCCGGCCGGTCCCGTGACGACGGCGCGCCGGGGCAGTTCCGTAGGCGTACGGACGGTCCGACCGACCGGCCCTTCCGACGGGACCGTTCCCCGGAGGCCTCCGCCGCGCCGTACCGTCGGCGCGACGAGGACGGTGCCGACCGCGCGGCCGAACGGACGCCGCCGCCGGAGTTGTCCGACGACATCCTCGCCACCGATCTGCACACCGAGATCCGGGCCGAACTGCTCGGGCTGGCCCGACCAGTGGCCGACACGGTGGCCCGGCACCTCGTCGCCACCGGCCAGCTGCTCGACGAGGAGCCGGAGACGGCGCTCGCCCACGCCCTGGCGGCACGTCGGCTCGCCGCCCGCATCGCGGCGGTACGGGAAGCGGTCGGGCTGGCCGCCTACCGGGCCGGGCAGTGGCAGACCGCCGTGGCTGAGCTCCGGACCTACCACCGGATGACCGGACGTCAGACGCACCTCGCCGTACTGGCCGACTGCGAACGCGCCCTCGGCCGGCCGGAGCGGGCGATCGACATCTACCGTGGCGCGGATCGCGCCGGCTTGGACCCCGCTGCCGCCGTCGAGCTGCTGATGGTGGCTGCAGGTGCCCGCAGCGATCTTGGCCAGCCGGCTGCAGCGGTGGCGATGCTGCAGGTCCGGGAGCTGGCCGTGGAGTCCGCCGACCCCTGGGTCTGCCGGCTCCGCTACGCGTACGCCGACGCGCTGCTCAGCGCCGGGCGTAAGGACGAGGCCCGGGAGTGGTTCGCCCGAGCGGCCGAGGCCGACGCGGAGGCAGCAACCGACGCGACCGAGCGCCTTCTGGAGATCGACGGCGTGCTGCTAACCGAGGACGAGTCCGACGATGAGTCCGACGACGAGCCGGCCGCCACGTCGCACCCCAGCAGCTCACCTCCCCTGAGCGCGGAAGAAGAGCGGCCCTGATGACCCGAACCGACGACGCCACCGCTCCGCGCTGTGGGCTGTCCGCCGCATACGATCTGGTGATCTTTGATCTCGACGGGGTGATCTACCTGATCGACCGGCCCATCCCCGGGGCGGTCGAGGCAGTGGATCGGCTGCGGCAGGCCGGCCTGCCGGTCGCGTACGCGACGAACAACGCCTCCAGACGTTCGACCGACGTCGCCGCGTTGCTCAGTGGCATGGGAGTGTCGGCAACTGCCGACGAGGTGGTGACCTCGGCCGGTGCGACCGCCGCGCTGTTGGCACAGCAGTACGGTCCAGGTGCCAAGGCGCTGGTGGTGGGCGCGGACGCGCTGCGTGACGAGCTCACCGAAGCCGGGTTGGCCCTGGTCGCGTCGGCCGATGACAAGCCTGCGGTGGTGGTTCAGGGGTATGGCCCCGGGATCGGGTGGGCCGACCTGGCAGAGGCATCGGTGGCGATCAGGGGCGGTGCCGACTGGGTGGCGACGAACACCGACCGGACCCTGCCCAGTGCCCGGGGACCACTGCCCGGTAACGGCTCACTGGTCGCCGCGCTGCGCACGGCGCTGAACCGGGAGCCTGACCAGGTCGTCGGCAAACCCGAACCGGGTTTGTTCGTCGGTACCGCTCGGCGTGCTGGTGCCGAACGGCCGCTGGTGGTCGGTGACCGGCTGGATACCGACATCGAAGGGGCGAACCGCGCCGGCATGGCGAGTCTGCTCGTGTTGACCGGGATCAGCGACGCTCGGGAACTGCTGGCCGCCCCGCCGGCACGCCGGCCGACGTACCTGGCGGCGGACCTCGCCGGCCTGTTCGCGGCCGATGCCGCCCGGCCAATCGACGACGACCCGACGGACGGTGCCGGGTGGCAGGCCTACCGCCACGGCCCGGCGGTGCTCGTCCTCGACGGCACCGGCGATGACAGCGCGCAGGCGCTGCGGATACTCTGCCGGCACGCCTGGCAGGGTGACCCGGTGACCGAGGTGCGATCCGGGTCCGCCGTAGCCGAATCGGCGCTGCGTGACCTGGCGCTGGCGTGACCCGACGCGCTGAGGTGATTCGCCGCGGGACGCGGCCTACGCTGACCGGGGACCGGGTCGGCGGGTGAGCCGGGCCGGCGGACCTGGCCACGGAGCGGGGCGGTTCACAGCAGCTTCCTGAGCTTCAGCAGGTCGAACGGGCTGGCGCTGACCGACAGTTGTCGGGCCGCCAACGCGCGACCTACGTCGAGGTCGCCACGGACCAGCGCGAGTAGGTCGTCACTGCCGATGCTCATTGCGATCTTGGCCTTCGGGTCGTCCCCGTCGGCGAGGTCGACAAGACGACCATCGGTCAGCCGTCCGTGGAACGCGGTGCCGAGATCGGTGATCCGGCAGGCGAGGGTACGGTCAAGGTTGACTCGTTCGCGCACCTGGTCGGCGTTGCCGTCGAGCCGGGTGGCGAGCTCCCGCAGTGCCTGCCGACATTCGTCGACGCTGGCCACAATCGCACCTCCCGGGCTTCGTGTGGGTCGCGGCGGCCCGGCCGGACACCGCCGACCGGTGTTGCGCACAGGCACCGTACCGCACTGCGGCGTCGCGTCCCGGTAGCGTGTCAACCGAACATTTCCGCGGTGAAGGAGTCGGACCATGCGTGACGCCTGGCGGGCGTACCTGGAACTGGCCCTCGGCCTGACCGAGGCGTCCCGGAAGAAGGCCGAGCAGACCGCGCGGTCGTTGGTCGGCAAGGGCGGGGCGACCGCCGCCCAGCTACAGGCGGTGGCGGAGGACCTGCTGTCGGCCGGCACCGCGAACCGTGAGTCACTCACCCGGCTGGTGCGGGTGGAGGTGGACCGGGCACTCGGTGTGGTGGGACTGGTCAAGGCCGAGGAGGTCGTGGCGCTGCGGGACCGGATCGACCGGCTGGAGGCCGAGATGGAACAGGCCCGGAGCCGGGTGGCTGCAGCTTCGGCCGCCGCCGCAACGGCCGAGGCGGCGGTTCCGCCGTCGGCCGAACCAGCCGTGGCCAGTAAGCCGGTGGCGAAGAAGACCGTGGCCAAGAAAGCCGTGGCGAAGAAGGCTGCGGCCAGCAAGACGGTGGGCCGCAGGTCCGCGGACGGCCCGGCAGGTGGGCAGTGACCGGCCCAGTACCGGGGCCACCACCCGGCGTCCGGGTCGTACCGGCGCCACCCGTCGCGACCATCGCGCTAGCGGACGGCACAGTCGACGGCACCGACGGCAGTGCCGACACCCGGACCGGGCACCCGGCGGTCGACGCGGTCATCGAGGCGGTCCGTAATGCCGCTGGTCTGCCGCCCGCCGACCAGATCGCCCAGTTCGAAGCAGCGCACGGAACCCTGCAGGAAGCCCTCGCCACCATCGACCAGGCCTGACCGGCCGAGATCCTCCCCGGAGTCGCATGGCACGCCGTAACCGCCTCGATGTGGAGCTGGTCCGCCGCGGGCTCGCGCGGTCCCGCGAACAGGCCGCAGAGTTGATTTCGGCCGGGCGGGTGGAAGTGCGCGGAGTCGCCGCCGTGAAGGCCGCTGCGATGGTCGACCCGGCGGAGGCCGTCCGGCTGCTCGGTGAGAACCCGGCGGACGGTTACGTCTCCCGGGGTGCGCACAAGCTGATCGGCGCCCTGACCGGGACCGCAGTCACGGTCACCGGCCGGCGTTGCCTGGACGCCGGGGCCTCGACCGGCGGCTTCACCGACGTGCTGCTGCGGCGAGGCGCGGCCGAGGTGGTCGCGGTGGACGTCGGCTACGGACAGCTGGCCTGGTCGCTGCGGGGCGATCCACGGGTACGCGTCCACGAGCGAACCAACGTCCGTACCCTCACCGCCGACCGGATCGGCGGCCCGGCCGGGTTGACCGTGGCGGATCTGTCGTTCATCTCGTTGCGGCTGGTCCTTCCCTCGTTGGTTGCCTGCACCGAGCCGGACGGCGATCTGCTGCTGATGGTCAAGCCACAGTTCGAGGTCGGCCGGGAGCGGGTCGGTTCCGGTGGGGTGGTGCGCGATCCGCAGTTGCGGGCCGAGGCGGTGCTCGCCGTCGCGCAGGCCGGTGCCCAACTCGGCCTCGGCGTGTCTGCGGTGGTCGCCAGTCCACTACCCGGTCCGCGGGGAAATGTGGAATTCTTCGTCTGGTTCCGGGCCGACGCGCCGCCCGTCGACCCGCTCCGGGTGAGGGCTATCGTCGACGCCGGTCCGGCCACGGAAGAAGGTGGAGCGCGGTGAACGCGACAGTCCCGACCGGCGGGGCGCCGGTGGCACCCCGCGGTGCCAGAGCGGCGCTGCTGGTCACCCACACCGGTCGGCGGCGCAGCACCGATCATGCCCGGACCGTCGCCGCCGACCTGATCGAGGCGGGTTTCGAGGTACGGGTGGTCGCCGAGGAGGCCGACGATCTGGATCTGCCCGGGGTGCACCCGGTCGGTGGTCCGGCGGCTGCCGACGGGGTGGAGATCGTATTTGCGCTCGGCGGTGACGGTACCTTCCTACGCGCCGCAGAGCTGGCTCGCCCGGCGAAGGCCCCGCTGCTCGGGATCAACCTCGGCAAGGTCGGGTTCCTGGCCGAGGCGGAGATCGGTGATCTGGACCGGGCGGTCCGGCAGGTGGTGGCCCGGGACTACACGGTGGACGAACGGTTGACCCTGGATGTGCGGGCCGAGTTGGAGTACGGCGTCACCATCGACTCGTGGGCGTTGAACGAGATCAGTGTCGAAAAGGGGCAGCGCGCCCAGATGCTGGAGCTGATGGTCGACGTGGACGGCCGACCGTTGTCGCGCTACGGCGCGGACGGGGTGGTCTGCGCCACGCCGACCGGGTCGACCGCGTACGCGTTCTCGGCCGGCGGTCCGGTGGTGTGGCCCGAGGTCGAGGCGCTGCTGCTGGTGCCGATCAGCGCGCACGCGCTGTTCAGCCGGCCGCTGGTGACCGCGCCGAGCTCCACCTTCGTCATCACCGTCGATCCGTACACCACGTTCGCGGTGCTCTGCTGCGACGGTCGGCGGGTCTATGACCTGCCGCCCGGCGCGCGGGTGACAGTCCAACGGGGCGACCTGCCGGTGCGGGTGGTCCGGCTGCATCCGCGACCGTTCAGTGACCGCTTGGTCGCCAAGTTCGATCTGCCGGTCAACGGTTGGCGGGGTAACCGGCGCTGACCGCCCCGGGTAGTCAACGTCGCGGCCCGCTACTACTGTCGGTGGCTGTGCTGGAAGAGCTGCGCATCACCGGGCTGGGCGTCATCGAGGACACCACGCTGCCGTTGACCGGCGGCATGAACGTGATCACCGGTGAAACCGGGGCCGGCAAGACGATGGTGGTTACCGGGCTCGGGTTGCTGCTCGGTGGCCGAGCCGACGCCGGGCGGGTCCGAGCGGATCCTGGCCGGGCGGTCGTCGAGGGCCGGCTGCGGCTGGTTGGTGCCAGCGGAGCCGTGGTGCGTGAGCGGGTCGTCGACGCCGGAGGCGAGCCTGACGAGGACGATGTTCTGCTGCTCAGCCGAACGGTGACCGCCGAAGGTCGGTCCCGGGCGCACATCGGCGGCCGCAGTATGCCAGTGTCGGTGCTGAGCGAGATCGGTGCTCAGGTGGTCGCCGTGCACGGGCAGTCCGACCAGTTGCGGCTGCTGCGCCCGGCTGAGCAGCGGGCGTCGCTGGACCGGTTCGCCGGGGCCGACCACGACAAGCTGCTCGCGGCCATGCGGGAGACGTACGGCCGGTGGCGCCAGATCAGCGACGACCTGGCCGACCGGCGGCGCAACGCCCGTGAGCGTAACCAGGAAGCGGACCTGCTCCGGCTGGGTCTCGACGAGATCACCCGGGTCGATCCGCAGCCGGGCGAGGAGGACGCACTCAAGGCCGAGGCGCAACGGCTGGAACACGCCGAAGGGCTGCGTACCGCCGCCCAGCTCGCCGCCCTCGCTCTCGCCGGCGGTACCGAACCGGCCGACGACACGCCGGACGCGACCGGTCTGCTCGGTACCGCCCGCCGGTCGTTGGAGGCACAGGCCGCCGTGGATCCGGCGCTCGGTGAGCTGGCGGCCCGGCTGACCGAGGCGGCGACCCTGGTCGGCGACGTGGCGGCGGAGTTGTCCGGGTACCTGGCGGCACTGGACGCCGACCCGCAGCGGCTGCAGGTGGTCTACGAGCGGCGGATGGCGCTGCGTGGGCTGACCCGCAAGTACGCCGACGACGTGGACGGGGTGATCAGCTGGGCGGAGCGGGCCCGGTCCCGGTTGGCCGAGTTGGACACCTCCGACGAGCTGCTGGACGAGCTGGACCGGGAACGTGCCCGACTGGCCGACGAGGTGGCGGAGCTGGCGGCCCGGGTGTCGGCGGCCCGCCGACAGGCGGCGGCGCGTTTCGCCGAGTTGGTGAGCGTGGAGCTGGCCGGGCTGGCCATGCCGCACGCACGGATCGAGGTCGCGGTGCTCGCCCGGCCGGCGGGCCGGGGCGAGCCGACGCTGACCGTCGACGGTGTCGACGCCGGCGTCGGCCCGGATGGCGCCGACGAGGTCGAGT
Source organism: Solwaraspora sp. WMMA2065 (assembly GCF_030345075.1). Classification (NCBI taxonomy): domain Bacteria; kingdom Bacillati; phylum Actinomycetota; class Actinomycetes; order Micromonosporales; family Micromonosporaceae; genus Solwaraspora; species Solwaraspora sp. WMMA2065. The sequence continues at coordinate 1,172,895 of NZ_CP128361.1, forward strand.
TGCGGTTGCTGGCGCATCCGGGTGCGCCGCCGCTGCCGTTGCAGCGGGGGGCCAGCGGCGGTGAGCTCTCCCGGGTGATGCTTGCCATCGAGGTGGTGTTCGCCGGCGCCGGAGGCCCGCCGACGTTGGTGTTCGACGAGGTCGACGCCGGGGTGGGTGGGCAGGCGGCGGTGGAGATCGGTCGTCGGCTGGCCCGGCTGGCCCGTAGCCATCAGGTGCTGGTGGTGACGCATCTGCCGCAGGTGGCGGCGTTCGCCGACCGGCATCTCGTGGTGGCGAAGGACACCGGGGGGGCGGTGACGACCAGCGGTGTGCGGATGGTCGAGGACACCGACCGGGCGCGGGAACTCGCCCGGATGCTCGCCGGGCTACCCGACTCGGATCTGGGTCTCGCGCACGCGGAGGAGCTGCTCGCGGTCGCCGCTCGCGATCGACGGGGTTGACCTGTCGGGGTCGGCCCGGTGTGTCTGACCTGCCGGTAGTGGCACAGCGGGCATGTCGTGTCGGTGTTCACCGCCCAACATGCCAGGATGGTAGGGATGCGTTTACCCACCTTGCGCCGGGCTCGTAATCCCGAGCCTGGAACGATCTCCGGCACGGCACGGCTCGATCGCCGGACGAAGCGCCTTGTCGGTCGGCTCCGGCCGGGTGACATCGCGGTCATCGACCACGTGGACCTGGACCGGGTCGCGGCCGACTCGTTGGTCGCCGTCGGCGTGGCCGCGGTCCTCAACGCCAAGCCGTCGGTTTCCGGCCGGTACCCGAACCTCGGTCCGGAGGTGCTGATCCAGGCCGGTATCCCGTTGGTCGACGGCCTCGGTGAGGACGCGTTCGAGAAGATCCGCGAGGGCGACACGGTGCGGGTCGACGGTGCCGAGGTCTTCGTCGGCGACGACCAGGTGACGTCCGGGGTACGCCAGGACGCAGATTCGGTCGCCCGGGCGATGGCCGAGGCCAGGGAAGGACTCTCGGTCCAGTTGGAGGCGTTCGCCGCCAACACGATGGAGTACCTCAAACAGGAACGGGACCTGTTGCTGGACGGGGTCGGCGTACCGGACATCGAGACCAGGATCGCCCGCCGGCACTGCCTGATCGTGGTCCGGGGCTACGACTACAAGGCAGACCTGGACGTGCTGCGGCCGTACATCCGCGAGTTCAAGCCGGTCCTGATCGGCGTGGACGGGGGAGCGGACGCGCTGGTCGAGGCCGGCTACACCCCCGATATGATCATCGGGGACATGGACTCGGTCACCGACGACGTGCTGCGCTGCGGCGCCGAGGTGGTCGTCCACGCCTACCGCGACGGCCGGGCGCCGGGCATGGACCGGGTCCGCGAACTCGGGGTGGAGTCGTTGACCTTCCCGGCGGCGGCTACCAGCGAGGATCTCGCCATGCTGCTCGCCGACGAGAAGGGCGCGTCGTTGATCGTCGCGGTCGGTACCCACGCCACCCTTGTCGAGTTCCTCGACAAGGGGCGGGGCGGGATGGCCTCCACTTTTCTGACCCGGTTGAAGGTTGGCGGTAAGCTGGTCGATGCCAAAGGGGTGAGCCGGCTGTACCGGCAGAGCATTTCCGGCTCGTCGCTGCTGCTGTTGGTGCTCTCCGCGATCGCCGCGATGGCGTCCGCCGTGGCGGTTTCCACGGTCGGTAAGGCCTATCTCGGGGTGGCATCCGAGTGGTGGGACAATTTCGTCTTCCAGTTGGGTCAGCTCTTCTAGCGCGGCCGAAACTTCTGGTCAGCGCAGACGGATCGGAGAAGGCGGCAAGTGTGATCAACTTCCGTTACCACGTGGTGTCGCTCACCGCGGTGTTCCTCGCCCTGGCGATCGGCCTCGTGGTCGGCACCGCTGCGCTGAACGGCCCGGTTGCCGATTCTCTGAGCGACAACGTGAATGCGCTCCGCAAGGACAACACGCAGTTGCGGGAGACAGTCAATTCGCTGCGCGAGGAGGTCAACCGCGAGGAGGACTTCGTCGCCGAGGCCGCGCCGATCCTGCTCGCCGACAAGCTGGCCGGCCGCCGGCTGCTGGTGATCTGCCTGCCCAGCGGTCGGGACCACGCTGAAGGCGTGATGGCCGCGCTCGACCTCGCCGGAGCGACGCTGACCGGCCGGATCGACGTGCAGGACAAGTTCGTCAACCCCGACAACAGCGTGGAGCTGCTGGAGCTCGCCACGGCGGCGGCCCGCCCCACCATCCCCACCACCGGGTTGCCCGGCAACAGCGACGGGGTGGAGACCTCCAGCGCTCTGCTGGCCAGCGCGCTGGTCGACCGGGAGGAGCCGCCGGCGGTCGAACCGGCGGACCTCGCGGCGCTGCTCGACGCGTACGGCGACGCCGGCTACATCACCGTCGAGCAGGAGGTCACCGGACCGGCCGAAGCGGTCGTCGTGGTCAGCGGGCAGCCGTACGTCGACCGGGACGCCGCCAAGAAGGACGCCGCGGTGGTCACCATGGTGGTGCAGTTCGACCGGGTCAGCCAGGTCGTGGTGGCTGGCACCGGCTCCAGCGACGGGAACCTGATCTCCGCGGTCCGCAACGACCCCACGCTGACCCAGTCGATCTCGACCGTGGACAACGGCAACACGACCGCCGGCCAGGCGGTGACGGCGCTCGCCGTGGCCGAGCAGTTCACGCTCGACCAGGCCGGGCATTACGGGCTCGGCGCGGGTGCCACGTCGTTGATGCCGAAACGTCCTGAATAGCGCCCTGTCGACGGAGTGAGCCCCTGATGTCGAACCGTGGCCCGCTGAGCCTGTTACTGCTCGGTGCCGCCGGCACCGTCGCAGCCCGCGTCGCACTGCGCACCGCCAAGCGGGTCGCACCCCGTGGCGCACTGGAGCGCACCAACTTCCGGGGCCGCTCGGTGAGCCTCGCCGGCGGACCGGCGCTCGCCGCCGCCGCGTCGACCGCCGCCGCGTTCGGAGCCGCGAGCCCGCCCGCCGCAGCGGCGGCGCTGGTCGCCGGTGCCGGTTCCGGAGCGGTCGGGCTCTACGACGACATCGTCGGCGCCCGACCGGACCAGCGGGCGGCCAAGGGCTTCGCCGGGCATCTCTCGGCGCTGCGGTCGGGCCGGGTGACCAGCGGGCTGGTCAAGATCGTGGGGGTCGGCGCCGCCGCCACCGTCGCGGCCGCGCTGCTCGCCGTGGACCGCCGGGACACCGCCCGCCGACCGGTCCTCCGGGCGGCCGACACACTACTCGGCGCCGGCGTGATCGCCGGCACCGCCAACCTGGTCAACCTGTTGGACCTGCGGCCCGGGCGAGCGGCGAAGGCCGGGCTGCTGATCGCCGCCCCGTTGCTGGCCGGCCTGACGGCGGGCACCGCCGCAGGGACCAGCGGTGCGGTTCTCGGGCTGCTCCGCGACGATCTCGACGAGCAGGTGATGCTCGGCGACTGCGGCGCCAATGCGCTCGGTGCCCTGCTCGGGGTCGCCGTCGCGCAGCGTACCGGGCCGGTCGGCCGCGCGGTCGTGCTCGCCGGGCTCGCCGGGCTGACGGCGGCGAGCGAGCGGGTCAGCTTCACCCAGGTGATCGCACGCACCCCCGGCCTGCGTGAGTTCGACGCCCTCGGCCGCCGGACACCCTGACCAGGACGCGGCAATGACCAATTCGGCGGTCGGCACCCGGGTCGCCGGTGCCGCGGCGCTGATCGCGGTGCTCACCGTGGCGAGCCGGCTGGCCGGGGTCGGCCGTACCGCGGTTTTCGCCTGGTCGGTGGGGCCGACCGCGCTGGGTGACATCTACACTGCCGCCAACACGATTCCCAACATCATCTTCGAGATCGTCGCCGGGGGAGCGCTGGCCAGCCTCGTGGTGCCGCTGCTCGCCGGTGCGGTGGCCGCCGGTGACCGTACCGCCGTGTCCGCGACCACGTCAGCGCTGCTCACCTGGACGCTCGGCCTGCTGATCCCGCTCGCGGTGCTGCTCGCGTTCGCGGCCGGGCCGATCGTGCGGCTGCTCGCCGCCGACGCCGGTGCCGCGCAGATCGACGCCGGCACGCTGATGCTGCGGCTGTTCGCCCCGCAACTTCCGCTGTACGGGATCGCCGTGGTGCTCACCGGAGTGCTGCAGGCACACCACCGGTTCGCCTGGCCGGTGATCGCCCCGCTGCTGTCCAGCGTCACGGTGATCGGCACCTACCTGACCTTCGCCGCCACCGAGGGACGGCTGGCCGACCTGCCCGGGGTGGGTACGTCAGGCCAGCTGCTGCTGGCCGCCGGCACCACCGGTGGGGTGGCCGTGCTGTCGCTGTGCCTGTTCGTGCCGCTGCGCCCACTGGGTCTGCGGCTGCGACCCGGCCTCCGGTTCGTCGGCGCGGCCCGCGACGCAGTCGGCGGGCTGGCGGCGGCCGGCGCGGTCACCGTCGGCGCGCAGCAGGTCGCCGTGCTGGTCGCGGTCTGGCTCTGCTTCGCCGGTGGCGCGCCGCAGGGCAGCGTCGTGCTGTTCATGCTGGCCCAGACGGTGTTCCTACTGCCCTGGTCGGTGCTCGCGGTGCCGCTGGCGACCGCCGCCTACCCGACCCTGGCCGCAGCCCACAGCCACGGGAACATCGCCGGGTACCGGTCCAACCTCGGTCCGGCCCTGCGCGGCGTGGTCCTGCTCTGCTGTCTCGGCGCGGCCGTCCTGGTCTCCGTCTGCGTCCCGGCTGCGGCCTTTCTGGTCCCGGCCGGGCAGGCCGGGACGCTGGCCGCCGGCGTCGCCGGCTTCGCTCCGGGCCTGATCGGCTACGGTATGTTCGCGATCGGCTCCAGGGCGCTGTACGCGGCCGGCCGCCCGGCACCTGCCACCGCAGCGGTGGCCGCCGGCTGGAGCTGCGTGATGGTCGCCGCCCCGGTGCTGTCACTGGTGCTGCCCGACCGCGACCGGGTCTTCGCCTTGGCGCTGGCCAACGCGCTCGGCATGTCGGTGATGGGGCTGCTGCTGGTCGCGGCCCTGCGCCGGGTCGCCGGTGGCGCCGCGCTGACCGGGCTCGGCCGGGCGGTGGCGACCGGTCTGGTAGCCGGCGTCGTCGCGGCGGCTGCGGGCGCCGGCGTGGCGTACCTGACCGGGCCGGGGTCGACCACCCCGAGCGTGCCCGGCGTGCTGCTGCAGGGCATGCTGTCCGGGGCGACCGGGTTGGCGGTCTTTCTCGCGGTGTCCCTGCCTGCGGACCGCCACGATCTGCGGCCGATGGTCGTTGGCGCGGTGCGCCGGACCCGGCGGCTGGCGGCCGGCCGGCGACGGGACGGGAAGGGGACGGAGTCGCGGTGAGTGATCCGACGGACGATCGCTGGGCCGGTACGGTCCTGCTGCTGATCGGCTCCAGCACGGGCGGTATCGGCCAGCACGTCGCATCCCTGAGCCGGGGCCTGGTGTCTGGCGGGGCGCGGGTGATTGTGTGCGGTCCGCTCGCCGTCGAACAGCAGTTCCGGTTCACCGCGTCCGGTGCCCGGTTCGTCCCGGTGGAGATCCCGGCCAACCCGACCCTGGCCGACGCCCGCGCGGTGACCGCGGTCCGCCGCGTCCTCGCCGACGGGGTCGACGTGGTGCACGCGCACGGACTACGCGCCGGGTTCGTCGCGGCGCTCGCCCGACCGTCCGCGCCGATCGTGGTGACCTGGCACAACAGCATCCTCGTCGGCGGGCTGCGGGGTCGACTGGCGCGGCTGGTCGAGCGGCGGGTGGCGCGGGCCGCCCGGGTGACCCTCGGTGCCTCGGCCGACCTAGTCGAGCGGGCGGTGGCGCTCGGCGCGCCTGACGCCAGGCTCGGCCCGGTTGCGGCGCCGGAGTTGCCCGCGCCGAGACGCAGCCGTGCCGCAGTGCGCGCGGAATTCGGTGTCGGCGCCCATCAACCGCTGGTGCTCTCGGTCGGCCGGCTGCACCCGCAGAAGCGCTACGACCTGCTGGTCGACGCCGCCGCCGGATGGCGCGAACTGACTCCACCGGCGCAGGTGGTGATCGCCGGCACCGGGCCGAGCTACCTGTCCCTGGCGGCGCAGATCTCGGCGGTACGGGCACCGGTCACCCTACTCGGCCACCGTCATGACGTGTCCGACCTGCTGCTCGGCGCCGACCTGGCGGTCGTCTGCAGCGACTGGGAGGCTCGACAGTTGTTCGCCCAGGAGGCGTTGCGGGCCGGCGTACCGTTGGTGGCGACCGCGGTCGGCGGGCTGCCCGAACTGGTCGGCGACGCCTGCCGGTTGATTCCACCCGGCGACCTGGCCGCGCTGGACGGCGCCGTGCGCGAGTTGCTGAGCGACCATCAGCAGCGGGCCGACCTGGCCGACCGTGGACCCCGGCGAGCCGCCGGCTGGCCAAGCGACGCGGACAGTCTCGACCTGGTCCGCGCTGTCTACCGGGAGCTGACCGGCGGGCGGGAGGTAGCCGGCGGGCAGTCGGTGCCGGGCCGCCGTGCCGGGCCGACCGACCGCGACGACCGACCGGTGGACGGGAGCGGCTGATGCGTCACCGGATCGTGCCGCTGCTGCTGACGTCGATGCTGCTGGCCGCCGGCGTGGCGGCACTGGCCGACCGGCCGGCGGTGGGTACCTCCGGTCGCAGCGCGGACTACGTGGTCATTGTCGGAGTGCCGGGCCTGCGCTGGGACGACGTCGACCGGCGGACGACGCCGACGCTGTGGCGGCTGGCGGAGCAGGGCTCGATCGCCGCACTGGCGGTGCGGTCCGCGCAGCGGCCGACCTGTCCGGCCGACGGGTGGGTCACCCTCGGTGCCGGCAACTACGCGGCGTACGACGGGATCACCGGCACCACCGGCGACGGCACCTGCCCGCTGGCGCAGATCGCCGTCGAGCAACCTGACGGCATCGGTGGATACCTGACCTCGCAGCCCGCGACGGTGCGCCTCAATCAGGAACGTCTCACCTGGGGTGCGGTGCCCGGCGCGTTGGCCGAGTCGGTGCGGTGCACGGTGGCCATCGGGCCGGGTGCCGCGCTGACCGCCGCCCGGCCTTTCGGCCGGGTCGACCGCTACGAGCCGCAGCTCCCGCCGGACCCGGCGGACCTGCTCGCCTCCTGCGTGTTGAGCGTCGTTGACGCCGGAGTGGTTGCCGGTTCCGACCCGACCGAACGGGCAGCCGCCGCACGGCGGGCCGACGAGACGCTGGCGCGGGTTCTGGCGGCTCGCCCGCAGCGCTCACTCGTGCTGGTCGCCGGGCTGGCCGACACCGGCGCACCGACCCGGCTGCACGTGGCGGTCGCCGACGGTCCCGGCTGGGAGACGGGTTGGATGACGTCGCCGACCACCGGCCGGGACGGCTACCTGCAGTTGGTGGACCTGGCACCGACCGCGCTGCACGTGCTCGACCGGGATCAACCCGACGGGCTGTTCATCGGCCAGCCGGCGAGTTCGGCACCTGGCCGGCCGGAGGACCTCGCGACGGCGATCGCGTACCCGGCCGACGCGGACCGGGAGGCCCGCGCCCAGCGGCGCGCCGCGGTCTGGTTCTTCGGCCTGCTCGCCGGGTTCCACACCGCACTCGCCGTGGCCGTCGTACCGTTGCTGCGCCGGGTGCGCCGCACCGCAGGGCGGCCTGGCCCGGACCCGGTCACTCGGCGGGCCAACGCCGTCATGGAGGTCCTGCTGATCGCGGCCGCGCTCGCCATCCCGGCGGCGCTGCTCGCCGAGGTGGTGCCCTGGTGGCGCAGCGGCCGGCCCGGCCCCGCGTTGGCCGTGGCGACGGTGCTGGTGGTCGCCGCCGCGACGGCGGCGGTCCGGATCAGCCGTTCCTACCGACGCACGCTCGCCCCGATGACGCTGGTCGCCACGATCGCGGCGGCGGTCGTCGCCGCCGACGTGCTGACCGGCGCCAGGCTGCAACTCAACGGCGTAGCCGGATACTCCGCCTCCGAAGGCGGTCGCTACGCCGGGCTCGGCACGGTGGGACTGGGGGTGCTGATCGCCGGCACCCTGCTGGCCGCCGGCTGTCTGGCCCAGCGGGTCCGGCGTGGTTGCCGGGTGACGGTGGTGGTCACCATCGGTGGTGCCGCGGTGATCCTGGTCGGCAGCCCCTACCTGGGTGCCGACCCGGTCGGAGCGATCGCGTTGACCGCCGGAGTGGCGGTCACGGCGGCGATCAGCACCGGGGGTTGGCTGAGTGTGCCCAGAGTGGCGTGGGCGACGGTCGCGAGTCTGCTGGTGACCGCCGGCTTCGCACTGCTCGATTTGCAGCGGCCGGAGACTGAACGGGGCAGCTTGGGACGGTTCCTCACCGCACTGGCCGACGGCACCGGCGGGCTCACCCTGCACCGTTCCTCGGCGGCCAACATGTCGGCCCTGCTGAGCAGCCCGTTGACGGTGCTGACGCTGGTCGCGGCGGTACTCGTGTGGTTCGCCCTGCTGCAGCCGTGGGGCGGGCTGAAACGGCTGTTCGGCATCTATCCGGCGGTGCGGGCGGCGATGGCCGGCATCGCCGTGTCGTCGGTGATCGGCGGCGGTCTTGCGGGTTCTGCGCTGGACGTGGCCGGTGCGGCGGCGGCGGTGACCGTGCCGTTGGCCGCGTTGGTGGCGTTGCGGGTGCTCGGGCACTCGGCGGACCGGACCAGACCGTCCACCGGCCAGACGGGCCCGCCCGGCCCGGCCGAGCAGAGCCCGGCAAAGGCACCCGACGAGGTCAGCGGGTCCGCTGTTTCGGCAGGTGTTACCGTGGAGTCCCGTGGATCGCGCCAGCAGCTTCATCAGTGACGCGCCGGTCTGCACGACCAGTCAGACGACCCACGGGAGCACGCCTTGGCCCCTTCGACACAGACGGTACGGCACATTTTCGTCACCGGGGGCGTCGCGTCCTCACTCGGCAAGGGGTTGACCGCATCCAGTCTGGGCAACCTGCTCAGCGCTCGCGGACTCCGAGTGGTGATGCAGAAGCTCGACCCGTACCTCAACGTCGACCCCGGCACGATGAACCCCTTCCAGCACGGTGAGGTGTTCGTCACCGACGACGGCGCCGAAACCGATCTCGACGTGGGGCACTACGAACGGTTCCTCGACCGTGACCTGTCCTGCAAGGCCAACGTGACCACCGGTCAGATCTACTCCGAGGTCATCGCCAAGGAACGCCGGGGCGAGTACCTCGGCGACACGGTGCAGGTGATTCCGCACATCACCAACGAGATCAAAGCCAGGATCCGGGCGATGGGAGAGCCCGACGAGCACGGGTTGATCCCGGACGTGGTGATCACCGAGGTGGGCGGCACCGTCGGCGACATCGAGTCGTTGCCGTTCCTGGAGGCGATCCGCCAGGTCCGTCACGACGTCGGCCGGGACCGCTGCTTCTACCTGCACGTGTCGCTGGTTCCCTACCTGGTGCCGTCCGGCGAGCTCAAGACGAAGCCGACGCAGCACTCGGTCGCCGCGCTGCGCAGCATCGGTATCCAGCCGGACGCGATCGTGTGCCGCTCCGACCGGGAGATCCCGGACAAGTTGAAGCACAAGCTGTCGCTCTACTGTGACGTGGACCGGGAAGCGGTCATCGCCGCCCCCGACGCGCCGAGCATCTACGACATCCCGAAGGTGCTGCACCGGGAGGGCCTCGACGCCTACGTGGTGCGCCGGCTGGGTCTGTCCTTCCGCGACGTCGACTGGACCAGCTGGGACGACCTGCTGGAGCGGGTGCACCATCCGCGGCACACCGTCACCGTGGCGCTGGTCGGCAAGTACGTCGACCTGCCGGACGCGTACCTGTCGGTGACCGAGGCGATCCGGGCGGCGGGTTTCGGGCACCGGGCGCGGGTGCAGATCCGGTGGGTGCCCAGCGACGAGTGTGTCAGCCCGAACGGTGCCGCCGCCGCGCTCAGCGGGGTCGACGGGATCGTGATCCCGGGCGGATTCGGGGTGCGGGGCATCGAGGGCAAGATCGGCGCGGCCCGGTACGGGCGGGAGAACGGCGTCCCGGTGCTCGGGCTCTGCCTCGGCCTGCAGTGCATGGCGATCGAGGTGGCCCGCAACGGTGCCGGTCTGGCCGGTGCCAACTCCGCCGAGTTCGACGAGGAGGTTGAACACCCGATCATCGCGACCATGGCGGACCAGGAGCAGATCGTCGCCGGCAAGGGGGACATGGGCGGCACGATGCGCCTCGGCGGGTACCGGGCGCTGCTGGCTGAAGGCTCGATCGTCGCGCAGGCGTACGGGGCGACCGAGGTCAGTGAACGGCACCGGCACCGCTACGAGGTGAACAACGCGTACCGGGAGGTGTTGGAGAAAGCCGGGTTGCGGATCTCGGGCACCTCGCCGGACGGCCGGCTGGTCGAGTTCGTCGAGCTGGACCGGGCTGAGCACCCGTTCTTCGTCGCCACTCAGGCCCACCCGGAGCTGAAGAGCCGCCCGACCCGGCCGCATCCGCTGTTCCATGCCTTCGTCGGTGCGGTGATCACGTATTCGGAGGCCGACCAGTTGCCGGTGGATCTGGCGCCGGCCCCCGGAGGCCAGGCCTGATGCGGGAGCACGGGCCGGACGCCGAAGACGGCTCGGGCGGTCACGTCTACCGGGTGCTGTCGCGGACCGACCGGTTCTCCGGCCCAATCTTCTCGGTGGTCAGCGACGAGGTGACGATGCCGGCTGGCGGTGTGGCCAGGCGGGACTACGTACGGCATGTCGGCGCGGTCGCAGTGGTCGCGCTCGACGAGGCCGGACGGGTGGTGCTGGTCCGTCAGTACCGCCATCCGGTCGGCCGGCAGCTGTGGGAACTTCCCGCCGGCCTGATCGACGTCGCCGGGGAGGAACTGCCCGCCACCGCCCACCGGGAGCTCGTCGAGGAGGCCGACCTGACCGCCGGTCGACTCGATCTGCTCGTCGATGTGCACCCGTCGCCGGGATTTTCGGACGAGACGGTCCGGATCTTCCTCGCCCGGGACCTCACCCCGGTGCCGGAGCAGGACCGGCACCATCGCCACGACGAGGAGGCGGAGCTGCAGGTCCACCTCGTCGACCTCGACGAGGCGGTCCGGATGGTACTGGGCGGCGAGATCACCAACGGTCCGGCGGTAGCCGGTCTGCTGGCTGCGGCCTGCGCCCGGCAGACGGGGTGGGCGGCGTTGCGTGCCGTCACCGAACCTGCCCCGCGCCCGCCCGGCGGCGCGGCGCGCTGACCCGGCGGCCGGCGAACGGCGGCCGGCGCGGATGTCGTCCGCCCGACCGCCGTTCGGCTTGTCGCTATCTCCGCTCGGCCACCGGTTACGCGGTGGTCGCCGAGCGGTCGGGTGGTCAGTCGCGTAGCGGCCGACCCTGGGCGTCGGTGCCGCCGTTGACCAGGACGAGAATCCCGTCGATCAGGCCCCAGAGCGAACCGAGGCCGCAGGTGACGACGCTGACGACCAACTGGAGTACGGCGATCTTGGTGTGGCCTGTGTAGAACCGGCCGACGCCGAAGCCGCCCAGCAGGATGCCGAGGACCCCGGCGATGATCTTGCTCTTGTCGGAGACGCCACCGGCGCCAGGATGCTGAGGAAAGGTCATGGAGCGGCAATGTAGTGACCTTGGTCCAGGTCGTCGCAGCGAAGGTCCGGATCCTGGGAAAACCGCGGACCGCGCTCACCTGGTGGTCCCTGGCCTTCACTCCATGTGATCGCCTGGGCGGTGGTCGCTCGGAATGACACACCGTCAAGCCGTGCCGTCATCGACTGTCAACGTGCCGGCTGTCGGACCTGTCGACCGGATCTAGACTTCGCCGGGAGACAAGTTCGGGCAGCGTGGCCCGCGGAAAGGTGACGGCGACGTGAAGGTTGGCATTCCCCGCGAGGTCAAGAACCACGAGTACCGGGTGGCGATCACCCCGGCCGGGGTGCACGAGTTCACCCGGGCCGGTCACCAGGTGACGGTGGAGACCGGCGCCGGCGTCGGATCCGCCATCACCGACGACGAGTTCGCCGCCGCCGGGGCGAGCATCGCCCCGAGCGCCGACGACGTCTGGGCGAGTGCCGACCTGGTCCTCAAGGTGAAGGAGCCAGTCGCCGAGGAACACCACCGGATGCGACCCGGCCAGGTCCTCTTCACCTACCTGCACCTCGCGGCGTCGCGAGAGTGCACCGACGCCCTGCTGCGCCAACGGGTCACCGGAATCGCGTACGAAACGGTGGAGAACGCCGACCGTTCCCTCCCGCTGCTCGCACCGATGTCCGAGGTCGCCGGTCGGCTGGCCGCACAGGTCGGCGCGTACCACCTGATGCGTCCCGGCGGTGGCCGCGGCGTGCTGATGGGCGGGGTCCCCGGCGTCTACCCGGCGAAGGTGGTGGTCATCGGGGCCGGGGTGTCCGGGATGAACGCGGCCGTGATCGCGGCCGGGATGCACGCCGACGTCCTGCTGCTCGACCGGGACATCAGCAAGCTGCGTCAGGCGGACGCGATCCACCAGGGGCGGATGAAGACGGTCGCGTCGAACACCTACGAGGTCGAGCGGGCGGTGATCGACGCGGACCTGGTGATCGGCGCGGTCCTGGTGCCCGGAGCGAAGGCACCCAGGATCGTCACCAACGAACTGGTGTCCCGGATGAAGCCCGGCAGTGTGCTCGTCGACATCTCGATCGACCAGGGCGGGTGTTTCGAGGACTCCCGGCCCACCACCCACGCCGAACCCGTCTACCCGGTCCACGACTCGGTCTTCTACTGCGTGGCGAACATGCCCGGCGCCGTCCCGCACACCAGCACGTACGCGTTGACCAACGTCACCCTGCCGTACGCCCTCGAACTCGCCAACCGGGGCTGGCGCGACGCGCTGCGTCACGATCGGGCTCTCGCCGCCGGTCTGAACACCCACGACGGCGAGATCACCTCCGGTCCGGTGGCCGAGGCACATGGCCTGAGCAGCCGGTCGTTGGCCGAGGTGCTGGGCTGACCGGCGACGCGCCGCCGCAGACGGTGCCGCCGGCCCCTGCGCTGCGGCACGCGGTCCGCAGCTACCTGGACCACCTGACCGTCGAACGCGGGCTGTCCCAGCACACCCTCCGGTCCTACCGGCGCGACCTGGACCGCTACCTCGGCACGCTGGCGCACCTGGGGATCGCTGAACTTGCCGAGGTGGGGCCGGTGCAGATCACCGGGCACCTCGCCGCGCTGCGGGCCGGCGCCGACGGGCAGCCGCCGCTGTCGGCCGCGTCCACCGCCCGGGCCGCCAGTGCCATCCGCGGGCTGCACCGGTTCGCCGTCCGGGAGGGACACGCCGACTCCGACGCCGGCCGCGACGTCCGTCCCGCCGTCCCGCCGCGCCGGCTGCCCCGGGCGCTCGACGTCGACCAGGTCGAACGGTTGCTGACCGCCGCCGGCGCGGTGGACGGTCCGGTGCCGCCGCTGGCCGTACGCGACCGGGCACTGCTGGAGTTCCTCTACGGCACCGGGGCGCGGATCTCCGAGGCGGTCGGTGCCGCCGTCGACGACCTCGACCTGGACACCGGGACGGTCCTGCTCCGTGGCAAGGGCGGCCGGCAGCGGGTGGTCCCGGTCGGCGGGTACGCGGCCGACGCGCTGCGGGCCTATCTGACCCGGGTGCGGCCGGCACTCGTGGCGGCGGGCCGGGGCAGCCCGGCCGTCTTCCTCAACGCGCGGGGCGGGCAGCTGTCCCGGCAGAGCGCGTGGACGGTGCTGCGGCGCGCCGCTGAGCGCGCCGGGTTGCCGGTGAGCGGGGCACATCCGGTTTCCCCGCACACCCTGCGGCACTCGTACGCCACCCATCTGCTCGACGGCGGCGCGGACGTACGGGTGGTCCAGGAACTGCTCGGCCACGCGTCGGTGACCACCACTCAGGTCTACACGCTGGTGACCGTCGACCGGCTCCGCGAGGTCTACGCCACCGCGCATCCGCGGGCCCGTGGTTGACCCGTTCCGCGAGCCTGCGGTCGATCCGTAGGCGGATGCGGGTGCGGGCGTCGGGCGTACCCGGGTCATGCCGGGTCGACACGCCGGACCGGTGTCCGCCGCACCCCGGCCGGGTGGCGTACAGTCGGGCAACGGCGCGGCTTTCGTACGGCGGCAGGCGAAGGCCCCGCAGCGGCGACGCCGCTGCAGACGCCGGTCGGCTCCGGCGCCGAGCAGTCGTCGGGAGGGGGCGCACAGGACATGGCGGGCAACAGTGACCGTGCCGAGGCGTGGACCTCGACGCTCCGCGAACAACAGGCAGGGCTCGATCTGAGCGCGGAGCTCGGTCCCGCCGATCCGACCGCCTACACCATGCGCAAGCCGATCCCCGAGCCGATGCCGACCGACCGGCACGGCCCGGCGCGGGTCATCGCGATGGCCAACCAGAAGGGCGGCGTCGGCAAGACCACCACGACGATCAACCTCGGTGCCGCGTTGGCCGAGTACGGTCGCCGGGTGCTGCTGGTCGACTTCGACCCGCAGGGCGCGCTGTCGGTCGGGCTCGGGGTCAACCCGCACAACCTCGATCTGTCGGTCTACAACCTGCTGATGCAGGACGACGTCACTGCCGAGGACGTGCTGATCAAGACCGACGTCGCCGGTCTGCACCTGCTGCCGGCCAACATCGACCTGTCGGCCGCGGAGATCCAGCTGGTCAACGAGGTTGCCCGGGAGATGGCCCTGGCCCGGGTGCTCAAGTCGATCCGCAAGGAGTACGACTTCGTTCTGATCGACTGCCAGCCCTCGCTCGGTCTGCTGGCGATCAACGCGCTCACCGTGGCACACGGTGTGCTGATCCCCCTGGAATGCGAGTTCTTCAGCCTGCGTGGGGTGGCGCTGCTGCTGGACACCATCGACAAGGTCCGCGAGCGGCTCAACTTCGACCTGGAGCTCGAAGGCATCCTCGCCACGATGTACGACAGCCGCACCACCCACTGCCGGCAGGTGCTGCAGCGGGTGGTCGAGGCGTTCGGCGACAAGGTCTACCAGACGGTCATCACCAAGACAGTGAAGTTCCCCGAGTCGACGGTGGCCGGCGCACCGATCACCAGTCTCGACCCGGCCTCGTCCGGCGCCCGCAACTACCGGCAGCTGGCCCGCGAGGTCATCGCGCACCAGGCGGAGCGCTAACCTGCGGTGCAGCTCGTCGAGCAGGTGGACTACGGTCGACGGGTGAGCGCTCCGACGGTCGACGTGACAGCTGGGCAGGTTGCCGGGACGGCACCCGGCTCCGGCGACGCCGCCGGGGTGGTCCTGCCCGGCGAGAGCACCGGATTCACCGTCCGGCTGGACAACTTCATCGGACCGTTCGACCTGCTGCTGCAGCTCATCGGTAAACACAAGCTGGACGTCACCGAAGTGGCGTTGCACCAGGTCACCGACGAGTTCATCGCCTACATCCGGGCGATGGGCGACGACTGGGACCTGGACGAGGCCAGTGAGTTCCTGGTCGTCGCGGCGACCCTGCTCGACCTCAAGGCCGCCCGGCTGCTGCCCGCCGCCCAGGTCGAGGACGAAGAGGACCTGGCTCTGCTGGAGGCCAGGGACCTGCTGTTCGCCCGGCTGTTGCAGTACAAGGCGTTCAAGGAGGCCGCGGCGCACATCGCCGAGCTGGAGACCGCTGGGGCCCGCCGCTATCCCCGCTCGGTCACCATGGAGGAGCGGTACGCGCAGGCGCTGCCCGAGCTGGTGCTCGGTATCGGTCCGGAGCGGCTCGCGAAGCTCGCGATCAGGGCGATGACGCCACGCGTCGCACCGGTCGTCTCCATCGACCACGTGCACCAGATCCGGGTGAGCGTGCGGGAGCACGCCACTCTGTTGCGTGACCGGCTGCGCCGGATGGGCACCGCGACGTTCCAGACGCTGTGCCTGGACTGCGAGTCCACCCTGGAGGTCGTCGCACGCTTCCTCGCGCTGCTGGAGCTCTACCGGGAGGGTCTGGTCGGCTTCAGCCAGGAGCAGGCCCTGGGGGATCTGACCGTACGCTGGACCGGAGGCGCCGACGGCGGCGGGGAGCTCACCATTGACGAGTACGCCGGCCACCCGGAGGAACGGGACGCCGCCGCGGCACCGGTCACCCAGCTGAAGGCCGTGCAGCCGGACGCCGTGCAGGAGGAGACCCCGTGAGCACCGACGAGCAGTCCGACTCGCTCGCCGAGCAGGCGGCCGCCTGGGTGCCACCGTGGGCGCGGGCCCCCGTACCAGCGGAACATGCCACCGCGCCCGAACCGCAGCCGCCGCCGACCCCCGAGCCTGAACCGGTCCCGGCGGCGGAGCCGGCCCCCGAGCCGCCGCCGGCGCCCGAGCCGGTGCCAGCCGCTGAACCGCCGCCTACAGCCGGGCCGACACCGGTGGTCGGGCCGTCGCCGGTCCGACCGGAGGCGCTGGCGCTGCTCGACGACGCCGAGTTGCGCGCCGCGCTCGAAGCGATCCTGCTCGTGGTCGACGAACCCGTCGCCGAGGTGGTCCTGGCCCAGGTGCTGGAGCAGCCCACCGACCGGATCGCCGCAGTCCTCGCCGACCTCTCCGCCGGCTACACAGCGGCCGGTCACGGCTTCGACCTGCGTCGGGTGGCTGGCGGCTGGCGGCTCTACACCCGTCCGGAGTACGCGCCGTACGTGGAGCGGTTCGTACTCGACGGGCAGTCGGCACGGCTGACCCAGGCCGCGCTGGAGACCCTCGCCGTGGTCGCCTACAAGCAGCCGGTGACGCGTGGCCGGGTCTCCGCGATCCGGGGTGTCAACTGCGACGGGGTGATCCGTACCCTGTTGTCCCGTGGCCTGATCGAGGAGTGCGGCAGCGAGCCGGAGTCCGGCGCCTACCTCTACCGCACCTCGACGCTGTTCCTGGAGAAACTGGGGTTGGACAGCGTCGAGGAGCTACCCTCGCTCGCGCCGTTCCTGCCCGACGACGTGGAAGAGATTGCCGATGCCCAGCGATGACGACAGCGGTGTACAGCGTCTGCAGAAGGTGCTCGCCACCGCCGGAGTCGGCTCGCGGCGGGCCTGCGAGGATCTGATCTTCCGACGCCGGGTGACGGTCGACGGACGCATCGCTCAACTCGGCGACAAGGTCGACCCGCGTACGGCGGTCATCCACGTCGACGGCGAACGGGTCGTCGCCGACCACCGGCTCGCCTATCTGGCGATGAACAAGCCCCGCGGCGTGGTTTCCACCATGGCAGACGAAAAGGGTCGTACCGCGTTGTCGGACCTGCTCGACCGGGTTGACCAGCGGGTCTACCACGTCGGCCGACTGGATGCGGACAGTGAGGGACTGTTGCTGCTGACTAACGACGGCACGCTGGCCCACCGCCTGATGCATCCGTCGTACGGGGTGCCGAAGACGTACCTGTGTGAGATTGCCGGCCCGGTGCCCCGGGCGGTCGGCCGCCGGCTGCTCGCCGGTGTCGATCTCGACGACGGGCCGGCCAAAGTGGACAAGTATGCGCTGCTGGACACCCTGGGTCGCACCGCGCAGGTCGAGGTGGTGCTGCACGAGGGGCGCAACCACATCGTGCGTCGGCTGTTCGACGAGGTGGGGCACCCGGTCTCGCGACTGGTGCGGACCGCCATCGGGCCGATCCGGCTCGGTGACCTGCGGCCGGGGCGGACCCGGCGGCTGAACAACGCGGAGGTCGCCGCCCTCTTCTCGGCCGTCAGCGACTAACCAGGCATGATGGACCCGGAAAGCGGGCACTCGGCAGGTGCCCTCGTGGATGCTCCCGGGACTGCCGGGGCCGGTGGTACGGAAGAGAGGAAACCGACGGTGGCTGAGCAGGCACGGACCGGGCACTTCGTGGTGGCGGTGGATGGTCCGTCCGGATCCGGCAAATCCACCGTTTCCCGGCGACTGGCCGCCGCGACAGGCGCCCGCTACCTGGACACCGGCGCGATGTACCGGGCAATCACCTGGGCAGTGCTCCGGTCTGGCGTCGACCCGCACGACACGCCCGGGGTCGTCAAGGTCGCGTCGGACGTCACCTTGACCGTCGGCACCGATCCGGCGGCACCGCACATCAGCGCGGATGGCGTCGCGGTGGACGTCGAGATCCGCAGCCAGGAGGTCACCTCCGCAGTGTCCGCGGTGGCGGCCGTGCCGGCGGTACGTGAACGGCTGGTCGCCGAGCAGCGCGCGTTGATCGATCAGCCGTCCCCGATCGTCGTCGAGGGCCGTGACATCGGCTCCGTCGTCGCACCCGATGCTGACCTCAAGGTCTACCTCACCGCGTCGGCCGAGGCCAGGGCGATGCGGCGCAGCGCCGAGACCGCCGCCGACGTAGCGGCGACAGCCGCGGCGCTGGCCCGCCGCGACCGGCTCGACTCGACCCGGGCCGCCGACCCGTTGCAGCAGTCCGCCGACGCGGTCGAGCTGGACACCACCGGGATGGGCATCGACGAGGTCGTCGACCAGCTCCGCGAGCTGCTCGTAGCCCGGACGACCCGGTGAGCGCCGAGGCAGTCCCGGACGAGCGGACCGGGCCGGCCGCCCCGGTCCCGGTGGTCGCCGTCGTCGGGCGCCCCAACGTCGGCAAGTCCACACTGGTCAACCGGATCATCGGCCGCCGGCAGGCGGTGGTGGAGGACACCCCGGGCGTGACCCGGGACCGGGTGCCGTACGACGCCAACTGGTCCGGTCGGCAGTTCGTCGTCGTCGACACCGGCGGCTGGGAGCCGGACGCCCGCGACCGCGCCGCCGCGATCGCCGCCCAGGCCGAAGCCGCGGTGGCCACCGCGGACGTCATCCTGTTCGTCGTCGACGCCACGGTCGGCTCGACCGATGTCGACGAGGCCGCGGTCAAGATGCTGCGACGCAGCGCCAAACCGGTCCTGCTGGTCGCCAACAAGGCCGACAACATGTCCGTCGAGTTGGAGTCGGCCGCCCTGTGGTCACTCGGCCTGGGCGAGCCGTACCCGGTCTCGGCGCTGCACGGTCGCGGGTCCGGCGACCTGCTCGACGCGGTCCTCGACGCGTTGCCTGATCCGCCGCCGGTCACCGAGCCGGGTGGGCCGCGCGGCCCTCGCCGGGTTGCCCTGGTCGGCCGGCCGAACGTCGGCAAGTCGAGTCTGCTCAACCGGCTCGCCCGGGAGGAGCGGGCCGTCGTCGACTCCGTCGCGGGCACCACCGTCGACCCGGTGGACAGCATCGTCGAGATCGGCGGTGAACCGTGGCAGTTCGTCGACACCGCCGGGCTGCGCAAGCGCGCCAACCGGGCCAGCGGCACAGAGTACTACGCCAGCCTGCGCACCGCCGGCGCGATCGAAGCGGCCGAGGTGGCGGTCGTCCTGCTCGACGCCAGCGAAGTCCTGAGCGAGCAGGACCAGCGGGTGCTGTCGATGGTCGTCGAAGCCGGCCGGGCCCTGGTGATCGCGTTCAACAAGTGGGATCTGGTCGACGCCGACCGACGGTACTACCTGGAGAAGGAGATCGAGCGGGACCTCCGGCGCATTCCGTGGGCGATCCGGGTGAACATCTCCGCCCGGACCGGCCGGTCGGTGGAGCGGCTCGCCCCGGCGCTGCGGACCGCCCTGGCCAGCTGGGAGACCCGTATCCCGACCGGCCAGCTCAACCAGTGGATCACCGCCCTGGTGCAGGCCACCCCGCACCCGGTACGCGGCGGCCGCGCACCGCGCATCCTCTTCGCCACCCAGGCCGGCGTGGCGCCGCCCCGGTTCGTGCTGTTCACCACCGGCCCGCTCGACGCCGGCTACCAGCGGTTCGTCGAGCGCAAGCTGCGGGAGGAGTTCGGCTTCGAAGGCACCCCGATCGAGGTCACGGTGCGCCCACGCAAGCAGGTGGGTCCCGGCGGGCGGGGCAAGGCCCACGGCTGAGGCCCGTCGCCGGTATGGCTGCCGTATCTCCCCGGTGGGGGCCGCGGTGTCCTGGCCGACCGGTGCGCTACGCTGTACCGGCTGCCGCCGGCGCTGTGCCGGCTGGAGCGGGACGTGGCGCAGCTTGGTAGCGCACTTGACTGGGGGTCAAGGGGTCGTCGGTTCGAATCCGGCCGTCCCGACAGCGTGAGGGTTTCCGCAGGTCAGCGACTTGCGGGAGCCCTCTTTTCATTGCTTGGCATGGATGCCCGGTCTGGCGTGCCGCTGTTGGACCACAAAACTCGGGCAGGTTGCCATGGCACTGTTGGATCTTCAGAAGCTGACCGTAGGACTGTCCCGGACCTGGGCCGGGTCCCTGCGGGACTGGGACCGGTCGCTGCGTTCGGGGAACTATCCGGAGACGACCCGGTACAACTGTCTCCTCGCGGCGGCGCAGCTGGCGCGGTACCTGGGGGAGCACTCGCCCGACCCGGACGCCGACGACGGCGCCGCCGACCCATGCGTGGTCTGTCTTTCACTTCCACCCGAGGTTGGGATGAGGTCCGACAGGGGCGGAGTAGGTAGTTGTCACCCGTGATCTCCACGCGGAGCGGTTGATGAAACGGATGCCGTAGGTCGAGACAGGCCCGAGCGCGCGGCTTCCATCACTGGTCAACCCGCGTCCCGGCTGCCACGCCGGCTTGCTCGCACCGCCCGTGACCAGCTCGCTTGCGAATCGGTGCGCTGAAGGTGAGGGCTAAGGCGTTTATACCGACGCGAAGGCGCCGCCGAGGACGGAAGTCTTGTGCCGAGACGAGAGGGAGCCGCGATGCCCGTCAGCCCAGTCATCGAAGCCGCCCAATTGAGCGTTACCTACGGCAAGTTCGACCCCGTCGAGGAGATCTCAACCCATGTCGCGCTCTGGGAGCTCTACGCCCTCCTCGGCACCAACGGGGCAGGCAAGACCTCGACGATCGAGGTCATCGAGGGTCGTCGGACGGTGTCGGCGGGCACGGTGCGCGACTTCGGCGAAAGCCCCACGGCCCGGCGAACGGTGGCCGTCACCTAGGTGCTCGGCGGCAACGCCTGCGCGCTGAGCATCACCACATCTGGACCAGATGTCGGAGGCAGCCGAGACATTGAAGGAGTCACCCACGGTGGATGCATCGCAGATCGAGTTCGGTATCGACAGTTTCGGTGACCGCCCTCGTGATGACCGGGGGGAAATCGTCTCGCACGCGAAGGCGATCCGCGCGGCAGTGGCCGAGGCCGTCCTGGCCGACCAGATCGGCATCGACGTGGTCGCATTGGGCGAGCACCACCGGCCGGAGTACGCGATCTCCAGTCCGGAGACTGTGCTCGCCGGCATCGCGACCGCCACGCAGCGGATCCGGCTCGCGTCGGGAGTGACGGTGCTGTCCTCGGATGATCCGGTGCGGGTGTTCCAGCGCTTCGCCACGATCGATGCGCTATCCAGCGGTCGCGCCGAGGTGATCCTCGGGCGAGGGTCGTTCACCGAGTCGTTCCCGTTGTTTGGGTACGACCTGAAGGACTACGAGGTGCTGTTCGAGGAGAAGATCGACCTGTTTCACCGACTGCTGGACGAGAAGCCGGTGACCTGGGAAGGCACCATTCGCGCCGCCCTGCAGAACGCGGACGTCTATCCGAAGACGGAATCGGGACGTCTGAGCACCTGGGTGGGAGTGGGCGGTACGCCGCAGTCGGTGCTCCGCACCGCGCGCTACGGATTCCGGCTCATGCTCGCCATCATCGGTGGCGTACCCGATCGCTTTGCTGCGTACGTGGACCTGTATCGACGGGCGCACCAGCAGCTCGGCACGACCGCTGCGCCGGTCGGGGTGCACTCGCCTGGCTTCGTCGCCGCGACCGACGAGGAGGCCAAGGAGCTGTTCTACCCCGGATACCGGGAGATCCGCGATCGGATCGGCACGTTGCGCGGTTGGCCGCCGCTCCAGCGGCGGGAGTTCGATGCCGACGTGGCGCACGGCTCGCTGTACGTCGGGTCGGTCGAGACCGTCGCGGCGAAGATCGCCCGCGCGGTCCGGATGTTGGACGTGGGCCGTTTCGACATGATCTACTCCGCCGCGGGGACAGTCTCCGCCGCGGCGCGGATGCGGTCGGTCGAGCTGTACGGCACGCAGGTCATTCCGCGGGTGCGTGAGCTTCTGGCTGAGCAGTCCGCAGCCACGGCGCGGGTTGCACGATGACTTCTCGTGTCACAACCGTCGGTATTCTGGGTGCCGGGAAGGTCGGCACCGTCCTGGCCCGTCTGGCCGTCGCCGCCGGCTATCGCGTCCTCATGGCCGGCTCCGGAGATCCTGAGAGGATCGCACTGACCACCGAGGTGCTGACACCCGGCGCCACTGCCGGGTGGCCGACCGAGGTCGCGGCGACCGCGGACGTGGTGATCCTCGCACTCCCACTCAGCAGGCACCGCAACCTCCCGGTAGACGAATTGAAGGGGAAGCTCGTCGTGGATGCGATGAACCACTGGTGGGAGTCTGACGGCCTCCGCGACACGATCGTCCCGCCCGGCGTGTCATCGAGCGATGCCGTGCAGCGGTTCCTGCCGGGCGCGCGGGTCGTCAAGGCGCTGAACCACATGGGCTATCACGACCTCGAAGAGGAGGCTCGTCCCGCAGGGCGGTCCGGGCGCAAGGCGATCGCGGTCGCCGGAGACTCTCCCGAGGACGTGGCTGTGGTGTCACAACTCATCAACGCGTTCGGATTCGACGCCGTGGCGATCGGCTCCCTCTCGGCCGGTGCCCGCGTCGAGCCCGGGACTGCTGCGTTCGGAGCGAATGTCGAGGCCGCCGAGCTGCGAACCCTCACCACAGCCTGCCGGGCCGTTCGGGCGCGGCCCTGCAAACAGCTTCCGCGAGAACCTGAGGAGGACAGATGCGGTCAGTCGTTCCCGACTATCTGACTGACGTACTCGCAGATGTCGAATCGGACACCTCCGGGGAGCCGGCGGGGTACATCCCCGAGCTCGCGGCGGCTGATCCTGAGCGTCTGGCAGCGGTCTTCGCCACGGTCGACGGCACGGTCCATGGTGCCGGCGACCCTGACGTCGCGTTCACGATCCAGTCGATCTCGAAGCCTTTCGTGTACGCGATGGCGCTCTCCGATCGCGGCTTTGATCGAGTGCTCGCCAAGGTCGGGGTCGAGCCATCCGGGGAGGCGTTCAACGAGATCTCCTTGGAGAACGACACGGGGCGCCCTCGTAATCCGATGATCAACGCCGGCGCGATCACCGCTCACTCACTTACCGGTCCGGAAAACGTGACGCCCGTCGAGCGGGTCGACCGCGTCGTCCAGGGGCTTTCGGCGTTCGCTGGCCGTCAGCTGACAGTCGACGAGACGGTGTGCGCATCCGAGATGGAGAACGCGCACCGCAACCTTGCCATCGCGTACATGCTCCGCAGCCACGGCATCCTCACCGAGGACCCAGGGCCGTCGTCGATGGCTACATCCGTCAGTGCTCGGTCCTCGTGACCACCCGGGATCTGGCGATGATGGCGGCGACGCTGGCCAACCGCGGGGTGAATCCCCTGTCGGACGAGCAGGTGGTGGACGGGGCGGTGGTGCGTCAGGTCCTGAGCGTCATGGCCACCTGCGGGATGTACGACGCCGCCGGCGACTGGGCCACGCAGGTCGGCATTCCAGCGAAGAGCGGTGTGGCCGGGGGACTGATCGGTGCACTCCCCGGTCAGCTCGGCATAGCCACTTTCTCGCCACGACTGGACAGGCACGGCAACAGTGTTCGCGGAGTGTCGCTGTTCGAGCGGTTCTCGGCAGACATGGGACTGCATGTGATGGAGGTCCCGCCTGCGGCGCGCGCGGTCGTGCGTTCCAATCGGGTACGGGGTGACGGAGCGGACGCGACCCGGGTTCTCCGGCTGCAGGGCGGAATCCACTTTGCGGGAGCAGAACGGATCGTGCGCGAGGTCGTGGAGAGCGCGCCTTCGGAGCCCCGAGTGGTCCTCGACGTCTCCCTGGTGCACTCTATCGACGACGTGTCCCGACGAATGCTCCTGGAAGTCGCGCGTCGGCTCCGCCTGAACGGTCACGAAGTCTATCTCGTAGATCCGGAGATGATGATCCCGGACCCCGACCCTGGCGACGGGGTCCGGCTCGCGGTCATCGATGTCATTGCTCAATTGCGACCAGGAAGGACATCATGACCGCGAGGATCATCGAGAAGCCCGACTTTACCGGGCTGCATGCGATGTATATCAACTGCACCCTCAACCGTTCCCCCGGCCGGAGCCACACCCAGGGGTTGATCGACCGCAGTGTGGCGATCATGGCGGCGAACGGGGTCAGCGTGGACCAGATTCGCGCCGTCGACCACGACATCGCCACCGGCGTGCGACCGGACATGACCGAGTACGGGTGGGACACCGACGAATGGCCCGCGTTGCTGACCCGGGTGCTGGCAGCCGACATCCTGGTCATCGCCGGTCCGATCTGGCTCGGCGACAACAGTTCGGTGACCCGCCGGGTGATCGAGCGGCTCTACGGCTACTCCGGTGTACTCAACGAGCAGGGTCAGTACGCCTACTACGGGCGGGTCGGTGGCTGCCTGCTCACCGGCAACGAGGACGGCCTGAAGCACTGCGCCATGAATATCCTCTACAGCTTGCAGCACATCGGCTTCACCATCCCGCCGCAGGCCGATGCGGGTTGGCTCGGCGAGGTCGGTCCCGGCCCGTCCTACCTCGACGCGGGTTCTGGCGGGCCGGAGAACGACTTCACCAACCGCAATACCGCGTTCATGACCTACAACCTGCTCCACCTCGCGTCGATGATCCGTCGTGCCGGCGGGTTCCCGGCCTACGGCAACCAACGCACTGTCTGGGACGCAGGAGTCTATCCGGACACGGCCAATCCCGAGTACCGCTGACCCGACGACCGTCACCTCTCGTGACAGCGCCAAGGATGTGAGTAGCGATGACCATTTCGGCAACGACGAGCTGGCCGAGCCTGCGGGTCTCGGACTGGACCGACACGCGTGACACCCTGCACATGTGGACCCAGATCGTGGGCAAGATCCGCATGGCGCACGCTCCGTTGGTCAATCACTGGTGGCAGGTGACCCTGTACGTGAGCCCACGCGGGTTGACGACGTCCGCCATCCCGTACGGCACGGGAGCCTTTGAGATCGAGTTCGACTTCATCGGCCATCGGCTCGACGTGCGCACCAGCAACGGCGGCGTGCGGAGTCTTCCGCTCCGGCCGATGCCGGTCGCCGAGTTCTACTCGCGGGTCATGGCCATGCTCGACGAACTCGGGATCGAGGCGCCGATCCGGCCGCATCCCAACGAGGTCGACCCGGCGATCCCGTTCGCCGAGGACCACCACCACGCCTCCTACGACGGTGAGGCCGCCGCCCTGTTCTGGCGGCAGCTGTTGCAGGCGAACCGGGTGATCGGCGAGTTCCGGTCGCATTTCGTGGGCAAGGTCAGCCCGGTGCACTTCTTCTGGGGCGGGATGGACCTCGCCTGCACCCGCTTCTCCGGCCGGTCGGCCCCGCCGCACCCCGGCGGAGTGCCGAACTGCGGAGACTGGGTCATGGTCGAGGGCTACTCCCGCGAGCTGTCCAGCTGCGGGTTCTGGCCCGGCGGCGGTGAGGAAGGCGCCTTCTACTCGTACGCCTATCCCGCACCCGACGGGTTCGCCGAGCAGCCGATCGGACCCGACGGCGCGTACTTCAGCGCTGAGTTCCAGCAGTTCCTGCTGCCGTACGAGGCTGCCCGCGCCGCACCGAATCCGGACCGCGCGGTCGCTGAGTTCCTCCGCAGCACCTACGTGGCCGCCGCAGACCTCGGGGGCTGGGACCGCTCCGCCCTGGAGGACGACCCGTTTCGTTGGCACCGAACCTCTGCTCGGTGAAGACCACCAAGGTGATCGCACGACCGCCGCGTTACCCCTGCGAACACGACTGGCGGCAACCGGTGGTACGGCCGGCGGTCGAGCCGTATGACGCCTCTGGGAGACAGATGCTCGCCGGAGACGGCGGAAGCGACCTCTGACCTGGCCGCCGCGCCGGTCCGCCCGTATCAGAGATGAGAGCTGATGGAGGACACATGGTAGTTAATGTGAAGGATGTCCCCGAAGCCAAGCAGTACGAGGCTCGGGTCGAGGGAGAGTCCAAGGTTGCGGGTATCGCGCAGTACATCCGGACCAAGGAACTCATCGCGTTCGTGCACACCGAGGTCCCGCCGGAGTACGAGGGCAGGGGAGTGGGGACGGCCCTTGCCCGCGCCGGCCTCGACGAGGCCCGCGCCGCAGGCCTGCTGGTCCTGGCCACCTGCCCGTTCTTCGCGGGGTGGATCGCGCGGCACCCCGAGTACCAGGACCTGGTGTACCAGTCCCGCAGCAGAGTCACCGACTGAACAGCAGGGCGCGGCAACGATGGAGAGGCGACATGAGCAGCGGAACCGCGAAGAAGGCGTACGAGGGTCAGTCGATCACCGTGACCTTTGAGGCCAGGCGTTGCCTGCACGCTGCCGAGTGGGTTCGCGGCTTGCCGGAGGTCTTTGATCCGGGTCAGCGCCCGTGGAGCCGGCCCGACGGTGCCGAGGCCGAGCGCTTGGCCGAAGGGCTCCGACGCTGTCCCTCCGGAGCGTTGCGGTACGAACTCGTATCCGGCGGGGCGGAGGCCCCTGATCGGCCCACGTGGGTCACGCGACTCCACCGGACAGTTGATCGTGCGCGGTGAGTTGAGTGTGGCCACATCGCGAGGTGCGAGCGCTGAGATCAGGGCCGTCCTATGTGGCTGCGGGCAGAGCCGCCTGCAGCCGTACTGCGATCACACCGGGCCTTGCGGTCAGACCCCGCTTGGATGACCCGACACCCGGTCGGTCGATTCCCAGCATGAGCCAAGGAGCGAGCAGGTGGTCTGCAGAGTGCACACCGACCGGCTGAAGATGAAAGGATGTTATGACTGAGCAGGTTATCGGCAGAAGCTACCGGTTCAACCTGGGTGAACTGACGGTCCGGTTCACCTTTGATTCGCAGACACAGGGAAGCTTCGTCGTCGAGAGCGGTGGCGGGCTTGCGCCCGATGGTCACGCGGAGACCGTGAAGCTCGACCTGCGGGAGATTCGCGACGGCGTCTACTTGAATTCGTGGACGGAGGCCAGCGGCGCCACCGTCACCCACGTCGAGGGCTTCGCCAACGCGACGCTGTATTCCAATGTGACTGTCGGCGGCACTCTCTACAACTTCGTCGGGACTATCGAGGAGGCATGACCATGGCCGCGAACACAGCGACTGGCCAGGCTCAACGCAACACCGAAATCGTACTGACCGCCATGCGGGAACTCTTCGTTGAGAAGGACATCACGGCGCTCGACCGGTACTGGTCTGAGCCCTACGTCCAGCACAGTCCTCAGTTGGCCAATGGTCTGGGCACGCTACGCGCTGTGGTGCCGGGCCTGGAGGGCTTCTCATGGGAGCCGAAGCGGATCGCCGCGCAGGGTGACCTCGTGTTCACCCACAGCGTCGTCCATGGGTGGGCGCCGAATCCGGTCGTCATCGTTGACATCTTCCGGCTCGATAACGGACGTATCGTCGAACATTGGGATGTCATTCAGGACCTCACCTCCCCTGAGGCGACCGTCAGCGGTAACCCGATGATCTGACACTCTGAAGGCGGGAGTGGGCGGCATATCGGCTCAGGGAAAACCTAACCACCCCCGGCTGCTGCAACAGGCCTGAGCGCCTCGCGTGGCGTTCCTGGTACAAACGAGCTCACCGCCTGACCGTGGCCTCGGATCGTCCTGATTCGATGGACTACCTGTCAGTCAGGGAGCAGCTGAACCGGGCGGGGCTCATTTCACATACCGACCCGGCGGGCTCGTCGCGGTCGGCGAGCCACTGCCGGGAGTCACCCAGACGCCGGGCTGCGCACACGGCCGTCATGCCTCTGCCCGCGCGGCGAGAGCCGTGTTCATCGTAGCGAAGCCTGACTCGGCCGAGCGCAACAAGCCGGGCAGCATCATCACGAACAATCCAGAGAAGCGTTCGGACTGGGTGAACCGGGTCGATTTGGGAGTGAGCGGTTCGATGTCGAAGGAGTGCGCGCCGTCGAAGATCCCCGGGATGAGCACACGGCCGAGCCACGCGAGCTGCCGCTCGGGCTCGGCGGTGGTGACGGTGGGAGTGAAGCGGCGCGGCTTAGCCCCGGGAAGAGCGATAGTGACCGCCACATGAGAGCCACGGGTCAGGCTGCCGTCAAGCTTCGTGATGAACGGGTTCCATTCCGGGTAACAGCGGTCTCGGTGAGAATCGTCCACACAGGATCCGCAGGCGCGGCGATGTCGATCGTATGGTTGATGGTAGGCATGGTCGTCCGCTCCTGGTCCAGGGCCGTTGCGTAGTCGGTTGAGGGCTGGCTGAGCTGGGAGTTTGGGAGGAATCCGGGGGTCTATGCAGGACGGGCACGGCCCGTTGGTGATCATGAAGTTGCGAAGCCGCATGATCCCGAGGAAGACCGCACCCGCCGATGCCATCATCACCCACC
Source organism: Solwaraspora sp. WMMA2065 (assembly GCF_030345075.1). Taxonomy (NCBI): domain Bacteria; kingdom Bacillati; phylum Actinomycetota; class Actinomycetes; order Micromonosporales; family Micromonosporaceae; genus Solwaraspora; species Solwaraspora sp. WMMA2065. The sequence goes on from NZ_CP128361.1 coordinate 1,201,094, forward strand.
GAGATTCTGCTGCCGCACCGACCCACCGATACGCCTCTCCCGGTAGCGGTCACTGACAGCGAGCAGCTCAGTCTGTTCGTCGCGTTGAGGGCGGTACCCGATCCGCGTGACCCGCGTGGCCGCCGCTACCCCCTGGTCAGCGTGCTCGCGGTCGCGGTGTGCGCGGTGCTGGCCGGGGCGTGCACGTTCGCCGCGATCGCCGACTGGGTACGCGACCTCGACCGCGCCGCGTGGGCGAGGCTCGGGTTCACCGATCGGGTCCCCGCCGCGACCACGGTGTGGCGACTGTTGATCCGCATCGACGCGCAAACGCTGTCGGCGGTACTGGCCCGCTGGCTGCGGGCACGCACCACACCGGACGGCGGGACCGGACGGCGGTGGCGCATCGTCATCGCCGTCGACGGCAAGGTCGTACGCGGTGCCCGGCTCCCCGACGGACGTCAGGTCCATCTGCTGTCGGCCTACGACACCAGCACCGGCATCGTGCTCGCCCAGGTCCAGATCGCCACGAAATCGAACGAGTCACCCTGTGCCGAGCACGCCGCTATGGCGTGAAAAACTGCGGTACGGTCGCCCGCCGACGCCGATGGGATCTTGGCACTTGAAGCCGTTAACGAGTCTGGCGCGGGGCCCGACCTCGATGGGTCGCACACTGTTGCTTCGAGCACGCCGGTCAGATTTCTTGGTTCCCGACCGTGGCCCACGGGCGACCTCCCACCCCCTTCTGCCCGTATGGAGCCCGGTGGCATGTCACGAGAACCTGAAGAGATCCACGACCCCGACCATGAGATCCGGTTGAGCCGGGTCGCGGCCATCGACGTCGCGAAGGCATCCGGCAAGGTCTGTACCCGGCTACCGCATCCGACTCAGCCTCACCGCAGGGTGACGCTGGTCTGGGACGTCGTGTCCACCAACGAGCTCTGCGCCTTGGCCCAGCGGTTGGTCACCGATCAGATCGAACGTGTCGTTCTGGAGTCGACCGGCGACTACTGGCGACCGTTCTACTACATCCTGGAAGCCCACGGGGTGACCGTGTGGCTGGTCAACGCCAACGACGTCAAGCAGGTCCCGGGCCGACCCAAGACCGACAAGCTCGACGCGGTCTGGCTGGCCAAGCTCAACGAGCGTGGGATGCTGCGGCCCTCGTTCGTGCCGCCGAAGGCGATCCGGGACATCCGCGACTACACCCGGCTGCGCCACGACCTCGTCGCGGACCGGACCCGCTACAAGCTGCGCTTGGACAAGCTGCTGGAAGACGCTTTGATCAAGCTGTCCACGGTGGCTACCAACTTCCTCGGGCTGTCCGGAAGAGCGATGATCGACGCTCTCGTCGCGGGTGAACGCGATCCCCGCCGACTGGCCGAGCTGGCCCTGGGCAAGCTACGGGTCAAACGTCCCGCTCTGGTTGAGGCGTTGACCGGCCGTTTCGACGACCATCACGCCACGATCGCTGCCGTCCTGCTGCAGCAGATCGATGCCCTTGACGTCGAGATCGACAAGCTCACCGTGATCATCGACCAGCTAATCGCCGCACTGCCTCCGACGGGTACTGGTGAGGACTGTCCTCCTGCGGCCCATCAGCCTTCGGTCTTGGAGCGGCTCGACGAGATCCCTGGTGTCGGACCTCGGGTCGCTCAGATCATCATCGCGGAGACCGGCGGGAACATGGCCCAGTTCCCCACCGCTGGCCACCTGGTGTCCTGGACGAAACTGTCCCCACGCACCATGCAGTCCGGGTCAAAGACCCGCCGCGGACCCACCGGCCGTGGCAGCCCCTACCTTAAAAGTGTGCTCGGTGACGCCGCCGCGGCAGCCGCCCGCACCGACACCTTCCTCGGCGAACGCTACCGGCGCCTGGTCAAACGCCGAGGCAAAGCCAGAGCCCTGGTCGCGATCGCCAGATCCATCCTGACGATCGTCTGGCACATCCTGGCCGACCCGACCGCTAGCTTCATCGATCTCGGCCCGGACCACTACGCCACCCATATCAACAAGCACCGCAAGACCCGTAGCCTCATCCGCCAGCTCGAAGCCCTCGGCCACACCGTTCAGCTCAACCCGGCCTGACCAGCACCACACCCAACGGACAAATTCAGAACCTCGTCGGGGCTGCGCCCCGACGCTGCCGCCTGCCCACTCACGGTTGTTTTTCCGGTCAGATCCCCGCGTTCACGCCCCTGCTACGCCTGGTCGCCGCCCAGCTGGGATCGCTGACCGACGTCCTGGTCGTCGCGGACGCCCTGCACGCCCAGACCGGACACGCCGAGTACCTGGCCGCCGCCGGCGGACATCTGATGGTCACGGTAAAAGCCAACCAGCCGACCACATTCGCCCAGCTCAAGACGCTGCCCTGGGCGCAGGTCCCGGTCGGAGCGCGGACCCGCGAGACCGGACACGGCCGCACGGAGACCCGCACCGTCAAGGCCGTCACCGTGGCGACCCCCGGCGGGCTCGGCTTCCCCCACGCCCAGCAGGCCGTCCGGATCACCCGGACCCGCACGGTCAAGGGCAGGACCAGCCGCGAAACGGCGTATCTGACCGTGTCCCTTCCCGCCGGAGCAGCCCAACCCGCCGACCTCGGCGCCTGGGCGCGAGCGGAGTGGCATATCGAGAACCGCCTGCACTACGTCCGCGACGTGACGTTACGTGAGGATGCCCATCGAGCCCGGACCGGCAACGGTCCCGCCGTCTTCGCCACACTCCGTAACACCGCGGTTGGCTACCACCGTGCCAACGGCGAACCCAACATCGCCCGCGCCACCCGACGCGCGAACCGACGCTCCACAGACCTCATCGACGCCGTGACCAGCAGTAATCCGACTACGCAATAGCGTGTGCCACGAACGAGGAATGGTGATCGCGATGTAGGAGCGATGTCAGGAATCGATGCTGTGCAGGAGATGAAGGTTTGGCCCTTCGGAGTCGCCTTTCGGGAGGAGGCTTCAAACCACCACATGCTGCGTTGGCTGAAGACCGTCGTGGTGAGCGATGTGGAAAAGGCGCCGTGAGAGGTGTCAGGTAGGGACCAGGAAGATGAGTGAAACCGAACCGCTGTTGACGTGTCGTTACGTTTTAGGTGGCATCAGAACCGTGGTCCTTGCTGTTGGCTGCGGGATGAGTCTGGCGGGTGCCCGATGACTGGCCAGGCGGTGCTCGGCATGGAGGCGGCATGAGCCTGGTCTGCGGCTTCTGCATGGAACGTGGGAAGGCGTGTCTCGATACCGCCCCGGGTAGCCGGGCGAGAGGGAGTAGCCGAGCGGGATGTGCCCGCGAGGTGTGAGTACCGATGCGAGACGCGCTGGCGGACCGGCCCGTAGTAGTGACGAAGCCCTGGTAATCGGGGTGGAGCGAAGGGGCCGGGCCATCCGCAGTTGGTTCGTCTGGTCAACCAGAACGCATAACGGTCTGGGAGGAACTGTGAGGAGCGAGCTGACATTGTCAGAGAAACCGTTAGAGATTTCAAAGTGGGAAGTCTGGGAAGCGTACGAAAGAGTCAAGGCGAACAAGGGAGCACCCGGAGTCGACGACGTCAGCTTGGGGGAGTTCGAGAAGGATCTGAAAGGAAATCTGTACAAGATCTGGAATCGGATGTCCTCGGGCAGTTACTTCCCGCCTCCGGTGAAAGCGGTGCGGATACCGAAACCGCAGGGTGGGGTCAGAACACTCGGTGTGCCCACTGTGGGTGACCGGGTGGCGCAGACCGTGGTGGCCCGCAGGATCGAGGAGAAGGTCGAACCGATCTTCCACCCCGACTCCTACGGCTACCGGCCGCGACGGTCGGCGCTGGACGCGGTAGCGGCATGCCGGCAACGGTGCTGGCGCTACGACTGGGTCGTCGATCTGGACGTCCAGGCGTTCTTCGACAGCGTCGACCACGACCTCATGATCAAAGCGGTGGAGGCGAACACCGACCTGCCGTGGGTACTGCTGTACGTCAAACGGTGGCTCATCGCCCCGATGCAGCAGCCCGACGGTAGCCTGCAACCCCGAGACCGGGGAACCCCGCAAGGGTCCGCGGTCTCACCCGTGCTGGCGAACCTGTTCCTGCACTACGCGTTCGACACCTGGATGGCCCGGACGTTCCCGTCCGTGCCGTTCGAACGCTACGCCGACGACGCGGTGGTGCACTGCGCCAGCGAACGCCAGGCGTACCTGGTGCGCCAGGCGATCGAGGACAGGATGGTCGAGGTCGGGCTGCGCCTGCACCCGGACAAGACCAGGATCGTGTACTGCAAGGACACCAACCGGCGAGGCGCCCATCCGGACACCTCGTTCACGTTCCTCGGGTACACGTTCCGTCCTCGCGGGGCCAAAGATCGTCGAGGGGACGTGTTCACCGCGTTCCTCCCGGCGGTCAGCAAGGACGCTCTCAAAAGACTCAGCCGTACCGTCCGGCGATGGCAGATCCACCGCCGGTTGGACCTCAGCTGGGCCGAACTCGCCGAGATGATCAACCCCGTCGTACGCGGGTGGATGAGCTACTACGGGCGGTTCTACCGCTCCGAGCTCAACACTCTCCTGGCGCGCATCAACTCCTACCTGGTGCGTTGGATCCGCAAGAAGTACCGGCGGCTACGACCCCGACGCAAGGCCCGAGTCGTGTGGGAACGCATCATCGCGCAACACCCGCGCTACTTCGCGCACTGGGCCTGGGTCCGTAACCCTCTGATGATGGCCAGGGTGGTACGAGCGGAGTGACGGGAGACTGTCACGCTCCGTTCCGTGGGAGCCCGGAGGTGAGATCCCTCCGGGCGACCCGACCCTGGCTCCTGGTTCGGCCTGAGGGCGACTCGGCGGCCAAATCGGTTGTGCGGCATGGTGTCGCAGGTTTCCAGGTCATGTCGGGATGAGGTCTTGCGATCCGAACCGCCGTCGGTCATCGGCGTATCGCCAGCCTCGCATCCGTGGCGACGGTTCGCGTCGGTGGAAGGTGCGGAGGCCCCGATCGGTCGCACCGTGCTGGCGCGGCGTATTAGCCCGGCGGACGCTGTCAAAGCAGCCGAACGCAGCTGGTGGATCGAGCACCGACGCCTGGCTGCCCGGCCTTCCCAGGTCTTCTGGCCGTGGTGTGCGCGGCTGGTCAGCGCAGCGGTAGTTCCTTGAGCTGCCGGCGGGAGGTGATCCCGAGCTTACGGAAGATGCTGCGCAGGTGGGCTTCGATCGTGCGAGGGCTCAGGAACAACTGTGCGCCAATCTCCCGGGAGGTGGCCCCGGTGGCGACCAATCGGGCGATGTGCAGCTCGTGGGTGGTGAGGGCGTGGGCCGGCTGGGTGGTGCGTTTGCGCGGGTGCTCACCGGTGGCGCGTAGCTCGCGGGCCGCTCGCTCGGCGAACGCTTCCACACCCATCTCCGACAGCAGTTGGTGGGCGGTGCGGAGTCTCTTGCGCGCGTCCTGGCGGCGGCCTTCGCGGCGCAGCCACTCGCCGTAGACGAGGTGAGCACGAGCCGTGTCGCTGGCCATCCGGGACTTTTCGAGCCGTTCGATCGCCTCGCGGTAGTTCTTCTCGGCATCGGGCCCGGTGCTGGCCAGCGCTCGTGAGCGCGCGGCCAGGCCGAGCGCCCATGAGGTGCCGTACGCATCCGCGCGTGAACTGAGCTGCTCCAGTGCGAGCGCCGCTCGTTCCGGTTCGCCGGCACGGACAGAAGCCTCGATGAGCTCGGGTAGGCCCGCGCTGCTGATCGACTGTTCGTCGGACCTGCACGCCCTCGCCGCAGCTTCCTGCGCGACCGAATAGTTGCCTAAGCCGTTGTGGAGCACCGCCATCGCGTACCGGGCGAGGGAGACCTCCACGCCCTCGTCGGGGTAGGTGCCATCGCTGGCTATGATGGCGTTGAGCGCGGTGGTCTCGGCCTGGTCGCCACGCCAGGCGTTGAGAATGACGCGACCATGGCGCAACGGCACGCCCCCGGTCGCCTGTGTGATCACTGTGGCCTCGGCCGCCAGCTCGTCAGCGTGGGCGAGATCGCCCATCAGGACCAACGTGATGGACAGGAAGTTCAGTGCGGCGGGGAGCGTCGCCAGCGCGCCGGCCTCACGAGCGAGCTGGACGTTGCGGCTGGCCAGCACATAGAGCAGCTCGTCGTCGAGGACCGTCACGGCGTTGCGGCCGGCCAGCCACAGCCAACGGTCGCTCTGGCTGGACTGCACAGATTCCGCCTGCGGGCAGTCGCGGAACGCTGCCAGTGCGAGCTGCAGCCGGGGCGCTCCTGCCGGATGTCCCCTTGTCAGGGTCGTCGCGAGCCCGTCGAGGAGTAGGTCTACCGGTCGCGGCGGCACCTCGGGCGCCGGGGCGGCCAGGGCCGCTTCGGCGATGCGTACCGCGTCGCCCCCGCCATTGATGATCGCCGCGTCCAGCGCATGTAGGTAGGTCTCGCGGGACAACGCGGCGTCCAACGGGGCGAACGCCTTGGCAGCATCCATCAGCATGTCCGGCACCTCGGTGCCGCGGTTCAGGTGGAACACGATCTGGGCTCGCAGCAGGTCGAGATGCGCGCGTTGCAGGGGAGCCAGCGGCCCGAGTGGCGCCGTCGTGAGCAGTTCCAGCGCGCTTTCGGAGGCGCCGGCTTCGTGCTTGGCGCGGGCGGCTTCCAGCGCCCGCCGGGCTCGGGTGGCGTGATCGGGAGTGAGGGTTGCCGCGTGCTGCAGGAACGCGGCTGCGGCGGCCAGCCCACCGCGGGCCCGCGCCCGGTCGGCTGATTGCTCAAGTTCGGCAGCGGCGTCCTCGTCGGTGCCCAAGATCGATTGTGCGCGGTGCCAGGCGCGCCGGTCCGGGTCGGTCTGCGGGTCGATGGCGGCGGCCAGAGCGCCGTGGGCGCGGCGGTGGTCGGGTGGCGTGGCGGCCCGGTAGACCGCCGAACGCGCCAACGGATGACAGAACCGCACCCGGATATCGATCTCGAGTAGCCCGACGGCTTCGGCTGCCTCGACCGCTTCGAGGGCGATGCCTAGCTCGGCGGCGGCGCGCCACAGCAGCGCCACGTCGCCGGTTGGCTCGGTGGCGGCGACCAGCAGTAGCAGCTGGGTGTCGGGGGGCAAGCTGCCGCTGCGGCGCCGGAATGCGTCCTCGACGCGGTGCGGAACGCTGAGGGTGTCGGGCAGCTCGAACCCGCCGGCCAGCTGTGTGGGACGGGTACTGCGGGGCAGCTCCAGCAGCGCCAGCGGGTTGCCGCGTGCCTCGGCGATGATCCGGTCGCGTACTCCAGCGTCGAGCGGTGCGTGGACGGCGGAGGCCAGCAGCGCTCCGGCGTCGGTGTCGTTGAGGCCGTCCAGCCGTAGCTCCGGCAGCTCGGCGAACGTGGTGACAGCGCTGTCGCCGACATCGCGCAGCGCGAAGAGTAAGGCGATTCGTTCGGCGGCGACTCGGCGTGCCACGAACGCCAGGATCTGCGCGGAGGCCTCGTCCAGCCATTGAGCGTCGTCGACGAGGCACAGCAGCGGCTGTTCCTCGGCGATCTCGGCCAGCAGGTTGAGGGTGGCCAGCCCGACCAGGAACCGGTCCGGTGCCGCTCCGGCGCGTAAGCCGAACGCTACGCCGAGGGCAGCCTGCTGCGGCTCGGGCAGCGCATCCGCGTGGTCCAGCAGCGGCGCGCACAGCTGGTGCAGACCGGCGAACGCGAACTGGTTCTCGGACTCCGCTCCGACCGAGTGTTCGACCCGGAACCCCGACGGAGATGCGGTATCGCGGGCGTGCTCCAGGATCGCGGTCTTTCCGATGCCCGCTTCCCCGCGCACCACGAGCGCCCCGCTGCGTCCGGCCTGTGCCTGGGCGAGTAGGTGTTCGACGGCGACGCGGTCTGCGCGCCGGCCCAGAAGGTTCGCCAGTTCGTTCTCACCTGAGTCCGTCGGCACCCGTACAACCAACTTAGAACGTAGGCGATTATCACCGATGCGTACCGCAGCCGCCAGTGTGGGGTCTCAACCGTGGCCGGCACGTCCGCCGACGCCGTTGTTGGTCCCGGTACGCCGCGGGCAGCGACCATCGACCTCGCGCACGGTGACGACCGGCGAAGGCATCAGGGGCTACTACGGCAGCCCGCCAGTTGCTAGTTGACCAGGGCGTATTCGCGGTTGAGGCGGGCGAGTTGGTGGTGCCAGCAGGTGCGGGTCTGGTGGCGTCGTCGCCAGGTGAACCAGTCGATGGCGTGGTCGGGTGGTTGTGGGTGGTGGAGGGTGCGGGCCTGGCACTGGTCCAGGCCGAGGTGGTCCTTGCCCAACTCGAAGCATTTCTCGACCGGCCACCGCAGGCCGGCGGCGCGGACCAGCCGCGACACGACCGCCGGCTGCTCTCGGGCACGTGGCAGTAGTGCATCGCCAGTTCCCCGGTGGCCAGGTGACGGCGCACGAGGAGGTGGTGCCGGGGTGAGGCGGTGGCGATCCACGCCCACGCGTACCAGCGATGTCCCTTCGACCCGGCGTCGGCCGAGCGGACATGCCAGCCGCGGCCGGACCCCGCCGCCAGTTCCGTGACGGCTTGCGCGCTGGTCAGCCGGTCACCGGACGGCATCTGGATCATGAAGGTCGAGGCGACCCGCAGCACGTACGCCTGTCCACGGGATTCGAGGAACCCCCGCGGCTCGGTGCAGTTGCCGTACACCTCGTCACCGCAGATCACGTCGAAGGTCAGCTCGTCGGCGTACGCGTGGGTGCACAGGTCGATCGCGAGTTGGCCCTTCGTGCGGAACTCCAGCCCTGGGGTCAGCCCCGTCCGCGCGGCGGTGGCCGGGTCGGTGATCTGCTCGGTGGGGATCCACTGCCGCGCGGCGATCAGGGCGTGGCCGGTCCGTTCCCGCACATAGGCCAGGTGCACTGTGTTGATGCCGTTGAAGACCCGACCGGCGCAGCCCATGTACTGCCGTTCACCCCGACCGTCGCCACGCCTTATGCCGAGTCGACGGTAATGCCGTGGTCGGTGCGGGATGGTCCACCTGCGGCGGCCGTTGCCGGTCGGGTCCAGGCTCATCAACGCCATGTACACGCACTTGAGTGCGGCCTGCTCGGACGGTGACAGCTAAGGGGCTTGTACCGACGCGAAGGCGTCGACGGTAGCGGGAGCCTGGTGTCAAGACGAAAGGAATCGCGATGTCAGCCAGACCCGTCATCGAAATCGACGAGCTGAGCATCAGGTACGGCGAATTCCACGCCGTCAGGAAACTCGCGTTCCAGATCGAGCGGGGAGTTCTACGCCCTCCTCCGTACCAACAGGGCGGGCAAGACCTCGATGCTCGAGGTCATCGAGGGCCAGCGGACGTCGTCAGCGGGCACGGCCGAGCACCCGCCTGGAACAGCGGAGTTTCACTCGCCGACTCCGTGCTCCTACTGGCTCCGACCTCGGCCTGGGCGGCGGTGGCGATCGTGTTGGCCGCGCGGATGGTCCGCTGGGAGCCCCGTGGACAAGCGCCGCACCACAACAACACCTCCAGCGCGGACGCCACCACGAAGTATCCGACGACAGAAGGGAAACGACGATGGGTCTCATCACCGTCGGGAAAGAGAACAGCACCCCGATCGAGCTGTACTACGAGGATCAGGGCGCAGGCCAGCCGGTTGTCCTCATCCACGGATATCCGCTCAACGGCCACAGTTGGGAGCTTCAGACGCGCGAGCTGCTTGCTGCCGGGTACCGGGTGATCACCTACGACCGACGCGGCTTCGGGAGCTCCTCGAAGGTTGGTTCCGGCTACGACTACGACACGTTCGCCGCTGACCTAAACACCGTGTTGGAGACGCTGGACCTGCGCGACGTCGTCCTGGTCGGCTTCTCGATGGGCACCGGTGAGCTGGCCCGCTACGTCTCGCGGTACGGCCACCAGCGGGTGACGAAGCTGGCGTTCCTCGCCTCGCTCGAACCGTTCCTGGTCGCCCGTGACGACAACCCAGAGGGCTTGCCGCAGAAGGTGTTTGACGGGATCGAGGCTGCGGCGAAAGGTGACCGATACGCCTGGTACATGCAGTTCTTCTCGGACTTCTACAACCTCGACGAGAACCTCGGCAGCCGGATCAGCCAGGAGACCGTCACCGGTAGTTGGAACGTAGCCGTCTCCAGCGCGCCGGTGGCGGCTTACGCCGTCGTGTCCTCCTGGATCGAGGACTTCCGCGAAGACGTCGAGGCGGTTCGTGCCAGTGGCAAACCGGCCCTGATCCTGCACGGCACCGCCGACAACATCCTCCCCATCGACGCCACCGCCCGGCGGTTCCGCCGGGCACTTCCCGACGCCGAGTACGTCGAGATCGAAGGCGCCCCACACGGGCTGCTCTGGACCCACGCCGAGGAGGTAAACGCCGTCCTGCGCACCTTTCTCGGCTGAGCGCACGGGCGAGTGACAACGCGCAAAGAGGACAGGGAAGGAACACCTATGGGCGAAAAGCCGATGTCGGCACGTAACGACCTACTCATCGTCGACGACCTTATGCTGCTCCTAATGGACGACGACGGCGCGTCGATCCAGTCGGCGGGCACCCTGTACTACACGCTTGGGGGCGCGGTGCTCACCGAGCTCGCGCTGCTCAATCGGATTCAGACTGACGACTCCGGGGGGTTGAACGGCCCGCGGGTCACCCCGGCTGGTGAGGGTCCGCTGCCCGACCCGCTGCTGCAGTCGGCCTACGACACCATCGCCGAGAAGACGCAGCGGGTGCAGCCGTTGCTCGTCACGCTCGGCGCCGACCTGTGGCAGGTGGTGGTCGACCGGCTCGTGGCCCGCGGCCTCCTGCGGCGTGAGGAGACGCGGGTGCTGCGCGTGTTCCGCTCCACCAGGTGGCCCGCGGCCGACGGGGAGCACGAGGCGCGGCTGCGAGCGCGGATCCGTCGGATCCTGGAGGCCGGCGAAGCTCCCGATCCCCGCACCGCTGCGATCATCGGGCTGCTCTTCGCCAGCGGCGCCATGCCCTCGCTGCGGCCCCCGTTGCCCTGGACGTCGACGACGGTGACCCGGGCCAGCGAGATCGCCTGCGGCCATTGGGGACCCGAGGCGGTCGCCATCGCGGTGACGCGCACCGCGGCGGCGATCGTCGCAGCCAGTGCTGCCGGCATGGCCACTACCAACAGGTGAGCACCGGTTGGCGAAAGGAGCACGAAATGCCCGCACTGGACCAGGCGCTCGAGTCCGATCAGCTGCGGTCCGACCGGCTTCGGCGGCGGCGATGGCCCTGGATCGCCTCCTGCGTCGCGCTGGTGCTCGCGGTCGGTGTCGGTGTCGGTGTCGCGGTCTTCCAGTTCGGCCTGCCATGGTGGATGGGGGAGGGAGATCGCAATCACAAGTACGAAAGCGACGTCGGCTCCCAGCGTTACCAGGTCCACCTACCGCCACAGTACGACGGCACCACCCGGTTGCCGGTGATCATGGCGATTCACGGGTGCGGGATGTCCGGGTACGGGTGGAACTCGATGAAGTTCACGACGCAGTTTAACAATTTGGCCGACCGCGAGGGCTTCATCGTGGTCTATCCCACGCAACGCCTGTTCCGCAACGCGGTCAACTGCTGGAACTCGGCTGATCCGCGGGAGCAGCACCGCTACGACGGAGAACCCGCGCTGCTCGCAGGCGTGGCTCGGCAGGTGGTCGAAGAGTACAACGCGGATCCGGACCACGTGCACGTCGCCGGCGCGTCCTCCGGGGCGGGGACCGCCGTCATCCTCGCGGCGACCTACCCCGACGTCTTCGCGACCGCGACGTCGGTCGCCGGTGGCGAGTATGGGCTGAACCAGGTGGACCCGGACGACCCCGGTGCCACACCGCCGGACTACACCGCACGTCAGGCGTGGTCCCAGATGGGCGACCGGGCGCGGCAGGTGCCGCTGCTCGTCATCCAGGGCGAGGAGGATGACGTCGTCCCACCAATCGTCGCAACTCGCCTCGTCGAGCACTGGATCGCGGTAAGTGACCTCATTGACGACGGTCTGCTAAACGAGAGTTTGGACCTTGTCGAAGAGACGGCGACGGTGCCTGCGGAACCGGGCAGGCATGCGTACACGCGCACCACCATCAGCACGCCCGACGGCACGTCTGTCGTCGAGTCGTACCTCGTCCGCAGTATGGGGCACGTCTGGCCAGGCCCTGCCGGTGACGGCCTCTTCACCGATGGCGCCGGCCCGGACGCCAGCGCCATCGTCTGGGACTTCGTCCGACGCCACCCGAGAGGATCACCGGCGTAAGTCCCAGGACCTGCCAACCGCCGTCGCGTCGGCGGGACCGCTGGGGATCCGGGCGAAGTGCTCGTCCAGGACCGACAAGGCCACGTTGCTCAGCAGCGGCGAAAGGATCGATCCCCGCGGGGTGCCGGTGTCGGTGGCTCGCGGCTGGCCGTCCTCACCGAGGATGCCAGCTTTGAGCAACGCCTTGACCAGGGCCAGGACGCGTCTGTCCGCGATCCGATCGCGCACCCGGTCCATCAGGGCCGTGTGGTCGATCTCGTCGAAGCACGCCGTGATGTCGCCTTCCACGATCCATTCGTAGCTCTTGGACGTGAGTAGACGGGTCTTGGCGATCGCGTCATGAGCCCGGCGCATCGGGCGGAACCCGTAGGAGCGCCGGTGGAATGGAGTCGGACCGGGGCGCGGTGCCGCCTTCTCAGCCTCGATCCACCGACGCGGTTGCCGCTGAATGTTGGTTGATCATTTCTGTATTGGGTGGTGCGGCGGGCGTGAGGGAGTCGCCGATCACGTGATCGGCTTGCTCCGAGGGTGAGTGTTCGGGGTGGAACGGGATTGTGGCCTGTGGTCGGGCCGCCTGGTTTCGGCTGGTGGGGTGTGGTCAGCCGGGTGCCGGCTGGACGGCGGTGAACAGGTTGTCGAACGCCGCCTGCCAGGGCCAGTACTCGGGCAGGTGTAGGTGGATGGTGCGGGCCCGGTGGGCGAGGCGGGCTGCGACGGTGATGATCCGGGTCCGGATGGTGGCGGGTCTGGCGGTCGACCAGGTGCCCGCGGCGAGGTGTCCGGCGGCGCGGGTGAGGTTGTGCGTGATCGCGGCGCAGGTCAGCCAGGCGTCGTTGGCGCTGAAGTGTCCGGAGGGCAGGTGGGCGAGGGGGCCGGCGATCAGGTCGGCGTTGACCTGCTCGATGATCGCGTGTTGCCGGTGCTGGGCTTCGGCCTGTACGAGGGTGTACGGGCTGTCGGTGAACACGGCGTGGTACCGGTAGGTCGGTAGGAGTTCGTCCTGGCCGGGGATCTGTTGCGGGTCGTCGCGGCGGACGCGGCGCACGATCAGCCGGGCGGTCGCCTCGTGTCGGGTGCCGGCGAACGCGGTGTACGTGGTTTCGGCGATCTGCGCGTCGGAGATCCACCGGCCGGCGTCTTCGTCCCGGACGGCCTGCGGATAGGTGATGTCGACCCACTGGTCGGCGGCGATGCCGTCGCACGCGGCGCGGATCTTCGGGTCGATGCGGCAGGTGACCGAGAACCGCACGCCACGACGCCGGCAGCCGCTGATCACCGTCTTGGCGTAGAACGCCGAGTCCGCTCGCACCATGATCTCCCCCGAAGCGCCGCATGCCCGGGCGGTCGTGATGGCCTCGGCGATCATGGTGGCGGCGCCCCGGGACGAGCCGGCGTTACCCGACCGCAGCCTCGTGGCGGCGATCACCGGCGCGGACAGCGGGGTGGACAGCGTCGCGACCAGGGGGTTGTAGCCGCGCAGGTAGACGTTGTAGCCGCCGACCTTGGCGTGGCCGAACCCGATGCCCTGCTTCTGCTTGCCGTACACCCGCCGCAGCATGGAGTCGATGTCCACGAAGCACAGGGTGTCGGCGCCGGTCAGGATCGGTGCCCGGCCGGTCAGACCGATCAGGGTGTCGCGGGCGGCGGCCTGTAACTGCCGTACGTGCCCGTGGGTGAACGTACGCAGGAACGACCCGAGCGTCGACGGCGCGTACACGCTGCCGAACAGCGACCGCATGCCACCGTGCCGGGCGATGTCGAGGTCGTCGATGCTGTCCGCGCCCGCGAGCATCCCCGCCACGACCGTGGCGACCTTCCCGGCGGGGTTCGCGCCCTTGTCCGTCGGCAGCCGCACCCGGTCGGCGACCGCGTCATGCAGACCGGCCTGCTCGGCCAGGCGCATCACCGGAACGAGACCGGCACACGACACCAGATTCGGATCGTCGAACGTCGCGCGCACCACCGGCGCGTCCTGGCGTATTCTCACCTGCGAGGTGCCCTCTCGAACCGAGCGATAGAAGCGTCAGAACTCCTATCCTTCCAGTTCAGAGGGCACTTTCTATAGCCGGGGTCCTGCCGGTCCGACCTTCATCGGTGGATCGAGGCTCAGACGGTCCGTTTCCCCAACCCGCTCCCCGAACCCAGCGTGCCGGTCGTCCCGGCACCGGGCTCTCCACAGGTGTACGGATGGGCGAGTTACGCCGATGCAGTTGCCGCATCCCACGGCGTGGGGATGTTCGACCCGCGATAGCGATATCGGGTGACCTGGACCTTGCGTTTCGTGGCCTCGAAGTTAGCCTCCGACAGAAGGTGTAGGCGCAGGCGGGCTTGCCTTCACGCGGCCGACGCTGGATGCGGAGGCCGAGAAAGTCGAAACCGCTGTCCACGTGGGTGATGTGCGTCTTCGCCTCCGACAGCCGCAGTCCCTGACCATCCAGGATCTTCGCGGTGTCGGCTTTGACCTCCCCCGTTCAGAGGGGAATTGGTTGATCGAGGGTGATGAAGGAAAGGTGCACCTGACCTGCGAGGATGTGATTGTCTAGATCAAGTCCAGAGCAGAAGCGGGTGCACCTTTCCGGTGAGTAAGAGTAACGGTTGGGATCAACGGCTGGTCGTGGCCTCGGGCGGGAAGGGTTTGGTCGGTCACGCGGGTGCGGTCCTGCTGCGCCGGTGTGCGGACCGGACCGGGTTGACCGGTGGGTTGAACAAGGTGCTGCCGCGGGGGAAGGGGCCGGGCTGGTGGGATCGGGGCACGGTCCTGGTCTGCCTGGCGGTCGCGATCGTGCTCGGCGCGACGAGCATGTCCGACATCGGGCTGCTGGCGCATCAGTCTCTGGTGTTCGCCGAGCCGCCGTCGCAGGCCACTGTGCGTCGCGCCCCGGCGGGGCTGGACGAGGCCGGGCTGCGCCGCGTCGCCAAGGCACGGGCGAAGGTCCGGGCCCGGGTCTGGGATCTGCTCGCCGGTCGGCCGCAGGGTTTCCCCTGGCTTGCCGTGGCGGGCAAACTGCTGTCGGGGTGGGTGGTCATCGACCTGGACGCCACTTTGATCACCGCCCACAGCGACAAGCAGAGCGCGGCCGCGACGTTCAAGCGCGGGTTCGGGTTCCACCCGTTGGGGGCATGGTGCGCGAACACCGGCGAGAGCCTGGCCATGTTGCTGCGCCCGGGTAACGCCGGATCGAACACCATCACCGACCATATCCGGGTCCTCGGTGAGGCGATCGTCCAACTCCCCGTGAAGTACCGGCGCAGGATCCTCGTGCGGGTCGACGGCGCTGGAGCCACCCACGACCTGCTACACCACCTGGAGCAGATGAACCGGCTGTGGCGCACGGTGCGCTTCACCGTCGGATGGACAATCACCGACGCCGACGAGATCGCGATCGCCGCCCTGCCCGAGCGGGCCTGGGACAGCAGCCTGCGTCAGGACGGGACCGCCACCGACACCGCGCAGGTCGCCGAACTGACCGGCCTCAACACCCGCCTCGGCGGCTGGCCCGCCGGGCTGCGGCTGCTCGCGCGGCGCACCCGCCCGGCCGCCCGGCACGCCAAGAAACTCACCGACCTGGAGAAGAAGACCGGCTGGCGGTACGCGATCGTGGCCACCAACATCGGTCGGATCGGCGGCGTGCCCGGCTCGCACCACCCGCAGTGGCTCGACGCCCCGCACCGCTCCCACGCCGGCGTGGAAGACCAGGTACGAACGAACAAGGCCATGGGCCTGCGGAACTTGCCCAGCAAGTCCTGGACCGTCAACCGCGGCTGGATCCTCGCCGCGAACATCGCCGCCGACCTGGCCGCCTGGACCCGGCTACTCGGCCTGCACGACCAACCCGATCTCGCCCACGCCGAACCCGACACCCTGCGCTACCGGCTACTGCACCTACCCGCGAAACTCACCACCCACGCCCGCCGCCGAACACTGTCCATCCCCGACACCTGGCCCTGGGCCGACGCGTTCCTGATCTGCTGGCAACGCCTGCACCTGCCGCTGACCACCTGACCCACCCAACCTGCCCCTACCAGCAGAAAGGCAAGCCCCGGGACCGGAGACCCGGCGCGCCCGCAGCGAGACGCGGCCGGCCCGTACACCCACAAGAGGACAAAACAGTCAAGCCGAAACGGTCAGGCAGGGACCAAACCCCTCTGACGAATCGAGGCTGAGGGCCTCCGTCTGCTCTCGGGTTGCATGCACCATGACCACGAAGTCATCCGAGTACCAAATGAGTCGATAGGTGGCGATCCCCTTCGAGTGCAGGTAGGAGCGCTGTGCGGTATTTCGACGTTGCCGCCCAGGCTGCCTGGATCGGCTCGTCCAGAGCGGACAACGCCAAGGTTGGCGAACAGCGGGCTGTTTGCACCACCCTGCGGCGTGCCGGACACCCGTCGTTCGAGTCGTCCCAGATCGGTAAGCAAACCAGCCTTGAGAAACACCTTGCACAGATTGATCACCTTGCGATCGGCGACGCGTCGACGGATGCGTTCGATCACGGCGCTGTGCCGAATTTCGTCGAAGCAGCCTTCGATGTCGCCCTCGACCAACCACGAGTAGCCGTTGTTGATGTAGTGAGCTGATCTCAGCAACGCAAAAGGTTTGATTGGTGCGACACGGACGAAGCCGGTGAAGCCGGACAGTGCTGGAGAAGGGCGTGGGGCCCTCGGTAGGTAGTTCTCACCACAAGATCACCCACCGGTGAGGACCCCACGTGATCGCATATCGTGCCATGGTCGACGTCCCCAGGGAACTCGTGCAGTACGTCAGCCGGCTGCTCGCCGCCGAACGCCGGACGCGCGGAACCCGTACCGGCGCCCGTGCCCTGACCTGCTTCCGCCAGGCGCTGATGGTGCTCGTCTGGTTCCGCAAGGGCGAGGACGTCGCGCTGCTCGGCGCCGGCTTCGGCATCTCACGGGCGACCGCCTACCGGTACCTCGCCGAGGGCATCACGGTCCTCACCACACAGGCCGAGGATCTCCACACCGCCCTGCGCCGGGTCGCCGACGACGGCTGGTCCCACGTCATCCTCGACGGCAAACTGTTCGACTGCGACCGGCTCACCGAGACCACCCTGTCCGTCAAAGGCGAAACGATCGACGCCTGGTACTCCGGAAAGCACCGCGACTTCGGCGCGAACATCCAGGCGGTCGCCCGCCCGGACGGACTGCCGATCTGGACCTCACCGGCGATGCCCGGACACCTGCACGACCTGACCTGCGCCCAGACCCTCGGTGTCACCGCAGCCCTGAACTGGGCCGCCACCGAACTGGACCTGCCCACCCTGGCCGACTCCGGCTACGAAGGCGCAGGCCAGGGCATCAAGACCCCGGTCAAGCAAAACACCGACGGCAGCCGACTCGCCCCCGACAACCGCTTCTACAACCGGCTGCTACGCAGCCTGCGCTGGCAGGGCGAACGCGGCTTCGCCATCCTGATCGGACGCTGGAGGACGCTCCGTCACACCACCGCCAGCCCACGCAGAATCGGCGACATCGTCACCGCAGCACTACACCTGACCGTAAACATTCAGGTGGTGCGCGAAGAGTGACGGTCAGCGCGGGTTGAGTGACGGGGTTCGACCGGCTCGACGCCGTTCTGTCCGTTGTGGTTTGATCTTGGCGTGTCGGTGTCGGAGGATCTGTCTCGTGAAGAGTTGATCTCGCTGGCACGGACGCAGGACGCTCGGATTGCTGAGCAGGACGCGCAGATCGCGGAGTTGACGGCGGCGTACGAGGCGCTCGCGGTGCGGCTGGCGCGGGTCGAGCATCTGTTGTCGCGGAACTCGTCGAACTCGTCGTCTCCGCCGTCGAAGGATGATGATCCGGGGCGTACGCCACCTGCGGCGAGGAAGAAGCGGGACACCCCGGCGGGTACGCGGGGTAGGCAGCGGGGTGCGCCGGGGTCGAACCTGGCCTGGTCGGATGCTCCTGATCAGCGGCGGGACCGGTTCCCCGAGGGTAGTTGCGGGTGCGGCGCGGAGTTGGTGGACGCGCGGGATCTGGGTGTGGTGGACCGGTATCAGCAGGTCGAGGTTCCGTTGATGACCGCGACGCTGACCCAGTACGACCAGCATGCGGTGCGGTGTGGGTGCGGGAAGCTGCACACCGCGGCCCGGCCGGAAGGCGCGGGGGCCGGTCCGGTGGGGTACGGCCCGAACCTGCAGGCGTGGGCGGTCTATCTGATGGTCGTGCATTTCATCCCGGTGCAGCGGTGTGTACAGATGCTTCGGTCGCTGACCGGTGCGACACCGTCGCCGGGGTTCGTGCACGGCGTGCTGACCCGGGTCGCGGCGCTGACCAGCGAGGTCGACAAACGGATCCGCATGTTGATCACCCTGGCGTACGCGGTGTGCTGTGACGAGACGCCGCTGCGGGTCGGGCCAAAGAAACCGAGGCCGGGCCGGAAGAAGGCCGAGAAGTACCTGCTCGTGGCGTGTACCGAGTTGTGGACTCACTACCAGGTCGGTGACCGGGACCTGGCCACGTTCACGGCGTTCGTGGTCAAGGACCTGACCGGCTCGGTGGTCGTGCACGACCGGTACCAGAACTACGACTCGGCCGAGTTGGGCACGCTGGTCCACCAACTGTGTTGCGCTCACCTGTTACGTGATCTTGACGGTGCGGCCGAGGTGTACCCCGACGCGGTCTGGCCGAAGCAGATCTCCGACGCGCTGCGCGCGCTGATCCACGAGACGAACACGGCCCGTGAGCAGAACCGGCCGGGCATCGACCCCACAGTGAAGGCCGAGTTGCTGTACCGGCTGCACCACGGCGTGCTGGTCGGACTGTCCGACACCAGCACCATCGGCAACCGGCCGGGTGAGCGTAAAGCCCGCCTGCTGTTGGAAGTCTTCCGGGACCGACGTGCCGACGTGCTGCGCTTCGTTGACGACCTGTTGGTGCCGCCGACGTCGAACCAGGCCGAACGGGACCTGCGACCGGCGAAGATCCAGCAGAAGATCTCCGGGCGGCTCACCAGCGAGCAACGCACCAAGGATCGGTACAAGATCCTCGGCTACGTCTCCAGCGCGGCGAAGAACGGCCTCGACAAAATGGCCGTCCTGCGCGACGCCATCCTCGGACGACCCTGGATGCCGAACCTACCCGCACCCACCTGACCCCCACCCCACCCAGGTCAACATCAGCCGGCGGCCACCAACCAACCGGCCATCACGCTATGCCACCACGCGGAATCCCAGCGCGCACCACCTGAATGTTTGCGTTCACCGGCCACCGTTGGGTGGGTCGGGATCGAGCTTCTCCCCGGTAACATCACCACGAGTACGCCGCAGGCCTTCCCTCGTGGTCTCCCTTACCGCGCGGACTGGACGGCCAGGAAGCGGGCGGGCCACCGACTGGAGCCCGCCCAGCACTGCATCGACCCACATCCGCCAGGTTTCGGGTCGTTTTGGAATCACGGGGGATCAGACACTCGTCCGCGATCGCTATCCCTTTCCGCCTCGCTAGGCGGCGTAGCTTGCCGTTCGTCTTGGGGATCATGCGCTCGCGCACCGGGATCGGACGGAAACTGCGGTCCTTGACCTGCGACCGTAGTTCGTCGAGGAAGTCCTCGACGCCTCGCACGTTCTCGATGTAGGAGACGGTGCGTCCGTCCACGCCGGGCGTGCGCGCACCCTTGTTGTCCCGCACCTGCATCCATGGTTGCGTCAACCCTGCCCCCCGCCCGTGAACTGTGTTAGCCCGTTGCCTGCGGAGTCCCTGCCGCCCCAACCGGCTGGCCTGATTCGCTGATCATGCCGAGTCGCGTAGCACCAACTTCGTGGGCAGGATGATGGACAGGGGTTCGTGCCCCGCGATGAGCTCGACGAGCATCCGGGTCATTTCTTTGCCCAGAGCTTGGACCGACTGGTGAACGGTGGTCAACGGCGGATCGGTTCGTTCGGCTATTCCGAGGTTGTCGAAGCCCACCACTGCCACGTCGCCTGGAACCGACCGGCCAGCGTCGATGAGGACACGTAGAGCGCCTGCTGCGGCGTTGTCGCTGGCGGCGAAGACGGCGTCGAGGTCGGGGTGGCTGTCGAGCAGTGATCTCATCGCTGCGGCACCGCCGGTCTCGGTGAAGTCACCTTCCGCCGCCGCGTACGGGGTCAGCCCAGCCATGATCATTGCCTCCTCGTAGCCGCGGTGGCGAGCGAGGCCGACATCGGTGGACCTGGGGCCGGTTATGGTGACGATCCGGGTGCGGCCGAGGCCGATGAGATGTTCGGTGGCCAGTCGGGCGCCGCCGAGGTTGTCGGAGTCGACGTACCACTGTGGTTCGAAGTTTAACGGCCGGCCGCCGTACACCGCGGGCAGGCCGGCCCGCCGCACGATGTGCGTCAGCGGATCGTCGCCGTGCAGCGCCATCAGCATGATGCCGTCGACGCCGCGCGTGTGCAGCAGGTTGGTCAACCGGGACCGGCCCCGCCCGGAGCTGGCAAGGCACAGCAGCAGGTGAAGGTCGGTCTCCTCGAGCGCTGCGGACACGCCGACGATGATTTGGGCAAAGAACGGGTCGGCGAACAGTTCGGGATCGTCATGGGAGACCGCCAGCGCGACGAACTCGACCAGGCCCGCTCCCTGGCCGCCGGGATGCTGCTGTTGGCCGACCGTAACTACGCCGCCGCCGACCTCATCCAGACACTCGCCGCCACCAGGGCCGACCTGCTGATCCGCTGCAAGAACGGCCGCCGCCCGCCGGTGATCCGCCGGTACCACGACGGATCCTGGCTGTCGACCATCGGCACGGTACGGGTGCGGGTCGTGGACGCTGAGATCAGCGTCCAGACCATCGACGGCGTCCGCACGGGCGGCTACCGGCTGATCACCACCCTGCTCGACCCACGCACCCACCCGGCCGGCGGACTGATGAAGCTGTACCACCGCCGGTGGGAGGTCGAAACCGCCTACCTGGAGATCAAATCCAGCATCCTCGGCGGCCGGGTCCTGCGCGCGCGTACTCCCGACGGCATCGACCAGGAGGTCTACGCCCTGCTGGTCGTCTACCAGATCCTGCGTACCGCCATGACCGACGCCACCGACAGCCGGCCCGGCACCGGCCCTGACCGGGCCAGCTTCACCACCGCCCTGAACGCCGCCCGCGACCAGGTCACCCACGCCGCCGGCGTCCTCGCCGACACCGTCATCGACCTGGCCGGCGCCATCGGTCGTGCGGTTCTGGCCCACCTGCTACCTGAGCGTCGGATCCGGGTGAAGACCCGCATGATCAAACGCTCGAACTCCAAGTACCAAGCCCGCGGACCCAACGTAGACCGACGCAGCCACAAAGCCACCATAGCCATCGATATAATCACAAACACTTGCTAACCATCCACCCGCCCTAACCGAGCGGCGTTGCGACTAGTCGAGCCGCTCCGCCAGGATCTCCACGGCCAGGGCGGTGGCTGCGACCACGTCCGCCACCTGCTGCATGCTCACCGTGTCGGGGAGATCGCCGGCCCGGTGGTAGTGCGGGTTACGGAAGTTGGCCGTGTCGGTGATCTGGACCGCGGGTAGACCGGCGTCCCAGAACGGCAGATGGTCGCTGCGCGCGAAGTGCTGGGTGAACGGCACGAAGCGGCCGAGCAGCGGCCCCAGCACCGGCAGGTCGGTGGGTGCACGGAGCAGGACGGTGCCGGTCGGGCCGTTCAGCTGGGTCAGCGCGGCCGCGAACAGGGCCGCCATCGTCCGGCTGGACCGCTGGTAGAGCACTGCGGCGAAGTCCGCTCGCTGCCCGTTGCGCCGGATCCGGCGGATCTGCCCGGGATAGAGCAGGTCGAGCCCGCGCGGCAAATGTTGGCTGCCCGGCTCGGTGCTGGCGAATCCGAGCATCTCGAACACGTAGGCACCGACCACCTTCCGCCTGGCGACCGACATCTGCCGCACCAGGTGACGGGCACCGTGAAAGCCGAGCTCCTCGTGGTCGACCGCGACGAGTAGCACCGTCCGGCGGAATCGCGCCGCACCCAGCAGGCGGGCCAGCTCCAGCAGCCCGACCACGCCGGTGCCGTTGTCGTCGGCGCCGCCGGTGCCCGGGACCGTGTCGTGGTGGGCGAGGACCAGGACCGCGTCGGAGAGCACGCCCTCCTTGACGGCGACGATGTTGACGCCGTCGATGTCGGTGCCGGTCAGGACATCCTCGTACCGCCCACTCGGCCCCCACTGGGCGACACCCCGCGCGTGGAAGTGATCGAGCCGCGCCGTCCATCCCGCCGCCGTGAAACGGTTCCGCAGGTCGATGTCCAGTGCGGCACAGATATCCGGGGTGAGTGCCCGTACCCGGGGCGCCGGAAGGGCTCTGAGCTCGCGGCCGAGGGCGTCGTCGTCGATAGCGGCGCGCAGCTTGCCCACGCGTTCGGTCTGCGCGGGACCGAGAACGGGTAGGCGAGGTTCGGCAGCTCCAAAGATGATCAAGCCTACATCGATTGGCGCCAGTGCATCCAGTTGACAGGGGGTGCACCGGGCGTAACATTTATGAACATCTATTGATGGTGCGTTCGCTGTCTTCCCTTCGGGCGATCCACCACGCCGCGCTGCCCGGTGCCACCCGTGCCGCGCCACACCGGGACACCTCGCGCTCCAGGCCGCCCGGGGTGGTCGACCGTAGGTGACAGCGCGCCCTGTCGATCCGTCCGCACGTCAGTGGAGGAGAGCCAGCACATGCGCTTACACCGGTACCGGTCCCGGCTGTGGTCAGCCGCGACCGTGACAGCCGTCATCGCCGGAAGCGGAGTGGCCGTCACGGCCGCGTACGCTGCCGTCGGATGCGGCGTCACCTACTCCGTCGCCTCGCAGTGGCCGGGTGGCTTCACCGCCAACGTGGCCGTCACCAACCTCGGCGACCCAGTCAGCTCGTGGACGCTGACCTGGAGCTACGGCAACGGTCAGCAGATCACCCAGGCGTGGAACGCCACGGTGTCGCAGAGCGGTGGACAGGTCACCGCCCGCAACGCCAGCTACAACGGCAGCATCGCCACCGGGGCGACCACCTCGTTCGGCTTCAACGGGTCGTGGAACGGCAGCAACACCGCGCCGACCAGCTTCGCGCTCAACGGCACCACCTGCACCGGATCGCCGGCCGACCCCACCACCCCACCGTCCACGACCGCACCGCCGTCCAGTCCACCGCCGACCACCGCACCGCCGACGATGCCACCCGGCGACCCGACCTGGGGTACGGCGTTGCCGCCGGCGAGCGCGCCCAGGAGCCGGGCGTACGAACTGATCGCCACCGCCAACGAGAAGGGCTACCTGCCGCGGGCCGGGGAGTGCTCGGTCGAGATCCACGCCCGGTACTGGACCTACGGCCCCGACGGCAAGGTCTACCCGACCTAGCACCCGACCCGGGACCCGAGCGGCTGCTACTTCGGTCACGAACACGGTGACGATCCGCGGGCCTCGGACCTGTACGGCACCGCCGGCTGGCCCGCCTTCGGCTACACCAGCGAGGTCATGCTGGACAACATGCCCGACCACAGTCACCGCCACGAGGACCACGTCGGGCACAAGGTGCTGGTGGTGAACAACAGCAATGTCATCCAGGGCGACAACGGCACCAGCTTCTTCCCGCCGCAGGGGCCCACGATCGCCGTCTGCGACGTTCTGCTGAAATTCCACCAGGGCACCCACTCGCCGGACGCGTTCACCAACAACGTCCACGAGCTGCTGTTCAACCAGCGCTGCGTCGGGAGCAACGGCGGCCCGGTCACCGAGGCCCGGTACAACGCGATGATCCCGCTCGGTCGACCCGGCGGCTTCAGCCCCAGCGAATGCCCCGGCTTCGGCCGCCCGTTCATCAATGTCGCACCTCCGGTGCCGGCGGACTCGCCGTCGGACACCCGATCGTTGGGCCGGCTGATCGCCGAGACCGGCTGTATCGACGCGATCCGGGAGGGCCGTACCCACTTCGACCCGCTCTACCCCAACCCGGTGCCGTTCACGGTTTCCGACATGGACGACTTCTGGTTCTCCGACGTGCAGGTGACAGGCTCCGGGCTGGACTTTCACCTCGCGCCGCTGTTCTACGTCGTCAACCCGTCCCGGTACTACGACCCGAGCCTGCCGAACAGGATGGGCCGGATCGTGGACCTGTGCTACACGGACCTGGCCGGTGGCGACTATTGCGCCGAGGCTCGGCAGGTGACTCAGCAGACCGGCCAACAGGTCGGCTGGAACGATCCGCGCTCACCGTTCAAGGGCACCCTGCGCGAGTACCGGCCCGGCACCTTCTCGGTGCGCAACAGCGGTCCATCCACGGTCTACACCGACGTGTACGGACGCAACGCCTCCACCATGCCGTTCCCCGGCTCCATCGAACAGTACTCCACCGGTAACACGGGCAGCGAGATGTACGTTCGGGGATCCATCAAGGACTACGCGGCGACCGGAGTCCACGCCCCGAACTGACACCTCTGACCCGGGCACTTCCGGCTGCGGTACGCCGTGAGCCGGCCGGCACCGCGCAGGGCGGGCCATCGGCGACCCCGATGGCCCGCCCGTCGTCTGCGCCCGACACGTCGGCCCGGGCAACGCCGGAGAAGCCCCGCAGCCGCCAGCCGTAAAGAATCTTGACAACGTCCCGCGACAGCCGGCGTCTCGCAGAAGAGGTCAACGCATGTCTGTGCCAGCGCCCAGGGGCATCGTCGTCGAGAGCCCCGGCTGACCATGGTGCCCGCAGCGGTCGAGGCCCGCCGGACCCGGCACCGTCCGATGGTCGCGTTGTTCACCGGCGCGGCGGTGACCCACGTGTCGATGGTCGGTGCGAGCACGGTGAGCACCCTCGTCGGGGCGCAGTTGCTCAGC